>JAFQZB010000070.1 GCA_017406175.1 Selenomonadaceae bacterium | reverse complement strand
CGCGGCTTTCGTGACGAACTGCGGAAAGAAGAATGAAATACGAAATCCTCGTACTCAATGGGAATGTTAAAGTCCGCGCAGATTTTTTCAATGAGAGTAGGAAAGTCGCGACGGATTTCCAAACCGTAATGAAGAGCGCACAACTGCAAAGGGTTAAAAGACTTTCCGCAACCAAAACAGTGCAATGATGTATAGTTTTCGATTTTGGGATTTTGAGTCATGCCGGTACCGTTAGAGCCATCACCGGAAGAGCACAGCGGGCAAATGTAGCCCGAAACTCGCGCAGATTGAATTATCCCGTGTGTTTCAAGTTCGTCAGGAGAAAGGCGGTTAATGGTTTCAAGGGTCGCGGCAGAAAATTTTTTCAGTTGTCTCTGGTGTTGCTTCATAAATATCACCTCGTGGGGAAGAAAGAAAAAAGACGACATTCCGATGAATGCCGCCTTGAAAAATCTACCGAGAAAAGTCCCTTGAAAACTTGAAAGAATCGCCGCTTTACTGTAAAATGTTCGTGTAATTTTGAAACAAGGCATTAGCAATCTTATTAAGAGCGTGAGAACGGCGAGGAAGTCCCATTAGGGGGCTTTCCGGTAAATGATGCAAGCATTCACCGGACAAAGCTCGGCAGTGCGTCGGAAACACTGTCGAGCTTTCCGCTTTTATACAGCTATTTCGCCTCTAACTTTTTCCTCCCAAAATTTTGATTCTGCTTGGTGATATTTGCTATGGACTCGAAAAATCCTTTAGCTAAAAAATTTTTGTCTTTAAAAAGGAGTAAGTTGTAATTATGTTTATCAATTTCCCATTGATAATAAAATCTTCTGGTGGACGCATTGACTTAGGAACATCCATGTCAAATTGTGTTCTATTTAAAAATTCGGCTTGTTTCCGAGAAATATTTTTATTCGGCACGCATATTCTCAGTGTAAGTATCAATCCTCGAAATATCGTTGTAGATAAGGATTTTTCCATAACAGAAAAGGTTGATTTTTGTTTTGAAATGGCTAAGGGGATGACGAAAGAAGAAAGCATTGATTTTGCTCGGAAAGTAGAGAGTTATTTTACTCTGTTATTGGCGAGAAAAAATGTAAATCCTCAAAATGGCTTTAACTATGCTGAAGTTGATTGGTTAAATTTTTATACGACAAATTCAATTAACGATAAAGTGATTCGTACGACATTATCGGGCAAGATGACTGCTCAACTTGAATTGAATAGAGAACAATGGAATGTTATCAATGAATATGATAAAGTCATCTTCAGCAATTACTATGACGGGGTAAAAGCGAACAGTTGTATTTCAAAATATTTCCATTGGTTTCTCATAATTGAAGTGATAGAGCATTCTAATCGTTACAAGCGAGAATTTACAGAGCTTTTGTTTACGTCGCCTGAACTTGATGCGATTGCCAAACAATTTAAAAGCAACGCTAAATCTGAAGCGATTAAGAGTTTGAAAGGTCGTACGGAAAAGTCCCGGAAGATAAAACTTTACGAGATTTTTCAAGCGATTGGTGTTAATGAGTATTCTATTTACGATGAAAAACATTGTTTGACTCTGGAAACGGTCAACAAAATTATCGAGTATAGAAATTCTCTGTTTCATCGCGGTGAAAAATTTGATGAAGCGTTTATGTGGCATCATTTTTTCCCGATTGTCCGCGAGATAGTGACTTTGTTGCTCAACAATCCAAAGCTTTTAGACTGACGGAAAATATTTTATCTGGTTTGGTCATAAATCTTGAGCAATTTGACGGCGATTGACGGCTCGTCATCTAAAAATTTTTCCAAGCCGTAAGCAGTAGCAACGGCAAGGTCGTTTTTTCTGTGAGCGTCGCGCAGTTCATATGGCATGGAAACTTCGTCGTAAATTTCGGCAAAAGTCGCCTCTGGATAATTTTTCCTCGCGTCTAGTATCGCCTGTGAGGTCAGCTCGATTTTTTTTCTGCGCTGGCGTCGGCTCGCACCACACAAAATTATTGTAGACGATTTTTTTTGAGTATCTATAATCTACTTCCAGCCGTCCGCCGACAGTCCTAAGCCAAGCCATATGAATTGAACTCGTTAAAACTCCAAAATGATATAAAGTCGCGTTGGGAACGACAAAAACTAATTTGCTGGCAAGTTCATCAGGATTCATAAAACCAATCGGAATATATTGACGATTCTCGGAGCTGACAGACGGAATCAGAAGATAATTACCGGTCGGAAAATTTTCAACGTGAAAGCGTGTAAGCTTATCGGCAAGCTTGCGAGTTCCCGTGCTTTTGCTTGCTGATAAACGAGCGGCATCCGGTTCAGTTCATTAGGCGGACAATCCAAGAGCCGGAGACAATAACGCGGCTCATTGTTGATAAATTCCCTCGCCCCGTACCATTTGTGAAAATATTTTTCAGCAAGAGGCTCGCGAGCAATGAAATCCTTCATTTCGTCGAAGGTGAAGAGAAAATTGCCGTCGTCGATAGGTTTGTTGCCAATGCCGATGGCAGGTACGAAGTCTTGAAGGTGATTCGGGCGACTTTCTACAAAAATATTATCAGCGTCGAGGAGATAGGCGTTGATGTTCTTCGCGAAGATTTTTTTATCACCGTCGAAAATAATTTTGGGCTTGTCATTAGGTGCAGAGCTGAAACCGACGATGACGCAATGAACATGAGCCTTTTGAGTAGATTCGCTATTCCAACGAAAGGTTCT
>JAFQZB010000069.1 GCA_017406175.1 Selenomonadaceae bacterium | reverse complement strand
GCGCATGTATGCTAGCGGGGCAATTTCTATCACGCCGCGATTAAAAAACTTCTGGTAGAGGTCGAAGCCCCAAACCTCCTTCAAGGCGTCGTAGAGCGGACGCAAGTACGGGTCAACCTTCTCTTGCATGTCGCCGGGCAAAAAGCCAAGTCGTTCGCCCGCCTCAACTGCCGGTCGCGTCAAGATGATTTTGCGCACTTCCTTGACGCGCAGATAATAAGCCGCCATTGCCACCGCCAAGAACGTTTTGCCCGTGCCAGCCGCGCCCACTCCGAAGGTTACGACGTGCCGGCGCATCGTGTCGATATAATTCTGTTGTCCAGCACTCTTGGCTTTGATGTGATTGCCGTTTGCCGTGACAATTATCGTTTCGCCGAAATTTTTCTGCTCGTTAATCCTCGTCGCCTCCTCAAAATTTTTTTAGCAATGTAAAACAATTCGCCGCCCGCGTCAAGTTTTTCTGTTGACTTCGAGCCGCTTCAAGCTGATATAATCGGCGCGGAGGTGTTGAACATGAAAACAAGACAGTTAAGAGGTTTAACGGTCTCGGCAATCGGTATGGGGTGCATGGGCTTTAGTCACGGCTACGGCGCGTGCCCGACGGAGACGGAATCAATTCGGCTCATGCGTTCGGCTTACGAGGACTACGGTTGCACGTTCTTTGACACAGCGGAGGCCTACGCGGCGTATGAAAATGAAATTCTCGTCGGCAAGGCTCTAAAGCCCATTCGTGATAAGATTGTTCTTTGTACAAAGTTTATGCCCGAAATCTTCCTGCCGGGGCAAGAGATACCCGAAGGCAAGACTTCACGGCGCGGGTTGCGCAATGCCCTGGAAAATTCCCTTAAGCGTCTGCAGACCGATTACATTGATTTGTACTACGAACACCGCGTGCCGCCTAATCGTGACGTTGCGGAGGTTGCCGAGTGGATGGGCGAACTAATCGAGGAAGGAAAGATTTTGGCATGGGGCGTATCCGAGGCGACGCCCGAACAGATTAAACGCGCCCACGCCGTCACACCGCTGACCGCCGTCCAAAGCGAATATTCAATCATGGAGCGCAAACAGGAATCAGAAGTTATCCCCCTGTGCAAGGAACTCAATATCGGGTTCGTGGCATATTCGCCTATGGCAGGAGGATTTTTGAGCGGCAAGTACACTTCGCAGACGAAATTTGAGGGCGACGATGTGCGACGAGTTATCACGCGCTATGCTAAGGAAAATATTGACGCCAATCAAGCCTTGCTCGACCTGCTGAAGAAGTTCGCCGCTGATAAGGGCAAGACCCCCGCGCAAATTTCTTTAGCCTATCTGATGAGCAAAAATGATTTCGTCGTGCCGATACCCGGCATGAGACGCGACGAACGCCTTAAAGAAAATTTCGGCGCGGCTGATGTTGAATTGAACGCGGCGGAGCTTGCCGAACTCGAAGACGCCTTATCAAAGGTTACAATTCACGGCGACAGGAAGGACAGCGATATACAAAAGCTCGGCACGGTCAAGACGGTCGCAACCCATTAAATCGGGCTAATTTGAGAAAATGCTTGACTTGTCAAAAGTTAGCGTTTATAATTCGCAACGTTGACGCCAAAAGCGTTGACGCGGCGACATAGCCAAGCGGTAAGGCCGAGGTCTGCAAAACCTCTACCCCCGGTTCGACTCCGGGTGTCGCCTCCAGCTTAGTAAATTCCGGCACTGCCGATTGTGGGAGTGCCTATTATATTGATAGGGGAAAGAAAATGTTTGAAGACCTCTCCCAAAGCATTCAAGAAGCTTTTCGCAAGCTTCGCGGGCATGGCAAGCTAACCGAAGACGACATCAACAAAGCTTTAAAAGATGTGCGCATGGCTCTTTTGGCGGCGGACGTGAATTATAAAATCGTTCGCGACTTCGAGAAGGCAGTTAAGGCTCGCGCACTCGGCACGGAGATTTTAAGCAACCTGACGCCCGCCCAATCCGTTATCAAAATCGTCAACGAGGAACTAGCAAACCTCATGGGCGGCAAGGCGGCAAAGCTCAATATCTCCTCGCGCCCGCCAACGATTATCCTAATGGTCGGTCTTCAAGGTTCGGGCAAGACGACTTCGGCAGGCAAGCTCGCGTTGCTCATGAAGCGGCAAGGTAAACGCCCGGCACTCGTCGCGGCAGATATTTATCGCCCCGCCGCAATCAAGCAACTCCAAGTCGTCGGCGAGCAAGCGGACGTTCCAGTTTTCACCGAGGACATCAAAGACGCCGTGCAAATAGCTAAGGACTCAATCACCTTCGCCGATAAGCACGCCCGCGACGTTCTGATAATCGACACCGCTGGACGCTTGCAAATCGACGAACGCCTAATGCAAGAGCTTAAAGACATTAAAGCAACCGTTAAGCCTCACGAGATTTTATTAGTCGTCGATTCGATGATTGGTCAAGAGGCAGTCAACGTGGCGGAGACTTTCCACAACGCGCTTGGCGTCGATGGCATTGTCCTAACGAAACTAGACGGCGACGCTAGAGGCGGTGCGGCACTGTCAATCAAGGCGGCGACGGGTTGCCCAATAAAATTCGTGGGCATGGGCGAAAAGCTTGAGGCTCTAGAAATCTTCCACCCCGACCGCATGTCAAGCCGAATTCTCGGTATGGGCGACGTGCTCAGCCTCATTGAAAAGGCGCAGTCGACGATTGACGCGAAGACCGCCGAGAAGATGGTTAAGAAAATCAAAGCCGACGAATTCACCTTGCAAGACTTCCTCGAACAACTTCAGCAGGTTAAAAAGCTCGGCTCGCTCAATGATTTGCTCGGCATGGTACCAGGACTCAGCGGCTTAAAGAAAAAGTTGACGGGCGTCGATCTCGACCTTGACGGCAAAGAAGTTAAGCACATGGAAGCAATTATCCTGTCGATGACGCCAAAGGAACGCGCAGATACCAGCATAATCGACGCCAAACGCCGCAAACGCATTGCAATGGGTTCTGGCACAAAGGTCGCTGACGTTAATAAGCTCCTTAAGCAGTTCGATGAGATGCGTAAAATGATGCGCAAGTTCAAGACCAGTCAAACACAACAACAGCAGGCGTCAAAAAAAGTCAAAGGCAAAAAAGGAAAAGTTAAAAAAGGAAAGAATAATAAGCCTAAAATGCCGACGCTCCCGAATCTCGGAGGACTTTTGGGGCAGCTAGGCGGGAAGTTTCCCTTCAAGAAATAATTATCGACGTTAGAAAGGTAGTGGAAGCGTGGTAAAAATCAGGCTCAATCGAATGGGCGCAAAGAGGCAACCCTTTTATCGTATAGTCGTGGCGGATAGTCGTTCGCCGCGTGACGGTCGCTTTATTGAAATCGTTGGCAATTACGACCCGACCAAAAACCCTGCTATAGTTAATGTCGACGAGGAAAAGGTCATCGCTTGGATTAAGAATGGCGCACAGCCGACCGATACGGTTCGTTCGCTCCTTAGCAAAAAGGGCATCATGAAAAAAATCCACGAAGAGCGCAAGGCAGCAAAGGCTGCAGAGTAACCATCGAACAAATTAGTTGAGGTAGAGGATCATGCAAGAACTTGTAACGGTGCTGGCAAAAGCACTTGTCGAAAAACCCGAAGAAGTGCAGGTCGAGGCGGTAGAAGAAGAAGACCGCACAGTTTTGAAACTGCACGTCGCGCAAGAGGATATGGGCAGGGTCATTGGCAAACAGGGACGAATTGCCAAAGCGATTCGGACTATAGTCAAATCCGCCGCAACACGCGAGAAGAAAAAAGTTTCAGTTGACATCGAATAACAGTCGACGCGGTGAGCAAGGGGCTTGCCGCTTTTTGCTTTTCTGCGATTGACATTGGAAAAGGTTTTTGTTATTATCGGCGCGTTTGGAGAGGTGTCCGAGCGGTTTAAGGAGCCGGTCTTGAAAACCGGTGATGCTGAAAGGCACCGTGGGTTCGAATCCCACCCTCTCCGCCAGCTAAGGAAAGTAAGGTTTCGTGAAAATATATCTTCGCCCTTCGGGCGATTATTTTTAGGGAGGCGGCGTTATGGACGAACAAGAAAAGCTTAGAATACTGATAACCGACGACTCGCGGCTCCTTCGCAAGAAACTGCGCGAGGAACTCGAAAAGCTAAACTGTGAAGTAATCGAAGCAGTCAATGGCAAAGAGGCAATCACCTTCGTTTTGGAGCAAGAACCCGACGGCGTCATCTTGGATATAGTCATGCCGGTCGTCGGCGGGATAGAGGCGTTGGAGTTCATTCGCGAAGTTGCGCCCGACGTCCCGGTTGTCATGCTAAGTTCCATGGGCACACCCCAAAAATTAATGCAGTGCTTGAAAATGGGCGCGATTGACTTCATCCATAAGCCATACACCAAAGAACAAATCGCTAAGAACGTCGAGAGAATTAAAAAGCTCAAGGCAAAGCGCAAAGCTAAGGCGGCGGACGAGATTTAAGGAGGGATTTACATGCCGATTATCGAACCGAACACAGTATCAGCAATGAATAAGGCAGGCGGCAAAGGCGAAATGTTTATCACGCACTTGTTGACGCCTAAGGAAATGGTTGGCAAGTGCGAGATGTTCGCCAAGGTCAGAATCCCGGCGGGCTGTTCGCTAGGCGTTCATCAACACGTAGGCAACAACGAGACGTATCATATCCTTCAGGGCAAGGGGCTGTACACCGACAACGGCAAGACTTACGAGGTCAAGGCGGGCGATACGACCTTTTGCGCGGACGGCGACACCCACGGCATTGAAACTTTGGGCGACGAGGATTTGATTTTTATCGCACTGATTATCAGCACCAAATGATTAAGGCGCGGGCAACTAAGGAGAGGAGCTGTCAATAATGGATATGGATATGGCAATCGCGGCAATGTCGGTTGATATGAGCATGGCGAAGGCTCAGCAGGAGGTCGGAGTTGCCGTTTTGAAAATGGCAATGTCGGCTGAAACTTCGTCGGTGGAAGAGGCTTTGGCGGTCGTAGAGAGTCTTGACCCGAACCTCGGAAACAACCTTGATATAACGGCGTAAAAAAGTACTTGATTTTTCTTAGACATTCTGCTAAATTCTGCAGGTAATTTTTTAAAAGGAGGATTTCGTTTTATGACGAGAGCTGAATTGATAGTAGCTGTTGCCGAGAAGGCTAAGCTGGACCGCAAGAGTGCGGAAAAGGCAGTCGCGGCGACTTTCGAGACGATTAAAGATGCATTAGTTGAAGGCGATAAAGTTCAAGTTCTGGGCTTCGGCACGTTCGAGAATCGTACGCGGGCGGCTCGCAAGGGTCGCAACCCCCGCACTGGCGAAGAGATTGAGATTCAGTCTTCCAAACTTCCGTCCTTCAAAGCGGGCAAGAGCTTGAAAGAGGCAGTTAATTACTAAAAAAATTTTTGCAGAGTCGGGCACTTGCTCGGCTCTGTTTTTGTTTGGTGAGTTATGAATACAGCTATTATAACGGGTGGTACGTCGGGTATCGGATTGGCGACGACGAAAATCTTTCTGGCGCACGGCTTTAATTGCGTGCTCGTCGGCAGAAGTCTTGCCCGCTTCGAGAAGATTAAAGCTCAACTTGCAGGGAGCTTTGAATTTATCGCGGCGGACGTTCGCAAGGTTGCGGACTGCGGAAAAATCATTTCGCGGGCGGTTAAAACCTTCGGCGGCGTGGACGTGCTGATAAATTGCGCGGGAATTTATCACGAGGGCGCGATAACTTCCACGGACGAGGAGACCTTTGACGATATCTTTAACACGAACATTAAGGGGACGTTCTTTGCGACGCGGGCGGCGGTCGGCGAGCTGATTAAAAGTCACGGCACGATTGTCAACGTGGCGAGCGATGCGGGGCTTAAGGGCAATTATTTCTGTGCGGCTTATTCGGCTAGCAAAGGCGCGGTCGTAGCGTTCACGAGGTCGCTTGCTTTGGAGTTGGCTAGCTTCCCCGTGCGCGTGAATTGCGTTGCCCCAGGCGATATTTTGACGCCGCTGACGATGAATCAGCTTAAGATTTCGGGCGAAACGCTGGACGACTTAGCAAAGGTTTATCCGCTGGGCAGAATCGGGACGGCGGACGAGGTCGCGCAGGCGATTTACTTCCTAGCGTCGGCAAGTTTTATCACGGGAGCAATCTTGACTGTGGACGGCGGCTTGACGGCATGAAGGTTCTAATCTTATCGGCGTCAATCGGTTCCGGTCACACCAAAGCGGCGCAAGCTCTGCAGAAAGTCTTCGGCTCGTCCGCTCAAGTCGTCGACTTCATGTCAAAGGAAATCTCCGCGCTGAATTGGCTGACGAAAAAATTTTATCTTGCGGCACTTCGATTTATCCCCGACCTTTACGACAGAATTTATAAGTTTGCGGACGGGCGGCGCGTCGGAGTTTCGGCAAGGTTCCTAAGCTCCGCGCTAATGTATTTGCCGTTCGCCCGCCTGCTGAAGGAGTTTCAACCAGACGTCGTGATTTGCACGCACCCTTTCCCCGAAGCCGCCGCGTCGCTTTGGAAGTTCCTGCACGCCAAGTCCGCACGAAACTTTTTGCTAGCAACGGTGCTTACGGATTATTCCTTGCACGAGATTTGGATTTATGGCGAGGTCGACGCATACTTTGTCGCAACGGCGGAAATGCAACGGGAACTTGCCGCGCACTGTCGAACGGGGCAAAAAATCTTCACGGCGGGAATCCCAATCGATGAGAAGTTCAGCGCATTAACGGAGGCGCACGACAAGACACGCACGACGATTTTAATCATGGGCGGCGGCTTAGGGCTAGGCTCAATCGAAGAGACGCTCCGCGAACTCGATAAAGTTCAATCGCCGCTAAAAGTCGTAGTCGTGGCTGGGCAGAACGAAAAACTTTTGGCGCGGCTCAAGCGGCTGAAAATCTCCCACGCGGTCGAGGTGCTCGGCTACGTCTCGGACGTGGATAAACTCATGGCGGCGGCGGATTTGCTAATCACCAAACCCGGAGCCTTGACGATGACTGAAGCTTTTGCAGTGGGCTTGCCGTTAATCCTGCACGCACCCATACCAGGACCAGAAGCTCTCAACGCGTCTTATGCGACGGCTCACGGAGCGGCAATCGAAGTCGGCGATAAAAAAATCTCCGCAGTCGTCGCTGAACTCCTAAGCAACCCTGCGCGGCTCGCCGAGATGAAACTTTGCGCCAAAAAGCTTGCCAAACCACACGCGGCAGGAGAAATAGTCCGTTGCCTCGAAAAAATTTACAGGAGGTGAATCCCATGACGGGCGAAGATTATTTTCAAATCGGCTTGAGACTTCTAGAATATCCCGATGAGGCTAAGAAATACTTTAAAACGGGCGCGGAACTCAATAATCCTGAATGTATGCTCAAGCTTGCGGATGACTTTGGCGAGGGCGAGGCTATTCGTTGGGTCATAAAAAAATTGATTGCGGAAAAGAATTACGAGGCGGCTTTAACCAAGCTTGATGATTACGCCGTTGACAGTGAAGACGAGCTACGATACGAAACAACTTTTAAAATGCTGGACGACAAATGGACGGCGGGAACTATTTCAACTGATGAAATGCTAACTTTGGCAGACCTTTACGAGCGCGGCAAGGGCACCGAAAAAAATCCGCAGAAGGCAAAGGAATTGCGCGACCATGTTAAGTTTATAAATACTTCATTTGCTGCGGCGGCTGGCGATGCCGGAAGTATGTTTCAGCTCGGCAAGATGTATTTGCATGGAGACGGCGCAGAAAAAGATATTGCCGAGGCTAAGGCGTGGTTTGGAAAGGCAACTCAAGCGGGCAACGTCGCGGCAAAGACTGAACTTGATAAAATTACGACCTTTGAGCGTTTGTTCCTTAAACCGGAATCGGAACTAGACGTTGAAGAACTTCGCCATTTGGCTTCTTTTTATAGAAAAGGTTCCTACTGTCCAAAAGACAATACTAAGGCAGAGAAATTAGAGAATCTAGCCAACTTCAAGGAGACTAAAGCAGAAGCCGACAATGGTAAGCCAGAGGCTGTATATGAAATCGCGAATAGGTATTTAATGGGGCATGGCGTGGAAAAGAATTTATACGAAGCCGCAAAATATGTTGAGAAGTATAGCAAGCTAAAGCCTGAGAATTATTCTAAACTTCATGAGCTTTATCGGGGACTTTCTCAAGGCTTTAAAGAAATGGCATATAGGGCAAAGCCTCCGGTTGAACCCTCTAAACCAATAAGGTTTGATAAATGGGGCATTCAAATATAAACTTGACGTAACATAGAAAAGACCTCCTACGGGCTGTACCATAGGAGGTCTTTTTTTAGCTTATGAATTATTTCTTTGGGTCAAGGCTGATGTTCGTTATGATTCGTCCGAGGCGTGCGCTGGTCAGGAAGTTCAACGCCCATTTAAATAAAACTGTCATGTTCGTGTAGACGCCCGCCAGCCTCATAAGGTGAACGAGCATCCACGCGCACCACGCCATAAAGCCTGTCATTTTCGGCTTATTGACGACTGCCTCGCCTTTGCCGATTGTAGCCATTGCGCCCAAGTCCTTATAAACGAACTTCTCAAGATTTGTGCCGCCCTTTATGAGCGTCATGATATTTTTATGGGCAACCTTCGCTTGCTGCGTGGCAACTGGTGCTACCGTCGGGAGCGGTCGTTTCATATCGCCATGCATGAATGCCGCGCAGTCGCCGATAGCGAAAACGTTCTTGTGCACCGCGCCACGAACCATTAAATCTTCCTCAACCCAGATTCGTCCGTCGCGAGCACATTCGCCGCCGCAGTTCTTCATCATGTCGACTGCACGCACGCCCGCCGCCCAGATAACCGTTGTCGTCGGAATTTGTACGCCGTTCTTTAGCGTCAGGATATGCCCATCATAATCGACGACCTGAGTATTTAGCATGACTTCGACGCCTTTTTTCTCCAGAACCTTGACAGTGTGCTTTTGTAAGTCTTCGGAGACCATCGGCAGGAGTCGCCCCGTTGCCTCAATCAGTTTTATGCTAACGTCGTTAAAGTCGAGCAGGTGGAATTCCTTCTTTTGAATGGCGATAAGCTCTGCAAGTGCGCCCGCCTCTTCAACGCCCGTAGGACCGCCGCCGACTACTACAAAAGTCATGCGTTTCTTTCTGTCTTCGGGTGTGCGATAGGGTTTCTCTGCGCGTTCAAACTCGTGAATAACGTGGTTGCGAATGTGAACCGCCTCTTGCAAGGTTTTCATGCCGAAGGAATTTTCCTCAACGCTTTTCATACCGAAGAAGTTAGTAGTTGCGCCCGCCGCCAGAATCAAGTAATCGTAGTGAATTTCGCCATGGTTCGTTATGACAACGTCGCGTTCCTGGTCGACGCCTTGCGCCTTCGCCATGTACAGGTTGATGTTCTTGTTGTCGCGGAATAACGAACGAATCGGATAAGCAACCTCGCCCGTCTCCAAAACCGCAGTCGAGACCTGATATAAAAGCGGCTGGAACAAGTGGAAATTATGACGGTCAATAAGGGTGACTTGAACGTTTTCTTTGGCGAAGAGCTGACCAATCTTTATGCCGCCGAAGCCGCCGCCTACGATTACTATTTCGGGCTTGCCGTTAATCATTTCAAAAAACCTCCTGAAACTTTGTGGTGAAACTTTTAACTTAACGGGCTAAAAATATATCGGGATTTCTCCCGTCTATCTATCAAACTTTATGAACTGCTTCTTACCACAACCCCCTAACCCGTTATCTTCGCGTATGATAGCATAATTCTTACAAATTGCAATAGACGCGGGCTTGCCATTAGTTAAACGGTGTCTTATTTTGCGGCGGACAACCTTTAATAAGCTCATATGTGACGATTAAGGCTCTTAGCGATTTCGCTCATGCATTTCTTGAAGGCACCGCGGCGGGCACGCAAGGCACTGCCCTTGGATTTTTGGTCGTCACTGTACGCGAAAACGTCAACAACCTGCGTCGGCGTGCTAAGGTAGGCGTCCACTTGAACCGATATGCGATTTCTCTGGCGATGGTCGCCGCTATTGCGTTGGTCGTCGCTAACATCAGAGATAACAACATAAACCACCTTGCTAAAGCCGTTCGACGCCGCAAAGCTTGTGAAGTCTTCCTTCTGCGGAGGTTGCTCGCCGATAAAGCCCCGGTTAAGCCAATACTTTTTATAGCGCGTCTGCATGTCATTGCCGACGATAATTTTTGCGCCGCTCTTGGGCTTGAGCGTGTCTTTGATAGCGTCAAAGTAATCGTCCGTCTTGAACTCGACGCCGCCAATTATCACGACGCCCACGCTTTGATAATCCCGCGCCGCCAATGCCGTCCCAGTCAGCGCAAGGCAAATCATCATCGCTAGCAAAAAAATTTTCTTCAATGCAATCTCCTCCTCAAGCTTTATGTAGCGTCGTCTCGTCAAGCAGTTCACCGTTCGGCAAGAAGCATTTAACCGACAAAGTCTTATCGTCAGCTTCAAGCGTCAAATAATTATCCGTCTCTGGTTGCGGGGCAACGAACTTATCTAACGCGTGATTAATCCAAAGTCTATCGTAGCGAACGTTGCCGCTTAGCCCCGTCAAAATGTAGAGCGTGCCGTTTATCTGTCCGCGGTTGCGATACGTGTGCAAATGAGCTGTGAACACCACGTCGACGCCGAGCGATTCAAACTCTGGCATGAAGAGTTTGCCCACGTCCGAGAAACCCTCGCGCCGCTCTGGTCGCCCGTTGATTCGATACTGCAGAACGTCCTTGTGAATAAACGCAATCTTCCACGGCTTATCGGTCTGCATGTCCTCGCGCAACCAATCCTTTTGCACGTCGATAATCTCCTTGCCGAGCTCGTCCCATTGGCTGTCGAGAACTGCCACATGCGCCGCACCAACCTCGAAAGAATAAAACCGCCGCGAAAACTCTTTAAAGCCGTTATCGGGCGGAACAAAGTAATTCAGGTAAGCGACGGGCTGACGAACCTCCCAAGCCCGCGAATAAGTCTCGTGATTGCCCATGACCGGCGCGAACGGCACTTGCGGCAGGTAACTTTCAATCTGTGCAAGCCAATCCTCCCATTGCGCATTGTCTTCGCCGTTATCGACTAGGTCGCCCACATTGACAAAAAAATTTGCGTCGGGATTGCGTTCAAAGGCTCCGCGTGCAACCGCGCCCCAAGTCTCGTAACCGCCGCCGCATTGTGAATCAGGGAAGATTATCGCCTTGAACTTATCCGAAACGACTTTCAAGTCATGCCAAGCCGTCGCCGCCTCGCCATCAATAATTCTGTAGCGGTCTGCGAAGTCAATTTGCGCGGTGTATTGGATAATCTCCTTGCCGTCGTCCGTGAAGGTCGCGTCTTGCGCTGGGAAAATCTTTCCGTTGCTGACCTCGACGGCGGGATTAATCAACGGCTCGTCGGCTTGCCACATGATACGCCGCGAACGGCTAATATCCCTCGTGACGACCTGCCGCAGGTGTCTTACGTCCAAAGCCTTCTTATCGACGCCGCAACCCGTCAGCAATGTGAGCGCACCCGCCGCCGCAACTTTTATGAACGTCCGCCGATTCAAGGCGTGTGCCTCATCAAAAGTTCAAATGCCGCATCCGCCGCCTGAGCTTTTATCTCCGAACGCGTGCCGCTGAAGTGATATTCTTTGACTTCGGAGAAATCCTCGCCGACGATTGCCACGTAAACCAAGCCGACTTCCTTGCCCTCGCTCTTATCGGGACCTGCAACGCCAGTTGTACTCAAGCCGATTGTCGCAGAAAAAATTTCGCGGACGTTAGTCGCCATCTCCAAAGCCGTCTGCGAACTCACTGCGCCGAATTTTTCTAGCGTCTCGGCTTTGACGTGCAGGATTTTATTTTTTATCTCGTTAGTGTAAGCGACGACGCCGCCTTTGACGTGAGCCGACGCGCCCGCAAAATCAGTTAGCCGACTCATCACCAGTCCGCCCGTACAAGACTCCGCGCAGGCTATCGTAAAGTTTTCCATTTAATCAACCCTCTCTGAGGCAATATCGTGGACGAAACCCGCCAAAACTTTCACGCGGACAAGGTCGCCCGCCTGACTGCGTCCGTCGTTCTCGATATAAACTAGCCCGTCGACCTCTGGCGCGTCACGATACGAACGACCCGCCACCACTTGATTAACTTCCTCGTCGTGCCCTTCAACCAAAACCTCAAGCTCCTGACCTTCCAAAGCCTCGTTAAGCTCCTGCGAAATCAAAGACTGCATACTCATCAAGTCGTGGTACCGTTCCTGCATGACCTCTTCGGATATTTGCTCTGGGAAGTCATAAGCCGCTGTGCCCTCCTCCCGCGAATACGTGAATATCCCGACCTTGTCTAGCCGTTGCTCCTGTAGGAAGTCTTTAAGCTCTTGGAAGTCTTCATCAGTCTCGCCGGGGAAGCCGACTATAAATGTTGAACGAATCACGACGCCCGGAATCTTCGCGCGTATCTTCTTTATCAAAGCCTCGATTGATTCGCGGGTGTCGGGGCGGTTCATCAGCTTTAGGATTTTATTGCTCGCGTGCTGTAGGGGCAAGTCGACGTAATTGCAAATCTTCGGCTCGGCGGCGATTAAGTCAATCAGCTCGTCGGAGAAGCGGCGCGGATAGGCGTAGAGGATTCTTATCCACGGCACGTCGACTTTGACAAGCTCGCGCAGGAGTTCGACGAGTTGCGGTTTGCCGTAAAGGTCTGTGCCATAAGCTGTCGTGTCTTGCGCGATTAGGTTTATCTCCTTGACGCCCTGACTGGCTAGCCGTTCGACCTCAAGCTTTATGTCTTCAATCGGACGGGAGATTTGCCGCCCGCGTATCAGCGGTATCGAACAGAACGAACAGCAATTGTTGCAGCCCTCAGCGATTTTAACATACGCGGTATAAGGTGGCGTTGTGCGCAGGCGCGGCGTCTTCGCGTCGTAGATAATCTCGCGTTCGCCAAGCAGAATCACGCGCCGCCCTGATAGAGTTTCCGCAATCGCCTCCATGATTCTATTCCAAGCCCCCGTGCCAATCACCGCGTCGACTTCGGGCATTTCGTCTAGGAGCTCGCGTTTATAAAGCTGACCCAAACACCCCGCCACAATCAGCGCACGACAGCGACCCTTTTTGAAGTCGGCTAGGTGCAAAATCGTCGTGATTGATTCTTCCTTCGCCGAAAGGATAAAGGCGCAAGTGTTGACGATTAAAATATCGGCATCGGCAGGATTCGCCGTCAACTCAATGCCGCGTTCCTGCATGATGCCGAGCATAACTTCAGTATCGACCAGATTTTTTGCACAGCCCAAACTTACAAAGCCTGCTTTCAAAATTGTATCCTCCTCATTTCAAGCGAACGTCTTTAATCCAACGGTCTAAGAATTCCCGCTGCTGTTGTTCGGAAAAGTTTTGCCGATTGTCGAAGAGCAGAAGATTTTTCCCAGCGAACGATTTATAAGCTAGAGTCTGCGGATTCGTCGGGATAAAGTAAAAACCGTTCGTCTGCAGATAAAGTTGAGCCTCGTCACTTAGGAGCCAATCCGCGAACTTAGCGGCGGCGGCGTGTCTCGTGGCGTCCGTCGTGGTGATAGCAAAGCCCGTTAAAAGATAGCTCGTGCCGTCTGCGGGATAGATAATCTTCAGCGGGTAGCCGTTCTGCAGATAACGGAGCGTCTCACTCTCCACGGCAACTGATAAATCAACTTCGCCCATGCCAGCTTGTCGAACGGGATTAGATAAAAACTTCGCGTATTGAATAACCTTCGGGTGCAAGCCGCTCAAGATTTCGTAGGTCTTCGCGTCGCCGAGGTTGCCAATCATCTGGAACATCAAATTAGCAGACGCCTCCGCCGCTAGGAAGTCCGTTATGCCAACGCGGATTTTCCCCGCCTTAGAAAGTTTTTCCCATGTGTCAGGCAAATCGACGGTCGTGCGCAGATAATCGCGGTTCGCGCAAAAAATAATCGGGTCGTACCAAATGCCCGTCCAGCGGTCGAACTCGTCCTTGAAACGGTCTTTGACGGCGTCGCTTGCCTCGGAGGTGTGCGGCGTCAACAAATTGAGTTGAGCCGCCTCGCGTAGGATTTTGCTATCCGCAACGACAATATCGACCGTGCGGACAACAGTCGAGTCGCTTACTGCGTCGTTCTTAATCTCTTGCAGAATTTCGTTCGGAGTCATCGGCACGAAGTTTACGCGGATTTTGTTTTCTCGTTCGTAGACTTCGGACAGGATAGCCGCCGTCTCAGCCGGTAGCGTCGTGTAAGCTGTAAGCTCCTGCATTGGCGCGCCCAAAGTTTTTTTGTCCGCGTCGACGGGCAACGCCATTCCCGCCACCACCGCCAAGACTAGCATAATCGCCGTTAAGATGAAGATTGTATATCGTCGCATGGGTTTTATCCTCCGCGAAAAATTTTGCCGCCATTATACAGAGTTTGCCGCATTATTACAAGTTGCTTGAATTGGCGCGGCGTGCTAAAATTTTTTCCGAGGTGATAGAAATGAAGCTCGACACTGTGCAAGACCGCTACAAAGTCATCGACGGCTTGATAAAGAAGGCAATCAAACTCGACGCAATGTTCATTCACGGCGACGAGAACTACGATAACTGGGTTGCGAACATGGAAATTTGGCGGAATTTGATTTCGATTAGCGATATGATTCACGCGGAGAAAATCTTTTTGGACGCAATAGAGGATATGCAGACCGTTCGCACCCGCAACTTTGATGAGAAGGAAATTTACCTTAGTATCGTTCATGACAACCTAGCTTGCTTTGTCGACGAACTTTTACTGCATATGTTGGAGCACAGCTTTGACGAGCTAAATAACTGGGAATTCAAAGCGGAGATTGGCAAGAAGTTCCACAAGGAGACGGGCAAGAAATTGGACGCGCTGATAAAAAAGTATCAAGACCTCTACGACCTTTGACGGGCGGGGGCGGCGGCGTTATAATCGCAGGCAAAGGAGGCTGATTGATTTGATTCAAGAAAATAGAGTCGTAGTCACAGGGCTGGGAGTAGTCACGCCGATTGGCATTGGCAAGGAAAAATTCTGGGCGGCGTGTCTTGCGGGCACAAACGGCATTGGGCGTATCACTCGCTTTGACCCGACGGATTACACGTCCCAAATCGCCGGCGAGGTTCAAGACTTCGACCCCGTGCAGTTCATCGACAAGAAAGAAACTAAGCGCATGGACAGATACACGCAGTTTGCATTGGCGGCGACGCGCCTTGCCGTAGACGACGCGGGACTAAAAGACATCGACAGCGAGCGGGCGGGCGTCTTCGTCGGCGCGGGTATCGGTGGCATGGAAACTTTGCATAATCAATACGAGAAACTTTTCAGCAAAGGTCCGTCGAGAATCAGCCCGTTCTTTATCCCGATGATGATTGCCAACATGGCGGCGGGCAACATTGCCATTGCTTTTAAGCTCCAAGGTCCTAGTGAATGTATCGTGACGGCTTGCGCGTCGGGCACCAATTCGATTGGCGATGCGTTCCGAGTGATTCAACGCGGCGAAGCGGACGTTATGTTTGCGGGCGGCTCCGAGGCGGCGATTTCTCCGGCTGGCGTGGCGGGCTTTGCTCAAATGAAGGCTCTTTGCTCCGACCACAACGACGACCCCGCCCACGCGTCGAAACCGTTCGATAAAAATCGTAGCGGCTTTGTCATGGGCGAGGGCGCAGGGATTATCGTTTTGGAGAAGTTAGAACACGCAAAAGCACGCGGCGCACACATTTACGCGGAAATTGTCGGCTACGGACGAAACGACGACGCTTACCATATCACCACGCCCGCGCCCGGCGGAATCACTCAAGCTAAGTGCATGAGCCTTGCCCTTGAAGACGCAGGACTTAAGCCAGAGGAAATTGACTACGTAAACGCGCACGGCACCTCAACGCAATTCAACGACCGCGGCGAGACTGAGGCTATTAAAAATCTCTTCGGCGACCACGCTTACAAGCTAGCGGTCTCCTCAACTAAGTCAATGACAGGTCACATGCTCGGCGCGGCGGGTGGCGTCGAGGCAGTCGCGGCGGTTTTATCCGTGGAAAATGACATTGTTCACCCGACGATTAATTACCAGACGCCCGACGACGGCTTAGATTTAAACTACGTCCCGAACGTCGCACAAGCCCGCACAGTCAACGCGGCAATCTCTAACTCGTTCGGCTTCGGCGGACACAATGCTTGCCTCGTCTTTAAAAAATTCGCCGAATAAAATTTCACGCACCAAAAAACCCCGCTCATTGCGAGTGGGGCTTTTTCTTTGCTTGCTGATAACTTATTTAGCTTCCGCTTCCTTGTCGACGACAGTTAGGTCACGATAACGCGCCATGCCCGTGCCGGCAGGGATAAGCTTGCCGATTATAACGTTTTCTTTCAAGCCGATAAGCGGGTCGACTTTGCCTTTAATCGCCGCGTCAGTCAAAACTCTGGTCGTCTCTTGGAAACTTGCCGCGCTGAGGAAGGAATCCGTTGCCAATGAAGCTTTGGTTATGCCAAGGAGAATCGGTTTAGCGACGGCGGGGGCTCTGTCTTCTTCGATAGCTTTGGTATTCGTCGCCTCGAAAACATTTATATCGACGAACTCGCCCGGCAAAAATTCCGTCGAGCCGCTGTCTTCAATCTTCACCTTGTGAAGCATCTGCCTGACCATAACTTCAATATGCTTGTCATTGATCTCGACACCCTGTGACTTGTAAACCTTCTGGACTTCTTTTACCAGGTAGCGATAAGTTTCCTTCAGACCGCATATTCTCAAGATGTCGTGCGGGTTTTTCGCGCCTTCTGTTATTAAGTCACCGGCCTGGATGAAGCTGCCCTCTTGCACTCGTACATTCACGCCGTACGGGATGACATACACCCGCCCGGAGCCGTGCTCAGACTCTACACGCACTTCCAGTAAGTCATTTTTATCACTCTTGCCGAGCCGCACCCACCCGCTTACTTCAGAGATGATGGCACTCATTTTAGGCTTGCGAGCCTCAAACAGCTCCTCTACTCTTGGCAAACCTTGAGTAATGTCGCCTCCGGCAACGCCGCCGGTATGAAAAGTGCGCATCGTTAGCTGTGTACCTGGTTCTCCAATAGATTGCGCCGCGATGATTCCCACTGCCTCGCCGATTTCTACTTCGCTCATGTGCGCTAAATCTACCCCATAACATTTTTGACAAACCCCATAGGCCCCTTTGCAAGTAAGAACCGAACGGATTTTGACCTTAGTGCGACAAGAACTGATTTTGCGAGCTAAGGGAGCATCAATAAGAGTATTGATGGACCCGATAAGCGCGCCTTTGTCATTATAGACATCCTCGGCCAAGGTGCGCCCCAAGATTCTATCTTCTAAGGATTCGATGACAGAGCTTTGCCCTTCGCGGATGGCTTCTACCTCTATCCCGCGGATGCTATTATTCTTTATCCAGATATGGCTGACCTCGCTAGAGAGGATGGAATGCAGGTCTTTAGCTGAAAGCACATGCCCCGCCGGTAAGTCCAAAGCACTGCTTGCTAACTTTTTGCCAGAATACGTCTGGATAAAATGCTCTTTAAGGGTCTGTCGCTCGGAGGGAGCCTGTACCCCTAACCTAATTTCTTCGATTCCGTTTATCATTGTCATTACCTTTAGCACTAGTCCCGGCTCATGCAAACGCGAGGCGAGAGTCTCCATCTCTTTTTCCGTTATTAGAGTGTCTTTTTTTAGTATCTCTTGCCCGTCGAGGCTAACCGCGCTGGCTAGCACGCGACCCAAGAGAGTGTCATGCAGTAGTTCTAAGGCATCTAGCGGGTCTTCGACGAGTTGAGCGCGTATTGCGATTAGATTGACTTCCCGTTCATCACAATCATGCTCGCGCACTATTACATCTTGCGCTACGTCCACCAATCGACGAGTTAAATAGCCACTATCCGCAGTCCTCAACGCTGTATCCGCTAAGCCCTTGCGTGCTCCATGACTACTTATGAAATAATCTGATACGCTCAAACCTTCGCGGAAATTCGCCGTTATCGGTAAGTCGATTATCTTGCCAGACGGGTCTTCCATCAATCCGCGCATTCCTGCCAGTTGCATCATTTGCTGTTTATTGCCGCGGGCTCCTGAGTCGCTCATCATGTAGATTGGATTGAATTCGTCCATATTTTCCATCATTGCGTCTGCTACTTCTTCTGTCGCTTTGTTCCATAATTCTACGACCTTTTCATAGCGTTCACGCTCCGTGAGGATTCCGCGATTATAATATTGCTCCACGCGTTTTACTTTTTGCGACGTTGCTTCTAAGATGTCTTGTTTTTTAGGCGGCACTATACAATCTGATATTGCTACCGTCATTCCTGCTAAGCACGCATAGTGATAGCCCAGCCGCTTTACGTCGTCTATAACTTGCGCCGTCTGCGTGGCTCCAAAGGTGTTATAACAATTCGCTACCAGCTTGCCCAAGGCCTTTTTGTTCATGACTTCGCCTAGTACCCATTCGTCTTGCTCTTGATGATAATACCTAAGCTCCAGCGGCAGTTTCTCATTGAAGATCATGCGCCCGACCGACGTTTTTACCATTAGCCAATCGCTATCTGGTTCCATTTGCTCTTTTACGTGACTGGGCAAGTTTTCGCGCTGTACTCTTACTTTTATTTCGGCTTGCAAATCCAACTGTTTATCAGAGTGGGCTAACAGTGCTTCTTCTATTCCGGTGTAATACTTCCCCTCGCCTTTGACGGGTCTTTGCTCACTGTTTTTTCTAATCTTTGTCAGATAGTACGTTCCTAAAACCATGTCTTGTGTCGGGACGATTATGGGCTTGCCGTCTTTGGGTGCCAATATATGATTTGCCGCAAGCATCAAAACTCGCGCTTCGGCTTGGGCTTCAGCAGAAAGCGGCAAATGTATTGCCATCTGGTCGCCGTCGAAGTCTGCGTTATATGCTGTGCACGCCAAAGGATGAAGTTTCAAGGCGCGTCCTTCGGTCAAGACCGGCTCAAACGCTTGAATTCCTAATCTATGCAATGTCGGGGCACGGTTCAAAAGCACGGGGTGTTCTTTTATGACTTCTTCCAATACTGCCCAAACCTCAGGCGTTGCCCGTTCGACTTTCTTCTTTGCGGCTTTAATCGTCAAGCCAGAGTCCGCGGAAAGTTTCTTCATAACGAACGGCTTAAACAATTCCAACGCCATTTCCTTAGGCAAGCCGCATTGGTGCAATTTAAGCTCTGGACCGACAACGATAACAGAGCGACCAGAATAATCGACGCGCTTACCCAAAAGATTTTGACGGAAACGACCTTGCTTACCCTTTAACATATCTGAAAGCGATTTAAGAGGACGATTGCCAGGCCCTGTGACAGGGCGTCCGCGGCGTCCGTTATCAATCAAAGAGTCGACAGCCTCTTGAAGCATACGCTTTTCATTGCGAACGATAATATCAGGAGCCTTGAGCTTTAGCAGGCGATTGAGGCGATTATTGCGATTGATGACGCGACGATACAAATCATTTAAGTCACTGGTTGCAAAGCGGCCGCCGTCTAGCTGAACCATAGGACGCAGGTCGGGCGGGATAACAGGAATAACGTTAAGAATCATCCATTCGGGCTTATTGCCGGATTTGCGGAAGGCCTCGACAACTTCAAGGCGACGAATAGCGCGGATTCTCTTTTGCCCGTTTGAGGAATTCAATTCTTCTCTAAGCTCTTGGCTAAGGGCGTCTAAATCAATCTCTTTAAGGAGCTGTTGAATAGCTTCCGCGCCCATGCCAACACGGAAATTGCCGCGACCAAAAGTTTCCCTATGGCGGCGCAGTTCGCCTTCCGTGAGGAGATCTTTTTTCTTGAGGGAGGAGGTGCCTGGATCAAGAACGATATAAGAGGCGAAATAAAGAACGCGTTCGAGATTGCGAGGTGACATATCGAGAAGGAGCCCCATGCGAGAGGGAATGCCTTTAAAGTACCAGATATGGCTGACGGGAGCAGCAAGTTCAATATGCCCCATGCGTTCACGGCGGACTTTGGCGCGAGTGACTTCGACGCCGCAACGGTCGCAGACAGTGCCCTTGTAACGAACGCGCTTATATTTACCGCAATGACATTCCCAATCGCGAATAGGTCCAAAGATACGTTCGCAAAATAGCCCATCGCGTTCAGGCTTAAGGGTGCGGTAGTTAATGGTTTCGGGCTTTTTTACTTCGCCATGAGACCAAAGGCGAATAGTGTCCGGCGAGGCGAGGGATATGCGCATAGAATCGAAAATATTAACGTCAAGCATAAATTAAACCTCCTCAGCAGGAATAAAGTTAGGGTCAGGAAGCAGGTCGAAATCTTTAGCTTTTTTAGCGAAGTCAGAGTCGTCGTCGTCGTCGGAGATGAAGACTTCAGAATTATCGCCGGAGAGGACGCGAATATCTAAAGCGATGGATTGAAGTTCTTTGATGAGAACTTTGAAAGATTCAGGGACGCCCGGAGTGGGAATGTTTTGCCCTTTAACGATAGCTTCGTAAGCTTTGACGCGGCCGAGGACATCATCGGATTTGACGGTAAGAATTTCCTGGAGAGTATAAGACGCGCCATAAGCCTCAAGTGCCCAGACTTCCATTTCGCCGAAGCGTTGACCACCGAACTGAGCTTTACCGCCGAGGGGTTGTTGAGTAACTAAGCTATAAGGACCAGTGGAGCGTGCGTGGATTTTATCGTCAACGAGGTGATGAAGTTTGAGCATATAAACACAACCGACAGTAACGCGGTTCTCGAAAGGTTCGCCCGTGCGCCCGTCGTAGAGGATAGTTTTGCCGTCAGAGTCAAGACCAGCAAGTTTAATTGTGTTCATTATGTCTTCATCGCGTGCGCCATCAAAAACGGGGGTGGCGATATGAACACCGGCGTCAGAAGGCACTGGGAGTTGGAATTTATCAAAGTTCTTAAAATCAAGATAAGCTGGGTCGTAGCCGAGATTGAGTAAATCATTAATGACTTTGCTAAGCAAGGGATGTTTGGAGAGGGCTTTGATTTTATTGTCAAAAGTTTTTTTCAGGAGCGGCAGTTCGTTGCGTTTATTAAGCAAGAGATTGTAATCATTGAGAATACCCTGCAGAGGCTTAAGTTCAGCTTGCATAGGTTTAAGTTTAGCCTGCAGAGAATCTTTATTTGCAAGCAGAGCTTTATATTGAGGGTCGAATTGTAAGTTATGCCTATGAGCAATAAGATAAGCTTGCTCCGGTCCGATTTTTTCCTCAAAGATGCGTTTCAGTTCAGCCTTGGAAATATTTCCTTTAAGGTAACGGGAGATCGTCTCGTCATGAGAGAGGTCAAGTTCCAAAAGTTGTTCTTTGATAGACTGGTAAATAGATTGGATTTCATTTTCAGTAGATTGAATTCCATCTTCGGTAGATTGGATTTGAGATTTAAGAGTTTGAACTTTGGAATTAACATCGTCCATATCAGTATTAGCTAATTTGGATTCAAGGCTAGAAATCTCTTCCTTAGTATCGTTGATATTGGAAAGAATAGACTTAGCCTCATCAATGAGCGGTTGCAAGTCATTGCGGACAATATGTCCGATTTTGCGAACTGCCATGCCGAGATGCGTTTCGAGAATTTGACCGATATTCATGCGGGAGGGCACGCCGAGCGGATTGAGGACAATATCAACGGGGGTACCGTCTGGCAGGAAGGGCATATCTTCTTGGCGGCGGATTTCGCTGACGACGCCTTTATTGCCGTGGCGACCACTCATCTTATCGCCGACGGAAATTTTGCGTTTCTGGGCAATATAGACGCGCACTTGCTTATTTACGCCGGGAGCCATTTCGTCGTTGTTATCGCGAGTGAAGACATTGACGGCAACAATTTTACCCGATTCGCCGTGAGGGACTTTTAAAGAGGTATCGCGGACTTCGCGGGCTTTTTCGCCGAAGATAGCGCGCAGAAGTCGTTCTTCTGCTGTGAGTTCAGTTTCGCCCTTTGGAGTAACTTTGCCAACGAGAATATCGCCTGGGCGCACGTCAGCCCCGATAGCGATTATGCCTTCAGAGTCCAGATGAGTGAGCGCGTCTTCCGAGACGTTAGGAATATCGCGGGTGACTTCTTCGGGACCTAGCTTAGTATCGCGGGCGTCGCATTGATATTCCTCGATATGAATTGAAGTATAGATGTCGCGTTTGATAAGATTTTCGCTGAGCAAGATAGCGTCTTCGTAGTTGTAACCTTCCCAGGGCATATAAGCTACGATGATATTATAACCTAGGGCAAGTTCGCCGTTTGAGGTGGCAGGACCGTCGGCAATAGGCTGGCGGGCTTGAACGTGTTCATCTTTCTCGACAATGGGGACTTGATTAATGCAAGTGCCTTGATTGGAGCGGACGAACTTTTGAAGGTTATAAATATCAAACGTGTCTTTAGGGGAGTTGACGGAATCGGGGTCGACTTTAATTTTGATGGTGTTGGCGTCGACGTAAGAAACGATACCAGGGCGACGAGCGAGAATCATAACACCAGAGTCGCACGCGGCTTTAAATTCCATGCCCGTGCCCACGAGCGGAGATTGAGTCTTAAGGAGCGGTACGGCTTGGCGTTGCATGTTCGCGCCCATTAAAGCGCGGTTGGCGTCGTCGTTTTCAAGGAAAGGAATCATAGCCGTAGCGATAGAAACAACCTGCTTAGGGGAAACGTCCATATAATCAACATCTTCACGCTTAACTTTGGTAGTCTCTTCGGCGCGGCGGGCAGTGACGCGTTCATTGATAAACCAGTCGTTACCGTCGAGAGGTTCGTTAGCCTGAGCAATGATAAGAGTTTCTTCCTCGTCAGCAGTCATATAGCGGACGTCGTTGGTGACGCGGTGATTTTCTTTGTCGACGCGCCGATAAGGTGTCTCCATGAAGCCGAACTGATTGACACGGGCGTAATTGGAAAGGGAGCCGATTAGACCGATGTTAGGACCTTCAGGCGTCTCGATGGGACACATGCGCCCGTAGTGGGAGTTATGAACGTCGCGAACCTCAAAGCCGGCGCGTTCACGAGATAAGCCGCCAGGACCGAGGGCGGATAGTCTGCGCTTGTGAGTTAGTTCGCTTAAGGGATTGTGCTGATCCATGAACTGCGAGAGCTGCGAGGAGCCGAAGAACTCTTTGATAGAGGCGACGACAGGACGGATATTAATCAAGTTTTGTGGCGTGACAATCTCGGCGTCTTGAGTTGTCATGCGTTCACGCACAACCCGTTCCATGCGAGCCATACCGATACGGAACTGATTTTGAAGGAGTTCACCGACACTGCGCACGCGCCGATTGCCAAGGTGGTCAATGTCATCAGCAAAGCCCGTATCGCTCATCAAGTTGAAGATGTAATTAATCGAGCTGATGATGTCGGCGATGCAGATAGTCCGATTTTCTTTAATGGAAAGAGTCGGGGCGCAAAGCATCGTAAAAGCTCCGTTTTCGGTTTTAATCTTGATAGGAATTGGCCAACGATAGCCGCGGCGGAGTTTCTTTACGGCGAGCTTAAAAATTTCTTCTGCGCGGTCTTGAGGGATATTATCGAGCATGTCTTGAGTAATGATTTCGTCGAAGGGTAAGACAAGTTCACCGGTGGCGGGGTCGCGAATAGCTTCCGTCAAGACTTCGCCCAAAAGCAAACGTTCCCAGCCGATAAAGATAGAAATTTCGCGGTCGTCGGGAATTTTATCGAGTATATCTTGAGTAACGAGCGTATCGGCAGTGATAAGGATTTCGCCAGTCTCTTGGTCGACTAAATCTTCAGCAAGAGTTTTTCCGAGCACGCGGCGTTTCCAACCGAGTTTCTTAGTAATCTTATAGCGACCAACGGAGGCTAAGTCATAGCGGCGCGGGTCAAAGAATTGGGACTGGAGAAGGGAAGCCGCATTATCAGCTGAAGGCAACTCACCTGGACGCAAGCGGTTATAAATGCCGATAAGAGCCTTTTCCTTGTTATCCTCACCGTTTCGGCGGTCTTGGTCGAGCATGTCGATTAAAGCCTTATAACCAGCGGTGAGGGCGTTTTTATCGTCAAGAGCGGCGAAGGTATCAAGGAAATATTTATAGTTGGAAAGGAGGTCGTTTTTCTCGTCGAGTTCAGCATAAGCCGCAAGGAGCTTGTCGAAAGTATCTTGCGTGGGTTGGCGTTTTAGATAGTCGATAGTAATTGGATTGCGGCGGTCGGTGCCGTTCTCTGATTCCGCCGCTAAGAAGTCAATGAGCTGGGCAGAAGTTTTTTGGTCGTACAGTTTACTGACGATAAAAAATTTGAAATCAAAGAGGTCCAGTATTTGTTCGTTGGTCTCGAAGTCGAGAGCACGGAGGAAATAAGTTATGGGCATTTTGCGAGTCCGGTCGATACGCACGCTGATAGCCGAACTGGAATCCGTTTCCAATTCAATCCACGCGCCACGATTGGGAATGACAGTTGCGTTGTAAATGCTTTTACCCGCGAGGTCGATATTTTTATCGTAATAAGCACCAGGACTGCGCACGAGTTGCGAGACAATGACGCGCTCGGCACCGTTAATAATGAACGTACCAGTTTCAGTCATAATCGGGAAGTCGCCCATAAAGACTTCTTGTTGCTTGACATCGCCTTTGACTTTATTGCGCAATGTGACTTTCACGCGGACAGGAGCGGCATAGGTACCGTCGCGCCGTTTGCATTCCTCCAAGGTGTATTTGCTTTCGCCGAACGTCGGCTCGCCGAAGAACAATTCCAGATTGCCTGAAAAGTCCGCAATCGGCGAGATGTCCT
Source organism: Selenomonadaceae bacterium (assembly GCA_017406175.1). Lineage (GTDB taxonomy): Bacteria > Bacillota > Negativicutes > Selenomonadales > Selenomonadaceae > Quinella. The sequence continues at coordinate 4,715 of JAFQZB010000069.1, read as the reverse complement.
TGAAAATCTCCTGCAAGCCCTCTCTTTTGAACCAATCGTAGGAGTTGCGCTGAATGTCGAGCAAGTGGGGCATCTCCATTACTTCTTTGATTCTTGCGTAGCTGTAGCGTAAACGTTTGCCTACTTTGACGGGATTGAGCATTGGTCATCCTCCCTTAATTTAAGGGCGCGGCGTAAATCACAGCGATTATCACTCGAAAACGACGCGCACACTTTTTCCATCTTATCGCCAATAGTAAAGGTGAATTTTACATGCGAATATTTTTTCTGTCAAGGCTTGCTGAAGATTAAATCATTTCTTGTCGTCATCAACTCCCCAAGCGTGAATGCCTTCTTTGTCTGGCATGATATTCGGGTCAAAGGTAGGCTCCTCAATGCCGCGGCTCTTCTGAGCGACATAATCATCAAGGGCAATGAATGCATACTTGCACAGGCGGACGACGGCATAAAGGTTCGTCAAGCATAGAAAGCCCATGAATAAATCCGCCGCGTCCCAAACCAAACCGAGTTCCGCGAAGCTCCCGACTAAGACCATGCCCACGACGCCGACGCGGAAAAGATTCATAGCGTGCCGCGCAACCGAACTAGGCAAGAAGCCCGACTCGTCACCCTCGAAGAACGCGATATTGACTTCGCCGTAAAAGTAATTGCCGACAATCGAACTGAACGCGAACAGGAAGACAATCACCGCTAGGACGTGCGGCGCGTAAGTTCCGTAGACGCTCGCCAAAGACATCTGCACTAAGGAGACGCCAGTCAACTCGCCGCCGATAGAATATTCCCCCGTGAGCAGAACTGAAAACGCCGTAGCCGAACATACAAGCCAAGTATCGACGTAGACGCCAAAGCTTTGAATCAGACCTTGCCGGGCGGGGTGCTTGCCGCTAGCAGTCGCCGCCGCGTTTGGAACGGAACCTTCGCCCGCCTCGTTGGAGAATAATCCGCGCCTTACGCCCGTCATGAAGACTGCACCGAAGCCACCGCCGACCGCCGCTTGAGGGCTGAAGGCGTCATGAACTATCAGCGCGAACATAGCCGGCACCTTGTCGAAGTTCATCACGATGATTATCAGTGCGCTCAACAGATAAAGCCCCGCCATTAAAGGCACGAGCATTTCCGCGAATTTTGCTATCCTCGTGACGCCGCCGAAGATTACAAGAGCTGTTAGCACTGCCACCGCGACTGCCGTTATCGCGTGGTCAATGCCAAAAGCCGTCTCGACTGCGCCAACGATTGTATTTGCCTGAACTGAAACGTAAATCCAACCGAACGTCACAGAGATTAACACCGCGAAGAGTTTTGCCAAGCCCGTCATGTGCAAGGCGTTCTTCATGTAGTAAGCAGGACCGCCGAAAAACGCGCCATCGCCTCTGGGTAGTTTGTAAATCTGAGCAAGGGTACTCTCAACAAAACCCGTCGCGCACCCGATGAAGGCGATTACCCACATCCAGAAGACCGCGCCGGGTCCGCCCGTGACAATGGCAATCGCGACGCCCGCAATATTGCCCACGCCCACACGCGACGCCGTCGACACGCAGAAGGCTTGAAAGCCGCTAATCTCTTTGCCAATCGTCTTTTGCCCCGCGCTTCCGAAGATGAGCTTAAACATCTCGCCGAGCAATCGAACCTGAACGAGTTTCGTCCGCAAGGTGTAGACGACGCCCGAACCGATTAGCGCGATGATGATTACATACGTCCAAAGAACATTGTTAATATCGTTAATCACGCCGTGCAATGCTTCCATAAAAATTCCCTCCATAATTTGATATGCGAATTATAGCACAGTCATCATGAAGGGAAAAGTTATTTTTGAAGTGCGGTTGCGAGCGCGGCGAACTCTTCTAGGCTCAAGGTCTCGGCGCGTCTCTTAACGTCAATCCCCGATGCCAAAAGCTTTTCTCGTCCAAAGCTAGCCAAAGAGTTTAGCAAAGTCTTTCGCCGCTGAGCAAAGGCGGTTCGCACGACCCTAAAGAAAAAATCTTCGTCGACCTCGAAGGGCGGCTTGCGAACGTCGCAGACTACAACCGAGCTTGTGACCTCCGGCGACGGCAAGAAACTTTCGGGCGGCACGTCGAAGGCTAAGCGCGGCTCCGAGCGGAATTGCACTGCCACCGACAACGCCCCGTAAATTTTTGAGCCTGGCGCGGCTGTCATGCGTTCGGCGACTTCCCTTTGAACCATCGTTACGATTTTGGTTGCGGGCAAGTTCTTTTCCAGTAGCGTCAACAATATCTGCGTCGTGATGTAGTAGGGAAGGTTCGCCGCGACTTTGAACGGCTTGGGCATTAGCTCTGATAAGTTTATCTTGAGTATGTCGCCTTCGATGAGCCGGAAGTTTTCGTAGCCCGCAAGTGTCTCCTTGAGGACGGCGGGTAATTTTTTATCGACCTCGACTGCCGTAACGAAAGCTCCCGCCTCCAGCAGTCCTTGCGTCAAAGTTCCTATGCCCGCTCCGATTTCTAAGACTTCATCGCCCGCGCAAATGTCCGCCGCCTCGACGATGCCTCTTACAATGTCCGCGTCGATTAAAAAGTTCTGTCCGAGTCCTTTGACGGCACGCAGTTTGAATTTTTTCAGGATATGCCGCGTCGCCTTTGGGTCAGCTATCAACGGGTGCAACATTTCTCAACGCCTCCATAAATTCAGCGCGGGTCACGCCGTAATTGTTCAGCCGCCTAACGAAAGTCTTCACGTTGCCATAACCAATGCCCAGAGCCGCTCCGACTTTGTCACGCAACCGAGAACTCTCGACGCCGCCCGACAACTTAAAGCCAATCATCTCCGCCGCCGTGAACTCTTCGCGGGGATTAATCTCAAGCGTGCGGACTTTGCTTAGGGCTTTGCGTATCGATTCGGGCGCGGCTTGCTCAATGCCCACGTCATCATTAGCGGTCGCCTCGTCGCGGGGAATGTAAGCGTGCTTAGCGTCAGGAAACTTCTTCGACAAGAAACGCCTGATGTTTTCGCCCGCCGCGTCTGGGTCAGTCAAGATGATTATCCCGCGCCGCTTGTAAGCCGCAGAAATATTTTCAATCGTCCGCCGCGTGATATGAAAGCCGCCAGTAGTTATGCAATCCGCCTCGACCGCACGCTTGACGGCGATAACGTCGGACTTGCCCTCGACTATCAAAACTTCTTTAAGCACGAAGTCACCTCCGAAAAAAATTAAGCCGCAGACGCGGCAAGGAGCGGAGCTTACGATTAAATCTCTTCCAAATCTTCGGGATGCTTCTTAATGTATTCGCGATATTTGTTGTATTCGTCTTCAAAGGATTTATCCTCGGCGGCGGCGAGCTGGAAGGACATCATTGCGACCGCCATGATTCGGGCGATTTCGTGAGCCTCGAAGGTTTCAACCAAGCGGGAAATGGTGCGTGCCGTCTCGTCGAGCAATTCTTGGTCATCAGCGGCGAATCGATTCAAAAGGAGCATGTCAAACATTTGCTGTTCCAATGCCGACCAGCCAAGTGCGACGCCTGCATTGGAATGAGGAATACGATCGTGGACGTTAAAGCCCGACTCATCTACTTCGATTTCTGGGATATAAACTTCTTCTTCATCTTCAAAACGAGGTCTTAGCATAAGAACTCCTCCCGAAAAAATTATTGAAAAAATCACTGCAGGTATTGTACTATAAGCGCAAGCAAAATGTAAAGCGGAGGTTGGTCATGCAAAAAATTTTATTGGGAATCGGAGTAGCGTTGATTCTCTTGGGAATTTTCGGCGCAAGTTACACGTGGCATCATGACCACCGCGAAGCAGAGACCCTGGACAAATACGCGGCGACGGATTTTCAAGTTGGGCGCGACGTGGACGGCAACTGGGAAAGCGCGACTCTTAGCTTGTTGGATTATCGCTACGACAAAGCACAACTTTTGAACAAGGCGATTGTCTTCACGGACGGCGCACCCTGGGAAGTCGACGCCATAACGAAGCAGACGCCCAAAGGTTTTCGCAACGAGAATAAATTGTTCTTCCACTTTCCGAAATCTAGCTTAAAGGATTTACTCTTGGCAAAGGAGATTCGCATAAAGTTTTTCTACGATAACGGGCAGTCGATTGATTTGCCACTTTCGAAAAAAGATTTGCTTGCCTGGCAGAGGAAATTACGTTGGTAAAGTGGCAAACTTTTCTTTTGCTCGCCCAAAAGAAAAGTTACAAAAGAAAAGGGCGATATCCGGCTATGAATAATCCATGATTCAAACGCCGGCGGCTCGCGTCCATGCGAGCCGGGTTGCGTCCCTAGTCGAGTGTCTTGTTGTGATTGCAAAAAAAATCTCCTGCCAAATGAGCGGGAGCCGCTGAGTCCTCAGCAAGATGTATGAGCAATGCCTCCCAGTTAAGGGAAAACTTTTCGCCAAAAGAAAAACGCCCAATCGCGGGCGCAGGAAATAAAAATAAAGCTCAAATCCCCTTCCTGTCGCTCGCAGGTCAAACGGTGATTGTTAATCGAGCAGTTCTCCCGACTTCGGCTCCTAGCTCGTCTGCGCCTTCCCAGTTTCCCAGTGACATTCTTGCAGAGTCGCTCCCCGCTACGGTGGCGTGACCGTTCTGGCTTTTGACCAGATTCCCTATTGAGGCTTGCGCCACTCGACCCAATCCATATGAAATTTTCAACGCGCCTATATTCCTACAAATTGCCGCGTTTGTCAACTTGACAGCGATAATTTTTCTGTGTTAGACTTTGCGCGCTTAAAAGGCGTTCCTCTGCGTGC
>JAFQZB010000068.1 GCA_017406175.1 Selenomonadaceae bacterium | reverse complement strand
CTTCAAGCTCTTTGTAAAGAATTTAATTTGATAACCCAACACTAGAGCGAATAAACATCATAGCAACTTCGCCTAAAATTTTAAGCGGGGCACCACCAACTCCATAAACTTTCTTTTGAGCTTTTTTCCAGATATTTTCATCACGAATGCAGTCAAGATACTGGTGTCCTTCCCATGTCAGCGCGTCAATTCTCATGAGAATACCGTTAATCACTTCAATGACGTTGCCTTTAGGAAAAAATCCCGCTTCGTTTAAACGTGCGACAGCGTAACAAATTGTTTCATAGGAATAATCTTTCAATAGAGAAAACTGCGCGTAATTGCTATTGGTTAGCATTTGATTGTGTTCGAGTGATTCAACTGTCAGTAAAATACCCCTCACACATTCATAATCTAGTTTCAATACAAATTCTCCTCTCGAATTAGAAATTTCCCTTCCAAAAATTCACGGATTCATCGCGGGGTTGTTGCTCCGACCTAAAAGATAGTCCGTCGACACGTTGAAAGCGGACGAGAAATCAATTATCAGCGTTGCGGCAGGAACAACTTTATCATGTTCATAGCGTTGGTAAGCAGATTTTTGAATGTTAAGCGCGTCCGCAACCTGTTGCTGAGTAAGCCCGCGTAATTTCCTAAACCGCTTGAAAGAATTGCCGATTGTCATTTTTATCCCTCCTACCGCTAATAACAAAAATTCTTAAATTACTTGACTACATATTTGTATCTTGCTATAATTCGGCATGTGGTTACAAATATGTATCCTAAAAGGTGAAATATCATGAGTAACCACACAATCAAAGCGGCTCGCGAACAGTCCGGCAAGACCCAAGCGCAAGTCGCCAAAGAAATAGGAATAGCCAAAGCCGCCTATCAGCGTTACGAGTGTGGCAAAGTGATTCCGAACGCGATAATGGGCGTCAAAATCGCTAAAGCACTCGGTACAACTTCAGAAAAACTTTGGTATACAGATTTGTAGTTATTATATCAATTTGGCGGCGTTTGACAAGAAAATTTTTTGGAGGGTACGAGATGAGAATTGAGTGGGTACACATTAACAAAAGAAGCCATTACTTTGTAGACGGCGTGAAGGTGAGTAACGACGCGTTGTCAACAATAATCAAAGGCGTTTACGGCGGAGAAGTTTGTTGCTCAATGTTTCGTGACTTGTTCGCCAATGGATTCGCCATTGTCGAAAAATACGTTGGCTCCGGCAACGAGCAGTTGATTGGACAGCTTGAACGCGCCAATAAAAAAATCGCCGTTCTTGAAAAGAAAGTTACGGAATTGACTATCAAAGATATTTACTCCGAACTGCAAACGGCATAAAAAAAGCTCCTTTCGGAGCAACAGTTCTTTGAAAATTGAATCATTGCGCGGGCACCTGCCCAGCTTGCTTTAAAGCAGATTCTAGTTTTTGCATTTTTAACCAAGTGTCACGGAACTCAAACGCCGCTCTAACTTCTTTTTCGTCATACGGCGTCGGGTGTGGGCTGTCACTAAGTCCGAGCAAGTAGTCTGCTGAAACGTTATAGGCATTAGCCAAATTGATTATCACACTTGCCGACGGGACGCTCTTGTCTTTTTCATACTTCAAATAAAGCTGGGGAAGAATTCCTATTGATTCCGCAACTTTATTCTGTTGAAGGTTGAAAGCTTCGCGAAAACGTTTCAGATATTGTCCGATTTTGTTTTTCTCCTGCGCCATAGTTGTTTTCCTCCTTAAACTTTTATGTAGTTTATCACGAATCAAATTGGTTTTCAAGGACGCAAAAAAATTTATTTTAGGGATTGACAAATACTCAAAAATGATTATAATAAGCTACAGAAAATCAAATTTGGTAGTAAAGCAAAAGAAAAAGAAAGGTAAAAACAGGAGGAAACTAAAATGACAAACAGATTCGAGAAAGGCAAAATTTACCTCGTGAAAAGCCGTTGCGACCGCGTCTACTTTGAAGTGACCGCGAGAACCGCGAAAACCGCCACTTTCAAGCTTATCGGCAGACAAGAAGACGCAAACCGTTTTGACCCTTACAAAATCGAAGTTGCCGGCAATGGCGAGACGCAAAAGAGCGCAATCCGCGTCGAGGACAATGTGGAATACGGCTCCGTGAAAGTCGAAGTCAAAACTTGGAACGTCGATAGCGAAGAGCGCGTCTGCATTGAAGCGAAAGACGAAGTTAAAATCCGCGTCGAAGCTCCCGAAGCCGAAGAGCAAACGGCGAACGTCGAAAACACCGCCGAAGCCAACCCCGCCGATTATGCGATTACCGACGCAGCATTCCGCGAAGCCGTTACCGGCGAAGTGAAAGCGGCATATGCTGCTAAACTTGCAACTGAACGCGAAGAAATCATGAGCACCCCGCTCACCACTCCCGAAGCCCTGGACGCGGCGATTGAGGCCGAAACCGAATTGGCTAACATGAAAGCTAAAAACTCTCGTAAGCACTACAGCATTAACGCACCGTGGGCGGAATGTGATGACCCTATCAAATTCAATCACGTCGAAATTAAGACGAACCCCGAAAATGGCGAATTGAGCATTAGTAGCTACTTTGAATGCAAGAACCTTGAAACGGCCTATCGTCGGTTTAGGAAGATAATGGCGCAAGCGTGCAGAGAGAATCCCGAACTCGAAGGTTGGGATGAGTTGGAGCCGGCAAATAAACTTACTGTCTGCACGGGCGGTTACGAGAATGAAAACGGTGATTTGGTACTTTTCAACTCTGGCAGTGGCAGTTATTGCCTCCAAGTCGACATCAACGAGGACTTGTTCTATATCTACGGCAAGTTCCCGAAAGCGATTGAAGTAGCGAACAAAGAG
>JAFQZB010000007.1 GCA_017406175.1 Selenomonadaceae bacterium | reverse complement strand
TGGGCGATTCGGTTTTATTCCTTCTAGCAGCCAAGTAAATTCTTCCTCCCATTAAAAATCTATGTGCAACCTAACGAGCGCGACTTTTTCACGCGGCAAGGGTGCAATGTCTTTGATATGCAAAAATTCTTCGTCACGGCTGATTAGCTCCCCGACGAAACTTTTTTTGCCGTCGAACGGTGCATAAAGTGTCACGTCTACGACCTTGCCCGCCTCGCGAACGAAATCTTTATCCTTCTTCAAAATGCGGTCAATGCCGGGCGAAGAAACTTCAAGGATATACGCGCCGCTGATTATGTCCAAAGCGTCGAGTCGTGCGCTTAGCCGTTCGCTGATAGTTTGGCAATCGTCCAAGTCTATGCCGCCCGCCTTGTCAATGAATATCCTCAAATACCAGTCGCGCCCTTCCTTAACGTATTCCACGTCAACGAGTTCATAATCCGTGCCCGATAAAATTTCCGCCATAAGGCTTTCCACTTGCGATTCAACTTTGCTCAATATGTCACCCCCTTTAACAACAGAAGAGTGGACAAATGCCCACTCTCCATCTAAAGCTATGTCCGTTTAAACCGTTCTCCGCCCTCAGCGAAGTGTCGAAATTTCTACAATCAATGTCCTCCTAAGTGTTTAATCGCGCTGTATTCTACACAATGATTTTAATTTTGGCAAGCGTTTATTGACAAAGAAAAACCTGCCGTGTAAGATTAAGTCGTTGAAACCAATCACACGCGGCAGAGCCTTCCATAAAAGCATTTTGATTCTAGCACGCTCGCGCCGCGCTGTCAAACAGGAGGCTTAATATCATGGCATACGGTGTAATTTACAAAATCACGAATCAGCTCGACGGCAAATCTTACGTCGGGCAGACGACTCGCACAATCGAAGAACGTTTTAAAGAACATGCAAAGTGCAAGACTACTTATATTGGAAATGCGATTAGGGCGCACGGCGTGGAAAATTTTAGCATCGAAGTAATCGAGGAGTGCGACACTCGCGAACAACTCAACGAACGCGAAATCTTTTGGATTGTTACGCTTAACTGCAAGCACCCGAATGGTTATAATCTCACTGAAGGTGGCGACGGCTCAAAAGGTTTTACTGAAGAAGCATTGTCCAAAATGAGAACGCCTAAATCGTCCAAAACAATTATGCGAATGATTGTCGCACAGAAAAAAATTGCCAATACACCTGAAGGAAAAGCGAAACTTGATGAAGCAAGAGCATTACGTTGGAAAAAAGAAAAATTACGTCCATTCGAAGAAAGAGGCTGGATTAGAAAATGCAGGAAGAGTATTTTTCCAATCATTGAGGCAGAATTGAGGCAAAGAAAAATTAAGTACGCCACTCTCGCAAAATATTTGAACATAACACCAGCAAGCATTTCAAGAAAACTTCAAGGTAAAGTCAGAATCTCATTAGAACAGCAAGAGTCCATAAAAAAATTCCTCAACGTCAATATGAGCGTCGAGGAACTGTTTAAACGTTCAGAGTAGTTATTTCCCGAACGCCGCCGCCACTTTGACGAGCTCGCCGCGAATCTTAATATGTTGCGGGCAGACGGTTTCGCACTTGCCGCACTTTATGCACTCGCTAGCAAACTTTTTCTCATGCCGAGCCACCAGCCATTCATATTGCCCTTTAGCGAACGCCTTATCCTTATACAACGTGAGGATATTCATTGCGGTAAAGGAACCAGAGATGCCGACGCCAACAGGACAGACACGGGCGCAGTAGTTGCAGACAGTGCAAGGGATAACGGGAATGCCAGCCAACACCTTGCGTGCCTCTTCGACTGTCGCCCGTTCACTATCATCAAGCCGCTTGAAATTCTCCATGTACGAGACGTTGTCTTGCATTTGTTCAAGGGTGCTCATGCCAGACAGGACAGCTATCACGCCGTCGAGACTTGCCGCAAACCTTATCGCCCACGACGCAACCGACGCATTAGGATTTGCCTTTTGGAAGACGGCTTTGACTTCATCGGGCGGATTTGCTAACATGCCGCCCTTAATCGGCTCCATGATGACAAGGGGCTTGCCGTGCTTGCGGGCGACTTCATAACAGCCCCGCGATTGAATTGCGGGATTCTCCCAGTCCGCCCAGTTGATTTGCAGTTGGACGAATTCGGCTTCGGGGTGCTTAGTCAAAATCTCGTCAAGCTCTTGGGGCGTCGAGTGGAAGGAAAAGCCCACGTGTTTAATCTTTCCCTCGCGCTTCTTCTCGAAGACGAAATCCCACATCTTGAACCGCTCGAAAAATTCAGTGCGCGTGTTGCCGAGATTGTGCAGGAGATAAAAATCAAAGTAACCCGCGCCCGTCCGCCTAAGTGAAGTCTCGAATTGTGCAATGGCATCTTCGCGGGTCTTACAATTAATCCAGGCGGCGTTCTTTGTTGCCAGCTGAAACTTTTCACGCGGATACCGTTCGACCAAAGCTTGACGGATTGCATCTTCGGAACCGGGATAAGCCCACGCCGTATCAAAGTACGTGAAGCCCTTCGACAGGAACAAATCGACCATCTGTTTGACTTGCTCAAGGTCAATGGTCTCGTCGCTGAGCCGAGGCAACCTCATCAGCCCGAAGCCCAGCTTTTTAATTTCCTCTCCAAGATAAGCCATGTTAAACCCTCCTTAAATAACATACGCTGATTATATCAGTTAAAGTTTAGTCATGGTCAAGGTCGGGGCGGAGATTTTTCGCGCCGCCTAGGTAGACGTGATGAATTTTGTTCTGCGCCTTGTCGGTGTCAGCCAAGATTAGAACTCGAATGCAAAGCGGCAAGGAATCATCAACGGCGGGTTCTCGCGTGTCGAACAGCGGCACTAATCTAAGCGCGGGCAACTGTCTTATCGCTGAACTTGGGAAAGCCGCTGTTAGGTCTTCGGTCGTGGAAAAAATTATTGCGCCTATTTCTTCTGCGCGTAGTTCGTTCATTGATAAAATTTCCGTGACGAGTTGCCGCGCCGCTAACCAGATTTGCTCCTTGGAATTTTCTTCGACTGTAATCGCGCCGCGTATCCCACGTGTCATTGCCGTTGCCCCCTTAATGCTTGTACTTTTCTTTAATCTGTAGCTTAACCGTCTCATTGGCTAGGAAGTCATCATAAGTCGCAATCCTATCTACGGTTCCTTGCGGCGTGATGTCCATGATTCGATTGGCAATCGCCCGAATGAATTCGCGGTCTTCGTCGACGAAAATAATCGTGCCAGGGAAGTTTATTAAGCTTTGCTCTAGAGCCTCAATCGTCGGCAAGTCAAGACAAGCCGTCGGGTTATCGAGTAGCAGGAAATTCGCTGTACCGAACGCTAGCTTATCGAACTCGACCCTAGCCGCCGCCCCCGTGAATACTCGCGGCATATAGAAGACCTTCACGCCGCTTGGAAAGTTTATCACTCCGTGCTGACAGCCGCCGGTCTCGTCTTGATTCTGATAAGCCAGAGCCAATGCCTTTAGCAGTTTCGACTTGCCACGCTCATTGCGCCCGACGAACGCGACCTTTTGCCCTTGCCGAATTGCAAAGCTCACGTCCTTAAAGAGTGGTTCGCCGTCGCGGTTCTTCAGTAAGCCGTTTGCCTCAAGGACGATTGGCACGGCTCCCGAAGGCGTCGGCGGCAGAAGCGGTGCGCAATTAATCCTAACCGGCTCAACGTCAAAATCGCCAAGCTCAATGATTCGTCCGCACGTCTCCTTTAGGAAATATCTATCGCTACTCACGACGACGGAGGTTAAAGTTTTGTTATCGCGTAGGAAGTTTATCAGCCACTCGACGCCCTCCGCCTCAAGATTTTTCGTCGGCTCGTTTAGAAGCAAAATAATTTCGTCAACGTTGATTCCGTGCAATGCCCGCTTGAGTTTTTCAATCGCGGACATTTCAGCCTTGCGCAAATCGGAAAAGTCATAGACGCTACCGTTGACGGTTTGGACTTCGCCAGAAATTTCGACGTCGCCCGCCGTCGGCAAGACACGCCCTGCCATTATGTCAAGCAACGTCGATTTGCCAGAGCCTTCGCCGCCGATTATCCCGACCTTTTCGCCGCGTCCGACTTCTAAGTTAAAGCCCGAAAAGATTTCTTGCTTGCCGAGCTTGAGTTCCAAATTCTTTATCTGTATCAAAGCTTTCCACTCCTTTTGCGCGAAGGATATAACAACGCCCGCCCGCTGTCAACTTGCGCAAATCGGAATGAAACTGAACGTTGCGTAGTCGAATAGCCCGCGAGCCGTCAATTTTATCTCTGGTATGACGGGCAACGACATAAACGTTAAAGTCATGACTGGTTCTACGCTGTCATTGATTCCAAGTTCGGCGTGGGCTTTGGCGTGGAGCGTATCGAGTTTTTCTTTGAGTTCTTCGCCGCTGAGGTCGCTCATCAAGCCGGCAATCATAAGCGGTATCATCGAAATAATCTTCCCGTCCTTAACTAAGACCATGCCGCCTTCCATTTTAATCAGAGCCTCGACCGCGCAGAAAATTTCCTCGTTGCTGACGCCCGCCGCGATTATGTTATGGGAGTCGTGAGCCACGCTGACTGCCACCGCCCCGCGTTTAATGCCGTAGCCGCCCAGAAGCCCTAAACCAACCTTGCCGGTCTCGTGATGACGTTCAATCACCGCGATTTTGCAAATGTCCTGCGCGGGGTCAAAGATAAAGTCGCCAGTCTCGTCGCGTTTGACTTCGGCGAGATATTTTTTTGTCACGACGCCGCCCGGTTCAATTCCAATGACATTAACCTTGCCGCCAGTCAGATTCATGAGCAAACGGTCGACGGAGAAATTTTTAACCCGAACGGAACCGCGCACGCTTGAAATATCAGCGGGAATGATTTCAGGCAGATAACGTCCGTCCTTGGCAACGTGTTCGCCGCCAATCCAAACGTCCGCCGCGTGGAAAGTCTTCAAGTCGTCAAGCAAAACTAAATCCGCGTGCGCCCCAATGGCTATAATGCCCCTGTCGTAGATTCCGACCGACTCCGCAACATTAATCGTCGCCATTTGAATAGCGGTTATCGGGTCAATGCCCTCCTCAACGCACATTCGGATATTTTTATCCATGTGTCCTAGTTCCAAGATAGTTTTCGGCTGGCAGTCGTCCGAACACAATAAAACGCGGCGGCTATTCGTGGGCGTGACACCTTTAATCAAAGTTTTTAGGTTATGACAGGCTGAACCTTCGCGAATCAAGATATACATACCCTTTGCAATGCGTTCGTGCATTTCCTCTACGGTCGTGCACTCGTGGTCGCCGCCGACGCCCGCGCTTAGATAAGCATTCAAATCTTTGCCTATCAAATTCGGCGCGTGACCGTCAATCAGCTTGCCTAACTTCTTCGCGAGCAAAATTTTATCTAAAGCCTTGTCGTCGCAGTTGATAATTCCTGGCGCGTTCATGAATTCGCCGAGACCAAAAAAATTTTCGTCGCCGAGGAATTCAGCCATATCCGCCGCCTCAATCACGGCTCCAGCGTCTTCAAAGGGCGTGGCAGGGACGCAACTTGGCATCGCGTAGACAATGTTAAGCTTCGTGCGTTTAGCGGCGTCGAGCATGTACTTTAAACCCGTAAGCCCGCAGACGTTAGCAATCTCGTGCGGGTCAGCGATAATCGAGGTGGTGCCACGCGGCACGATGATTTTTCCGAGTTCTTCGGGGCTGATGTAAGATGATTCAATGTGTATGTGCCCGTCGATAAATCCGGGGCAAAGATACTTCCCGCCCGCGTCAAAAGTTTCCTTGCCGTCGTAGATTTCATTGCCCATGCCGATAATCTTGCCGTCGAAGATTGCCACTTCGCCCGACGTTATCGTGCCGCTTAGCACGTTTACAATCTTGCAGTTCTTTATCACGAGGTCGGCTTTGATTCTGCCCGCCGCCGCGTCGATGAGGTTCTTTAGCTCCGTCTTCGTCATGATTAATCCCTCCGTTAAATAAAAAAAGCAACGCGCAGATTTATTTCCGCAACGTTGCCCGTAAATCATAGTAAGGCGTACTTCAGCACGAACAAAACAGTTAAGATGTACATAAGCGGCGTAACGTCCTTGCCCTTGCCCGAAAAGACATGTAGTAGCGTGTAGCTGATGACGCCGAAGCAAATACCTTCCGAGATTGAGTACATGAACGCCATCGAGAATATAGTTATGTAAGCCGGGACTGCCGTTAAGATGTCGTCCGTCCACGAGATTTTAGCTACCGATTGCATCATCAGGAAGCCGACGATAATTAATGCCGGAGCCGTCGCGAAGGCGGGGATTGCTAGGAATATTGGCGAGAAGAATAACGCCAGCAAGAATAAGCAACCCGCCGTCAGAGCCGTTAAGCCAGTCTTGCCGCCCTCAGCTATGCCCGCAGACGATTCAACAAACGTAGTTATCGTTGACGTGCCGAGCAATGAACCTGCCGTCGTGCCGATTGCGTCCGTTAAGAGTACTTGTTTAACCTTCGGAAGCCGTCCGTTTTCGTCGAGGAGATTTGCCTTCGTCGCACAACCTATGACCGTTCCAATCGTATCGAACAGGTCGACGAACAAGAACGCCATCAAGATTGAGAAGAATTCAAACGACAGCACCGAGCTGAAGTCCACCTGCATAAACGTCGGCTCTAAGGACGCGGGCATTGAGATGATTCCGCTGGGGAAGAGGCTAAAGAATCCTTTTTCGGGATTGGGAACGTATAAGCCGACCGCCTGACAAATCATGCCTAACCCCCACGTCACGATTATCCCGAACAGCACCGAGCCTTTTACGTTCTTTATCAAGAGAAACGCGGTTATCAGCAAACCAATCAGCGCGAGCAAAACGGTTATGCCCTCCGAATTGAACATGCCGCCTTCGACCGAGTGCTTGAACGAATACAGCGTAACGAGCGTCGGACCTGCAACGACGATATGCGCGTTCTGAAGGCCGATAAAGCTGATGAACAACCCGATGCCAACTGAGACTGCGATTTTTAGCGACGGCGGGATTGCGTTGAAGATTGCCTCGCGGATATTGACCAGCGACAGGACAATAAAAATGACACCCTCAACGAAAATCGCCGCCAGTGCCTGCTGCCAAGTGTAACCCATGCCGATAACAACTGTATAGCTGAAATATGCATTAAGCCCCATCCCCGCTGAAAGCACCAACGGCATATTTGCCAAGAATGCCATTAAAAGCGTCGCGAACGCGCTAGCCAGAGCCGTTGCCGTGAAAACTGCGCTCGTGTCCATGCCCGCCGCGCCTAAAATTATTGGATTCGTCGGAAGGATATAGGCAACAGTCATGAACGTCGTAATACCCGCTACAATTTCCGTTCGTACATTGGTGCCGCGTTCTGTTAGTTTAAAAAGCTTTTCCATATGAACTCCTTTCCAAAGCAAGATTGTGCGCCGATTTTATACGAAATCCCTTGTTAAGTCAAAAGCCTTTTCGATTGACGAAAAAACTCTGCGGTGTTAAGATTGAACCGTTAAAACCTCAACCTCACACAGCAGAGCCTTCGTAAAAGCATTTTGATTCTAGCACGCTCGCGCTGTGAAGTCAAACAGAAAGGCGGAGCTACTATGTACGGAGTAATTTACAAAATCACCAATCAGATTAACAACAAGAGCTACGTTGGGAAAACAACGACATCTCTCAAGCAGCGAATGCGCTCCCACAAATGCGCTGATACTGTTATCGGCAATGCAATTCGCAAGCATGGTTGGGAAAATTTTAGCGTCGAAGTCATCGAAGAATGCGAAACGAAAGAACAACTCAATGAACGCGAAATTTTTTGGATTGCTACGCTGAACTGCAAAACGCCGAACGGTTACAATCGCTCGGACGGCGGCGACGGACCAACAGGATGTGATTGTTCAGACGAAACGCGAGCAAAACGTTCTGCGGCGAACAAAGGTAAGAAAAAATCCCCCGAACACCGCGCCAAAATTGGAGCAGGCAATCGAGGAAAAAAACAAACGCCCGAAGCCAAAGCGAAATTGGCGGCGGCGCGAATGGGAAAAAGCTTGACGGCAGAGGCAAAAGCAAAACTTATCTCTGTGGCACACCGTTCCGATACTTCCTACAAAAATTTAATCGCCGAAATGAACAATCATTGTCTTTCGTACATGAGCTTAGGAAAACTCTTGGGTGTCACGAAAGCGGCTATCTCCGCCAAAATGCGTGGCAAAAAGAACTTTACCAAAGAACAGGTTGCAAAGCTTGAAGAAATTTTCGGCTTGCCTGCGGAATACTTGCTCAAGCGCGATTAATCGTGCCCAGCGGATTACTTCAAAGCCTCTTCGAGATTATTTTTTATGTTGTTGACGCGCAAGCCGTAGATAATCTGAACGCCGACACCTTGCTTGAGGATTCCCTGTGCGCCGCTCGTCTTCAAAATATCTTCGTTGACAAGGGAGGCGTCCTTGACCGTCACACGAAGTCGAGTTATGCAGTTATCCAAGTCCTCAATATTTTCATGCCCGCCAAGCCCAGATAAAATCAGTTGCGTTTGTTCGGCGTCGCTCAAAACTTTTTGTTCGGTAAGCAAGTCCTCTTCCCTGCCCGGCGTCTTGAAATCGTATTTCTCAATCAGGAACTTGAACGAGAAGTAATACAGGAAGAACCACGGTACGCCGATTAACGGCACGTAAATCCAATTCGTTTTGACATTGCCCTGCATGATGCCGAATAGGATAAAATCAATCAGCCCGCCCGAAAACGTCTGCCCGATTGTGATTTGGAAGATGTGAGCTAGCATGAACGCGCAACCGTCAAAGAAAGCGTGCAGGACGTAAAGCATAGGGGCGGCGAACAGGAATGAGAATTCTAGCGGCTCGGTGATTCCCGTCAAAAATGAAGTCAGCGCGGCGGAGAAGAGCATACCGCCGACGATTTTTTTATTTTGCGGCTTAGCAGTCTTGTACAGGGCAAAGGCGGCACCGACTAGCCCGAACATCATTGTTATAAATCTGCCGGACATGAAACGCGATATGCCCTCGTAAAATTTCGTCGTGGACGGGTCGCTGAGCTGAGCAAAGAAAATTCGTTGCGTGCCCTCGATTAGTTGTCCGCTGACAAGTTCGCTCCCGCCCAAGCCCGTCGTCCAGAACGGCAGATAAAAAATATGGTGCAGTCCGAACAGTCCGAGCATTCGCAGTATGAATCCGTAAATCAGCGTGCCGATATAGCCCGTATCCCTAAACAGCTCGCCGAACCCTAAAATCGTTAATTGGAAGCCCGGCCAGATTACGTACAGGCAAATGCCAAGACAGATTGACGCGCCCGCGCAAATTATCGGGACGAAACGCGAGCCGCTGAAGAATCCTAAGAAGGGCGGCAAGTCTATCTTATAAAATTTCCCGTGAAGCCAATAGACCATAAGCCCAACGAGCATTCCGCCGAAAACACCCGTCTCCAACGTTTGAATTCCAAGACACATGCCTTGACCTACGCTTGCGAAATTTTCTTCTGCTAGTTTGCCCGTGAGTTTCAGCGCGGTGTGTATCGTCGCGTTCGTTATCAGCATGGATAAGATAGCGGCAAGACCGACCGTCCCTTTGTCTTGACGAGCCAGCCCCGTTGATATGCCCACGGCAAAAAGTATCGGCAAGTTCTCGAAGACGATGTTGCCCGCCGCCTTCATGAGCATAAAGATAATTTGTAGCCAGCGAATGTTCAGGAAGTCCAAAGCTTTCAGGGTCGTTGGATTAGACAGCGTGTCGCCAATTCCGAGCAGAAGCCCCGCCGCTGGCAATATCGCTATCGGCAACATCAACGCCTTGCCGAAATTCTGGAGCATTGCGAAGATGGAGCTACCTTGTTCTGTAGAAAAAAGTTTCATTGCAGTTGTTCCTTAAAATCCTCCACGCCGAGCCGTGCTAACATTTTGCTTAGGCGTTCGCGTGTCTTGGCGTGTTCAGCGAAATATTTTACTGCCGCGTCGACGATTTTATAAAGCGTCTGCTCGTCGCGAATCATCGGAAGGAAATCATTGCCCGCGAAATAAATTTTGTAGCCGACTTCACCGCGAAGAGCTGACTTCCTGCAAGCCTTGACGCATCGTCCGCAGTTAATGCACTTTAAGCGGTCAATCGTCCAAACTTTTTCCTTGCGGTCAACGGCAATCGCCCCGACTGGACAGACCCTGGCGCACGCCCCGCAATAAATGCAGTTCGCCACGATGAATTGCGGCTCGACTGCGCCTTTAATGCCAATGTCGTTGGCGTCGACCTTCATGCAGTTATTCGGGCAACCCGTCACCGAACAGGTAATCTTATTCGGTAGCTCGCGTCCGCCGTGGCGTCGGTCAAGCTCGCGGGCTATACTCGGCGAATTGATTATCCCCGCCGGGCAACTCTGCGTCCCTTGGCAAGAGGTCACCTGTTTAAATATCGTGCCAATCGGAGAAATCTCTAGCCCGTGCGCCGTGCTGAATTCTTTTATCGCGTCGAAGTCTTCTTGCCTCACGAATGGGATTGAAAGTTCTTGCCGCGAAGTTAGATTGATGACGCCCTTGCCGAAAGTCTCTGACAGCTCATGAATCGCTAGAAGTTGTGCCGCCGTGAATTGTCCCGCTGATGACTTGAAACGTATTGCAAAGAATCCGTCCTGCCTCTGTCGTGCTAAAAATGTTTTCATAAGCTCGCCTCCCTAAAAGAAAAACGCTCAAGCCTAGAATACCTGAGCGGCTAAATTTTTTCTTGAAAGCTTTCTGAACGTGTGATAGTATTCGGCGCGGCAGTTTGATGTGTCGGCTTCTTTCCTCGAAGGAAGGAGGTGACGAGCATGGAATTCCACGAATGGCTTGAGCTTATCTGCTCGGTCGGTAGCTTCATCCTCGCCGTCATCGACCACTTCAACGGAAAAAAATAAGCCGTGCCACCGGCTCAAAACTCTAAGGTCTAAAGATTAACGAGGATTGAAGTCGACGTGCAACCATCGAACTGCCTTCCGTATTTGCTTTGTAAGTTAAGCAATGTTCAGTTTTCAAACATCTTGTCCCAAGAATTTTATCTCAAGTCCCGCTGAATAATATCACACGCATTAAAAATTTTCAATGCGCCGCTGGCAGAAAGTCACGGGCGTTAAGTCGAGTTCGTGAGCAAACCTCAACGCCCGCTCGAAATAATTTCCGACCGCCGCGACTCTGTGAGCGTCTGAACCAATCGTCACGAAGCGTCCGCCGAGTTCACGATACCTTTTATACACGGGTACCAACTCTTCAATCGCACGAGCTTTATCAAAGCGGCGAGTGTTCAGCTCCAGAACCTTCCCGCGTTCGGTGATAATCTTCAAGACCTCTTCAATCTCCACTTTGAACGTCGTGTAATCAATTTCGGGGTCGTCGTAGGGGGCGGTGCGGCAAATGTAATCGATATGCCCCAAAACGTCATAATCGGCAACCGAAGCCTCCGCCGCCATCTGCTGAAAATATTTCCGATAAGCCGTCGCTTTGTCTTTGCCAGCGTAGAAGTCGGGATAGTAAATGTCGTAGCCGTCGACGAGATGAATTGAGCCGATAACCAAATCGAAATCCGCACGCCCGATGAATTCCGCGTTGACTTCCCGCGCCGACTTCCTCAAGCCGACCTCCACGCCCAGACGAACTTTAGCCCCGCGAAGATTTTTATACTCGTTCATGTAAGCCGCCGCGTCGAAGTTAAAAGGCTTGCCGTCGACCTCAACGCCGTAATCGAAATGCTCCGTGAAGACCGCGCCCATATTCAAGCTAGCCGCCTTAGCCAAAGCGTCCGTCGCAAGCATCTCCGAGTCCGCGGAAAATTTCGTGTGCATGTGTGAATCGAAAATCATTCGTCGTAGTCCTCTTCGTCGTCGTGGTGATGAACGATTTCATTGCCGCGAATGTCTTTAATGGCTTTGGCAACGTCCGCCGCGCCATATATAGCCGAGCCCGCAACCAGAACATTAGCACCCGCCTCGCGCACGTCGACGGAAGTCTGAGCATTAATGCCGCCGTCAACTTCAATGTCGCAATTGGTCTCCATCTCTTCAATCATGTGGTAGAGCATGTGAATCTTGCCGAGCATCGACTCGATAAACTTTTGTCCGCCATAGCCGGGATTGACCGTCATAATCAAAATCATGTCTGCATCTTCGACGAGCTCCTCGACGGCTGAAAGTGACGTGCCAGGGTTTAGTGCGACTCCCGCCTTGCAACCAAGCTCGTGGATTTTCTGAATCACGCGGTGCGGGTGACGGGTCGCCTCCACGTGGAAAGTTATGATGTCCGCGCCCGCCTTCGCGAAGCTCTCCAGTTGCGTTTCGGGGTGCTCAACCATCAAATGCACGTCAAGCACAGCATCGGTTTCCTTGCGCAAGCATTTGACCACGCCCGCCCCAATCGTTATCTCTGGTACAAACGAGCCGTCCATTACGTCGACGTGAACATATTCCGCGCCCGCCTCCACGACTCGTTTAACCTCGTCAGCCAGGTGAACAAAGTTCGCCGACAGTATCGACGGCGCAATTATCGTTGCCATAGTCTTTACCTCCGTTGTCTTATTAATGGCGGGTTTATTCGTTGACGAGCCGATAAAACCTTCAAGCAGGAAAAAAATCTTGACGTTTCGCCGCCTTTAAAATATACTTGCGCGGAAGTTTAACGGGACAACAAATTTTTTTTGGAGGTTGAGTAGAATTGTTTTTCAGTAAAAAGAAATTCAAACTGGCGTCGATGGTAGCCTGCGGGATTCTGGCTAGCGCACTATTTACGGGTTGCGGCGGCGGCGAGCAAGGCGGCTCCACGGGCGGCGACGCTAAACCGGCGGCAGGCGATGAAATTGTTATCGGCGCGAACTTCGAGCTGACGGGCAACCACGCTCAATACGGCGCGAATGCTAACAACGGTCTCAAGCTCGCGATTAAGGAAGTCAACGACGCGGGCGGCGTCAACGGCAAGAAGATTAAAATCGTCGAGGCGGATGCCAAATCCGAGGCGGCTGAATCCGTCAACGCGGCGACTAAGTTAATCTCCGACGACAAAGTTATCGCGCTTATAGGGCCTGCAGTCACGGCGAATGTTATCGCTGAATCTCAAGTGGCGACGGATAATAAAATTCCGATTATTGCACCCGCAGCGACAAATCCCGACGTAACTGTTGAGAACGGAAAGGTTAAGCCGTTCGTCTTCCGCTCATGCTTTATCGACCCGCAACAGTCTGAGGTTATGGCGCAATTCGCCGCGAAAGACCTAAACGCTAAGACGGCAGTCCTTTATCTCGATTCCAGCTCCGATTATTCAAAGAGCCTCGGCAAAATCTTTAAGGAACGTTTCGAGGCGGACGGCGGCAAAGTTGTAATGGAAGAGGCTTTCCTTGCCAAAGACCAAGACTTCAAAGCCGCGTTGACCAAAATCCAGACTGCAAACGCTGACGTTATCTTTGTTCCGGCTTACTATGAAGAAGTCGGCAAAATCATCAAACAGGCTCGCGAACTCGGAATAACCGCCGCTATCCTCGGAACTGACGGTTGGGACGATACTAAGGTTGTAGAAATCGCTGGCAAGGACGCTTTGAACAATACTTTCTTCTGCACGCACTACTTTGACGGCGATGCTGAGGTTCAAGGTTTCATCAAGGCTTACAAGGGCGAATACAACAACGAACCGAACGTTTTTGCGGCTCTAGGCTACGACGCAGGCAAAATGTTAATCAATGCCATTGAACGCGGCGGCGACGACTCGCAAAAGATTCGTGACAATATCGAGACGATAAAAGATTTACCAGTCGGCACGGGCAAAATCACGATGGACGCGGCGACGCACAACCCGATTAAAGGTATCGTCGTTATCGAGACTAAAGACGGCGTCCGCGAGCTCCGCACGAAGATTGCTCCCGAAGGTCAAAAATAATACGTGACAATATCGCGATAAAACGTTAAAATCCTCCTTGAAAATTATCGAGGAGGTTTTTTTATGGACTTTGTGCATCAACTCATACAGCAGTTGATAAACGGAGTGAGCTTGGGCAGTATCTACGCGCTGATTGCTCTGGGCTACAC
>JAFQZB010000067.1 GCA_017406175.1 Selenomonadaceae bacterium | reverse complement strand
TGAATCACGGGCAAGACTGCCGCGCACAGCTCCAGATTGTCCAGCCGACGATAACGGTCGGATAAGAACGCACGGACTTTTCCGTCGAGCACGCGAATCATGCGACGTTCTGGCTTTTGCTCCAGCCATGTATTGATGTTCCGGTCAAGCAGTTCGGGAGCTTCGTTTTGCATTTTCGCATAGTAGCGATAGGGAATGTTGAGACGGGCGGCTATCTGCTGATGTGCCAGTTCCCCGATTCCGAACCCGTAAGTTTTCCCGTCGAGCGACAGGTGAAGCGTCGAGCCGTAAGAATTTGATTCCACTTCCAGCGTCCGCGTATCAGCGAGAAAGTCCTGCCGATTGCGCTTTTGGCGTTGAAGCTCCTTGCCCAGCTCCATTAGATTTCGTCCCTGTTTCATTCTAAATTTCTCCTTTCAAATCAATAGATTTTGAAGCACAACATCAAGTAACGTTCTAACCAACATTTTGCCCGCTATCTTTTCCTCCCCTCTTTGATTTTGTTCCTAAATCACTTCCTTTCTTTAAACGACAACGAAAAAGCACAGGCGCGTTATGCACCTGTGCTTCATTTCTATTGTATGTGCTTGAAAATTTTTATTTTTACAACGTATCCAAACGAAAAAGATTCCAGCCAATTTACCGGAATCTTTCTCTGTGTGCATTAAATGTGCCCAAAAAATTCCCAGTCGGGCATAAGAACTCCCAGACACAGCCCTAATCCCAGAATACAAATTTTCGGCATATAGATATAATAAAAAATTGAGAAAGCTTAATAATGCACAACAATCATTACAGAATCAAATCGAATCAAATCGTTTGAACGTCAATCAACAAATCAGATGGACTAACCACATAATCGTTCGCTGAAAGACCTTCAGCAAACCTCTTCAAAGATACCACTCTCTTAAAACTACTAAAATTATTTTCATACTTCGAGATTGTTTTTCGAGAGAGATTCATTCTGCCCGCCAGTTCGCTTTGCGTTAAGCCAACGAATTCGCGAATTACTCTAATTCTGTCCCCTATATTAGGCTTGTTCTTATCCAAACGGGAACGAATCAATGACCAGAAATTCGACACATAAACTTTTTGCGCATTCACGACAACTACCTCTTGCCCGACTGCGTGTATGCGAGCTCGGTAAAAATGCCGTAATTAACTTCACTCTTGCCGCACCTTGTAAAGTATAAATCGAAATATTCTTCACGTCAATTTTAGATGTAACCTCAATGTAACCTTTTTGATAATTGAAAAAATTGCTACAAGTGATACACTACGCTCTGTCGATTGAATCACTCTTGCAAAATTATGGAGGTGATTATTTTCAATCTTGTTCCTTGAAAACCAAATATTTCATGAATCAAAAAGGAGAGGATTTTATGCAATCCAAAACTGGACGCATATGCGTTACGCTGCCCGTCGAAATGCTGGAAAATTTCCGTATTCTCAGCGAGGAAACTGACCTATCTATCAGTAGGCTAATCTATTTGCGTCTTCACAAGCGTGAGCCAATTTTACTTGTGACGGAAAAGTTACTTGACGAGGTTAAAAATCTACGCAACCTACTCAATGACATCAAACTTGGTAGCTATATTTCGCAAGAAAACTTTTTCGTAATGCAAGAGCGCGTGCGACAAATGGAGGAGCTTGTGAACCTGAACGACCCTTCGCTTGTCGTCCATGTAAAAAGGCGGTGATTTGATATGGCAATGAAACTACCAATAGCTCAACCACAAACTGCCCCACTGGAAAAATTTGCTCCCGAATCCTATGTATTGACAGGAT
>JAFQZB010000066.1 GCA_017406175.1 Selenomonadaceae bacterium | reverse complement strand
TGAATCACGGGCAAGACTGCCGCGCACAGCTCCAGATTGTCCAGCCGACGATAACGGTCGGATAAGAACGCACGGACTTTTCCGTCGAGCACGCGAATCATGCGACGTTCTGGCTTTTGCTCCAGCCATGTATTGATGTTCTGGTCAAGCAGTTCGGGAGCTTCGTTTTGCATTTTCGCATAGTAGCGATAGGGAATGTTGAGACGGGCGGCGATTTGCTGATGTGCCAGCTCACCGATTCCGAAGCCATAAGTTTTTCCGTCCAGCGACAGGTGAAGCGTCGAGCCGTAACTATTTGATTCCACTTCCAGAGAGCGCGTATCAGCGAGAAAGTCCTGACGATTGCGCCTTTGACGCTGAAGCTCTTTGCCCAGCTCTATTAGAGTTCGTCCCTGTTTCATGGAAATTTCTCCTTTCAAGATAACAGAAACCATAACGTTAAAATTACTACTGACAAGCACCCCAATGTTTGGATACAATACTTACATACCAGCATAAAAGCCAATATCTTCAGCATTAATGCCCAATCTAATTCCAGTATTAAAAACTCTACTAAATTTTGTATTGCGACATCGAATAACATTCTAACCAATATCTTGCCTGCAATCTCCACCTCCTTTCATTTGATTTCATTTCTAAATCACTTCCTTTCTTTAAAAGATAACGAAAAAGCACAGGCGCGTTATGCACCTGTGCTTCATTTCTATTGTATGTCTTTGAAAATTCTAACGCTTACAAAAATATTTAATTTTATTCCTGCTATATTAAAATTCAATTCATCTGCATTTGTTCGAGAATAGCTTTACGTATTTCCAAGTCCTTTATTTCTTTGCGAATCATGAACTTTTGAGATTTCAGCTTAAACAGTGTTTCTTGATCCTCTTGATATTGTTCGCTGTCTGGTGGACTTTGATTCATTTTGTTTTCTTGATACTCAATTTGCAAATCATAATCTTCCAGTTCAACGTTCAACCGTTCAATAATTTTATCTAGGACTACAACGTTGTTAAGTTCTTTAATTTCTGACGTATCAGATTCCACGTCGGCTTTAGCTGGGGCAAGATTCAAACCACTGCTTTTTCCCAAAGCTTTTCCTATTCCCATTCCCGCTAAAGTACCTATGACAACTGTAGCAGGTATTATTGGCAAAGACTTCATGAATTTGGAGCCAATCGTTTCGACTAGTCCACTTATATCCCTTCCTTTTTGCCACAATGATCCGACCTTTGAATTTTGAGCATTTGCGTATTCCATTAAAGAATCTCTCGAAACTCTGTAACCCTGCTTTTTAGAATCCATTACCGCTTTTAATGAACCGTCTTTTATACGCCTACGAACAGTAAATTCGCTCAGTCCCAGTAAATCCGCCACTTCCTGAACTGTGTAAGTTTTATCCGCGCCAAACATCACCTCACCTCCTTTAAAATACTTTAGCATTTGCCTAAACAAAAGTCAATTATTAAGATTAGATTAATTTTTAACTTAGCATTGACAAGGTTATTTGCTTGCTTTACAATGTGCATGTTGTTTCACGTGCTCTTTGAAAATTTAAATAAGTAAAAAAGTAAGGAGGAAAATCATGTGAAGAAAGTTAAAGTTGAAACGGCTCGCATCTGCGTCACGCTACCCGTCGAAATGCTAGAAAACTTCCGTCTCCTAAGCGAGGAAACCGATTTATCAATCAGCCGGCTTATTTATTTACGTCTTCGCAAACGGGAGCCAATTTTACTCGTTACGGAAGATTTACTCGCTGAATTGAAAAATCTACGCCACTTGCTTAACGACATCAAACTTGGCAACCGTCTCTCATCAGGAAACTTTTTCGTACTGCAAAAACGTGTGCGACAAATGGAAAAGCTTGTGAACCTGAACGACCCTTCGCTTGTCGTCCATGTAAAAAGGCGGTGATTTGATATGGCAATGAAACTACCAATAGCTCAACCACAAACTGCCCCACTGGAAAAATTTGCTCCCGAATCCTATGTATTGACAGGAT
>JAFQZB010000065.1 GCA_017406175.1 Selenomonadaceae bacterium | reverse complement strand
CGTCGTCGATGCTAAAGTTTTGAATTTCCTTGAGGAACGGGCTAAGGCTCGCGGCTTCGGAAAACTTTCTGACGGCATGAAAAAGCAAGCGATTGTCCCGAACGAGTCGTTGATACTTTACAATCATCACGGCACCGCGCCCGGTTGCGTCATGGAACGCGGCGGCAAAGTTTGTATCCTATTGCCAGGACCGCCGCACGAAATGCAACCCATGTTCGAGGAGTGTTGCGAGCTTTACCTGAACGCCAAAAGCGATAAAGTTCTGGTGTCGATGATTATCAAATGCGTTAGCAAGTTCGACGCGCCGATTGCTATCGTCGGTGAATCACCTGTGGCTGATAGGCTTGCCGAGCTACTCGACGGCACCAATCCGACAGTCGCGACCTACGCTAAGGAAGATGGTTGCGTTGTTCGGGTGACGGCGGCGGCTAAAACTCATGACGAGGCATTGACGCTTTTAAAACCCGTCGTCGAGGCTTGCCGTGAGCGTATCGGCGCGGATTACATTCAATACATCAAAGAGGACACTGACTAAGGAGTTGAGACTATGATTATCGTGACGGGCGGCGCGGGCTTTATCGGTAGCAATATCGTCCGAGCTTTGAACGAACGCGGGCGCACTGATATTTTAATCGTCGATGACTTGGGCGGCGGTGACAAGTTCAAGAACCTAATCGGACTTCGCTTTATCGACTACCAGCACAAGGACGACTTCCTTAACAAAATCGACGCCTTCGGGCAGAACATTGAAGCTATCTTCCACGAGGGCGCGTGCTCCGATACCATGCAATACGACGTAAACTTCATGATGCGGACGAATTACGATTACTCCAAAGAGCTACTCAAGTTCTGCATAAGGAAGCAACTGCCGCTGATATATGCGTCGAGTGCTTCGGTCTATGGCATGGGCAAGCGTGGCTTTCGCGAGGAGGAGGCTTGCGAGGCTCCTCTTAACCCCTACGCCTTCTCAAAGCTCATGTTCGATAGATACGTCCGCCAGTTCGCCGACAAGGTCAAAAGCAAAATCATCGGCTTGAGGTACTTTAACGTCTACGGTCAGCAGGAGAATCACAAAGGCAAGATGGCGTCCATTTTCTACCAGATTTATAAGCGCATGAAGTTGGGCGGCGGACCCCGGCTCTTCAAAGGCACGGAAGGTTACGGCGACGGCGAACAGAAGCGCGACTTCATCTACGTTAAGGACGTGGCGAAAATTAACCTTTGGTGCCTGGACAATCCGATAGCCAACGGGATTTACAACTGCGGCACGGGGCACGCCCACACCTTTAACGCCGTGGCTAAGGCTATGATTGAGTCCATGAACTCGAAAATGCGGACGACCTATTGCGACTTCCCCGACGAATTGCGCGGCAAGTATCAGAGCTTCACCGAAGCCGACATGAAGAAATTGACTGCGGCGGGCTACAAGGACGGCTTTACAAACTTTGTCGTTGCCGTCGGGGAGTATTGCAAGTTCCTAGAAGCGGGCGGCTATTACGTGCTTGGGAGGTAGTGACCATGAAAAAATTTCTAATGGCATTGGCGGCGACCTTGCTGGTCTCGACGACTTCATACGCCGCGCAGGGCGATATAACTTTTCCGTCGGCTCCGGCAGCTGAAGAAAAACTCACCGTCATTGATGCCTTGGCTCATCGGCAGTCCAGCAGAAACTTCGTTGATAAAGACTTGACGACCGTGCAACTAAGCAAGCTCCTTTGGGCGGCGAACGGAATCAATCGCACCGACGGCAAGCGCGTCAATCCTGCAGCTATGGGCGTTTACTCCGTCGAAGTCTACGCCGTGACCAAAGAGGGCGTTTACCTTTACGAGCCTGAAAATCGCAAACTCAAGTTGATTGCGGCGGGGGATTACCGTTCGGCGACGACGACGGGTCAAGGTTTCGCGAGTAAGGCGGCATTGAATTTGGTTTACGTCGAGACGCCGGACGCTTGGAAGAGTGCAAGACATACTCCGCCGCCGCGTGAAAGGCAAATCGACTCGGCTAACATAGCGGTCGGGGCAATGGTTCAAAGCGTGGCACTTGCCGCACAGACCGAAGGCTTAGGGAATTGCGTACGCGGCTCAATCAATCGCGACGAGTTCAAAAAGATAGCTAAGCTCTCTGACGACAAGACAATTCTCTTAGCGCAGAGCGTCGGCTACACAGAATAAAGGAGGTGTTATCGTGTTAAAAAAAGTTTTCAGCGTGATTCTCCTGCTGGCGATGATGAGCTTGCCGCAAATCGTCTCCGCAGAAAAAACTGACTGGTTCGACCGAAACTTCTACTTCCGCAATATCCGGTCGGTTATCGTCTTCGACGTGACGAGCAATCAGGGCATGGGCGGCGACTCAATCACCAGACGCAACTTGCAGGACGTTTATATCCAGAACGCCCAAAAGAATCTCCGTTGCAATATCATCACGGAGGCTCAAGCGCAGCGTATGCTAAATGTCGAGTCGCTTGCTTATTCAAACCCCATGCAAGCCCGCCATGTCATCATGCAGAACGCCTATCAAATTGCGGACGCTTGGGTTATCGCCAATGTGGACACTTGGGACGACAATTCCTACGTCAAGCCCGGCTACACCGTTTGGGAGCAACGCAGGGAAAGTCGCACCTATTACGACCACTACGGCAACCGCCGCGAGGAAACGTATTACATTCAAGTGCCCGTGACTTATCCGCCGAGGCGCGTGGACGTGTCGACGCTTCAAATGTCTTTGCAAGTCTATGAGGCTCGCCGCGGTGAAATGATTTTTGCCCGCAAGGACGTGCGCGACCGCGAAGATTTTCAGGCGCAAAGGGGCATGTTCGGCAGGATTTGCAATTCGTTCTTTGAGGACTTCGGCAAGAAGATTCGCTGATTTAAGGAGGGTTTTTAATGAAAAAATTGTTTAGCTTATGCGCGGCACTGCTTCTGTTGTGCGCGATGATTTTCCCTACGAAGACATTCGCGGCGGACGACCCGAACTCGGAGGGCATTAAAGCTTATCGCGAGGCTTTGTCGTCCTATTCGGCAGATAAGGAGAAATTTTTCCGCCAAGACATTCTGTTTACGTCTCCATACATTCAGGCTGAACTCGACATACTCGGCTCCGTCGAAGGCAACGTTTTCAAGTCAAAGGGCGATTTGACGTTCTGGATTGAAAAGGACGACGGCACCAGCGCGGAAACGATGATCCCCTTTTACATGACGCAGGAAGGCAAGGACATGACGATTTACTTTAAGGCGGACAAGGAATGGGAGAAGTTCACCGCGCCGACCTTAGCCGCTGGCGTTATGGACATGCTTGCCACGCCGACACCCGAAGAGGTCGAAGAGTTTATCAACGACGCTAAGGAAGTTACAATCCTTCAGGAGAACGAAAACCGCCGCATTATGTTAATCACGCTCGACGGCAACGGCATGGCTAATTCCTTTAGGACAATGTCGGAGGCAAATCCCAACTCGACGGCTGACCCGATTCAAGAGGCTATCGTAAATTACTTCGATACCGCGTTCCGCAATGCAAACCTTTGGTACATGTGGACGATTGATAAGCGCGATTGGCATACGGTAGCCATGCAATATCAATTCTCCGGTCTCATTCAAGAATTGGCACGCGCCGCCCTAAACGACCCGAATCAGACTTGGCCCGACGAGATAAACCAGCTCCTCGAAACGATTGCTTACTATAGCGAGATTCGCGCTTACACGACTTATCCTTCTGACGAGGCTGGGGTTAAGAAAAACCTTGAAATCCCCAAAAAAGTCCTCAAGGCTAAGAGCGTCGACAGCTTAACGAATAGAGCAACCAAATAAAGATTGGCGAACACAAAAAAAAGTCGGAGGCTTTGGAGGGTCTCCGACTTAAATTTTTTGGAAAGGACTTGATTAAATGGAGATGTTAGAAGTCATGCGTTCGCGTAGGAGCGTGCGCCGCTACACCGAGGAAAAACTTTCCGACGAACAGTTAAAGCAGATTGTAAGCGCGGCACTCTTAGCTCCGAGCGGTCATTCAAAGTATCCGTGTGAATTTATCGTCGTCAAGAACCGCGAACTTCTCGAAAAGATGTCGCACTGCCGCAAGGGCGTCGCTAAGATGTTGGAAGGAGCAGCGGCGGCGATAGTTGTCATTTCCGATAAGGATAAGTCCGATACGTTCGTTGAGGATTCGTGCGTGGCGATGATGAGTATGGAACTGTTAGCGACTTCTCTTGGCATAGGCAACTGTTGGATTCAAGTTCGCAACCGTGACGCCGAAGACGATTCGACGAGTGAAGACTATCTACGCGGACTACTCAACTTCCCTGATAACTTTGCTTGCCAAGCGATTTTATCTTTAGGCTATCCCGCCAGACCTCCCAAAGCCCGCGACCTCGATAAGCTGAACTTCGACAAAGTATCTTATAGGGAATGATTACTTCGCCGCGACGCCAGCGAGTTCAGAGTCAGCCTCGTCGGACGCCTCAACGACTTCGTTAAGAGCCTCGATAAGCTTATCAGCGTCAATGCCATGAGCCAACGCGCCTTCCTCGATAGTCTCGAATTGCGCCGCGTGACAGCCAAAGCAACCCATGCCCGCATACATGAAGACCATCATAGTATCCGGATACCGTTGCACGACTTCGATTATGTTCATGTCTTTGGTAATTTTCATAAGTGATTCCTCCTTTAAATTGCCGCAGATTATATCACTCAAAAGTTTTGCGTCAATGAATTTCGCCTGAAAAAATTTTTCGAGAAGCTTAAAGGAAATTTTTCCCGCAGGGCGAATAGGATTTCAAAACGGTTTAAAGGAGTGGGCGACGTTGAACTTTAGACACAAAAGCGTTATGCTAGGCGAAGTTTTAAACGCACTCGACCTTAAGCCGAACGGAATCTATCTTGACTGTACGTTAGGAGGCGCAGGACACGCACGAGCAATAGGAGAACAACTCAACGAAAACGGACGGCTTATCGGGCTTGACCAGGACGAAGACGCAATCGCCGCCGCCACAGAAAATCTATCGGGCTTAGCTTGCGACGTTCAGATTGTGCGCGGCAACTTCAGCGACCTAGACGCAATCCTTGACGACCTCGGCATTGATAAGATTGACGGCGCAACCTTCGACCTCGGCGTATCGTCTCATCAGATTGACGAGGCGGGGCGCGGCTTCTCCTACATGCACGACGCGCCACTCGATATGCGGATGGACAGACGACGACCCTTGACTGCCCGCGACGTGATTAACCGCTACGACGAAGACCGCCTGATAAAAATCTTCCGCGAATACGGCGAGGAACGTTTTGCAAAGAGAATCGCCGCCGCAATCTGTCAAGCTAGGAAAATCTCCGCGATTGAGACAACAGGCGAACTAGTCAGGCTCATTGAACAGACCGCCCTCCGAACTCAACACGGCGGACACCCTGCTAAAAGAGTTTTCCAAGCCGTGAGGATTGAAGTCAACGGCGAACTCGAAATCTTAGCCGATGCGATTAAAAAAGCCGTCGATAGGTTGAAGCCCGGCGGACGGCTAGCAGTCATAACCTTCCACTCGCTAGAAGACAGAATCGTTAAGGAGACGCTCCGAACGCTCGCGCAAGGTTGTATCTGCCCGAAAAGTTTCCCCGTGTGCGTGTGCAATCACAAAGCCTCAATTAAAATCCTCGGCAAAGTCAAAACTCCGACGTCAGAAGAAATCCAAAGCAACAGCCGAGCTAAGTCAGCCAAACTACGCGCCGCCGAAAAATTGCAGGCGTGAGTCAGATAGAACCCTTCAACGCAAATCAAAGGAGGAGTACCATGCCGATAAAAAATAAATCCAAAGCCAACAACCAACCAAAGCGTAAAATCGCCGAGAACGAAGCCGAGCTAACTTTAATCAAAGGTCGCCCGCGCCTGAATCATCTGCTAAGGTCGCGTTGCCGAATTGCCTTCGTAGTCTTCGCAGTGCTGGCGATGGCAGTTGTGATTCGTAGCGGAATCAGCGCAAGCCGCGGTTATGCACTGGTCGCCACCCAAACCCAAGCTCAGCAACTCGAACTGGAGAACGAACGCCTGCGCGTGGAAATTGCTCAGCTCAAGTCGCCACAGAGGATAAAGCAAATCGCTGAAGACGAACTCGGAATGATTGTCCCGCGCAAAATGTATTTCTCGCACGAACGATGACAAAGAAAAACTCCTTCACGCCGACAAGGCACGGAGGAGTTTTTTTATTGCTTAGAATTCATTTGGCGAACAGGCCGAGCAGAATATCTTTCGTGACGGCGGCGGGGTCAAGGTTAATGTCGCTGTCGGCGGCGTCGCTAACGAAAATTGCGCCGGCTCTCTCCAAAAGAACCTTCAAGCCCAGGGCGGATTCAAAGCTTGAGTTCATAGCCGCGATAACCTTATTGGTCAGCTCGTTACTGCGTGCAACGATTTTAGTTCCCGTGTTGCCCGTCGAGAAATAAAACTTCTTCGCGCCGCTCGCGTCAGAGGCAAGGAACCCGATAAACATTTGCCCCGAAACAATTTCATTGGGCACGCAGAAGGCAACCTCATGCGAATCAATCAGATATTGCCGATTGATACTGTCTTGCGTCACGTCTCCGAGAATCAGCTTGAACGGCACGGTATTATCTTGTCGATAGTAGGTGTAGTTGTTCAGGTTAATCATCATCAGTTCATCAGTCACGGATTCGCCGACGAAGAATGCCTCCGTTGCTCCGCCGCGGTCAATGGGCGCGTCCGTCATGTCGCCCGAAAAGATAACCTTAAGCTCTTTGGTGTCAATGAAGTTTTCTTCATCGAAGTCGTTATGCCAGCCAATGTCGCGTTTAGGGGAATTCAAATGCAAATCTAAGTCAACGCGAATTTCCCTGCCACTGTCTAGGAGATTGAACCAGTGCACGCCGACGACTACGGAATTTTTATCGAAGGTGTAGGACGAGCCGCTAGGAATGTTGCCGATAAACTTTTTCTCGCTGACGGGCGCGGCATAAGTGAAGCGTTCGGGGATATAAATCTTCTTGCCGCTGACGTTCAGGCGAATGTCCTCGGCAATCGAATCAATCAGCACGTCGAGAATCTTTGCCGCGTCGAATTTCAAGCCGCCGTGATAATCGTCCGCGAAAGCACTGCCGTTGCGAATGTTGTAGACGATACTTTCCGGCGTGGCTTGGCGATAGAGGATAGCATTGGCTAAAGAAACCTTCCGATAAGCCGTGACGTTAGCAAGTTCCTGCTTGAGGCGGTCGAAGTCGATAGCGTCGGCGGCAGTCAGTTGCTCAAGGAACTTTGGCGGCGTGGGCTTGTGGTAGCGGTCGGCGAGCTTGCGCATTTTATTTATCGTCGCCCGCATGTAATCGGAATGAGGCTTGAACGCTAACCAAAGCGGCTTGAACCTGTGGAAGACGCTAGCCAACTTGCCCAGCCCGTTGCGTTCGATGTAGCGTGCAAAGAATTGGTCATCAAACTTGCCGTTCTTTATGCCGTCGATTGTTCGCCTGTCCTTAATCAGTAGCGTTGAGCCGGTCGCCTTGTAAATCATGTAGCGCAGGAACTTCACGGGGTCGGCGGGCAGGACGTTCAGCAAATCGCAGAGGCGTACGGCGAATTCTTTGTTGGGCACGTCGTCCACGTCGAGTTCAATGCTTAGGAACTTCACCACGTCGGCGAGGGCGTCTAATGTCTCTTCGGAGAGAGCCGCCCCCGATTGAATCAGCTTAACTGTACGGGCTTTGATGTCGTCGTTGGTGATTGCGTTGATGACTGTGACTTTAAGCGGCGTGGCGTCGGCGGGCAACTCTAAGGCGTCGTTGGGAATGTAAACAAGTTCCCTGTCGAAAAGTCCAAGCTCCTCCATGCCGTAAGTTGACATGTAGTGCAGGAGCTTGTTCACGAGGATTTTTTGCGGCGTGAGGTCGGCGACCGTCCGAAAAGACTTGTAAAAGCCTTGATTCAGTTCAAAGATATTATAGCCGAACTTTTCCTTGAGGAAATCGAACAATTCCTCGGCGGCAATGCACGGACAAGCTTTGAACGCCGCCTCCGTGATAAAAAAACCGTTTTTAAGGTTGCGCACGTTGTCGAGGGTGTAATTGGATTCAATTTCGATGGTCGGCGCGGCTTTGAACAGAGTAAGCACGCCTTGCACATAACGGAACGTCTCATAAGTATTCATGTTAAAGCCTCCTTGCAAAAGAACAAGGGCAGTCAATCGACCGCCCCTGTCCTCTCGGCGGGAAGTAAGATTTTAAAACTTTGGTCTCAAAACAGGAACTTCCTTTGCCGAAAAATTTTCGTCAAGATACCACAGCAATATTTTTTTGTCAAATCATCGGCGGGAAGTAAGAACGCCTTAACAGTTTCCTCTTAAGGCCATCAAGCAGGAACTTCCTTTGCCGAAGAATTTTCGTTATTTGCGGCGCGATTTGTACGGTATAAACTCTTCCAGCTTCATAATCTTTGTATTGCCTTTGATGTCCGCCAAAATTATCTCCTTGACGTTGAACTCAAGCAAAAACTTATGACTTAGCTCGTCGGGCATGTAAGTGCCGTCAATATCCGCCACAACCGAAATTGCATCGAACTCGCGCTTGCCTTCGGAAATAGCTTTCGCCATGACGACGACTTCAGCCGGCAATTTGTATTCGGGAACGACGCTATCAATCGCACAACCGCTGTAAAGTGTCCCATCCGCCGCCAAAAGACATGCACCCGTTGCAATCGAGCCGTGCTCAACGTAAGCATTGCGCATCGCATCAATCGCCGTCCGAACAATCGTATCCATAATATCGTAATTCATCTAAAGACCTCCTCTTTAACTAACGTCGACGCTTACCACGCCTTCAATCCGCTTAACCGCATCCAAAACTATCACATTCTTTAAAGCACGGTGATTATAAACTTCCATTTCGATAATCAGCGTGTCCGTCGAGTCTTCGTCTGCTTTAACCTTAACATCGCGAATTTTCAGCTGCAAATCGTCAATGCAAGAGCTTATGTGCATGAGTTGCCCCGGCTTGTCCTTCGTGTGAATCGTGATGATTAAATTTTTCTCGTGCATGACCCATTCATCAATCCTAGACAGTGTGCCGAGCGTCGCGAAGATTAAAGCCGTCGTGAACAGTGCTCCCGAATAGTATCCCGCGCCGACTGCTAAGCCTACGCCTGAAACGACCCATAAGCAAGCCGCCGTCGTCAAGCCCGTGACTGTTAAGCCTTCCTTCATGATTGCGCCCGCGCCGAGGAAACCTATTCCGCTGACAACTTGCGCCGCCAATCTTGCAGGGTCTGCGTTCGTGCGTCCTTCGACGTGAAAGTACAACGCCTCACTCAAAACCATAATCAAACACGAACCGAGACATACAAGGACATTCGTCCGCAAACCCGCCGTTTTCCTGCGACTTTGCCTTTCGTAACCGATTATCCCGCCCAAAACGCAAGCCAACGTCAATCTCAAAAATAATTCCCACTCCGAAATCAAATAGTTCCACCTCTTAAGCCTTGCGCCACGT
>JAFQZB010000064.1 GCA_017406175.1 Selenomonadaceae bacterium | reverse complement strand
TTCATGATTTATTGTCTCAAATTTTATTGTCTCAAATTAACGCAAGGTATTCTTTTTGCTTATTGGCATGAACATCGAGAATATCCATAGCCTCTTGAGCAGTCAGATTTAATTTTGTCATTAAACAACGGATACAGTGCAACGTAGTTTCTTTTTTAGCTGTAACTCTAGCCTCAGCAATCACTCGTTTATTCGCCCGTTTAAATTCACGTTCAACCATTTTTTCGATAGCAATTTCGAGTGCAGGTTCCATTAAGCCGCCGTCACCCATTTTTTGCAAATCCCCCTTTAAATTAACGTGAGATATTCTTTTTGCTTGTCAGCGGGAATTTTGAGAGCGTCCATAGCTTGTTTTGCGGTTAGATTCAACGTTTCCATCAAGTTGCGGACACTTTCAATTAAAGTTTTCTTTTTTGTTTCGGCAGATTTTTTTTCAGCGGCAATTTCGACAGCAGGTTCCATTAAACCACCCATTTTTCTCAACTCCTCTCTCATATCGCGAGTGATGTCAATGTGATATTCGTCGTGCAGAATAGTTTCTTTTTCGGCAGATGATTTCAAATCCATAAAAATCAAATACAAAAGATTAAGCAACTTGTGAGAAGTCGGTTTCTTACCGAGATTCAAAATAACAATGGAGATGAGGTCGTAATTCTTTTGGTCGTCATGAAATTTACCGTGAATAAGATTCTCCGACAATTTGTATTCTTGAATGGAATCGGCGCGATAATTTTGAACGTTCATGGCAATCCATATCGAATAGACCTTTTTAAGCCCGTTATAGTCATCGCCGTGAAATTCTTTTTCCTTTTGAGAAGAGATAAGGCGAGCGGCATAGTAGACAGCGCGTTTCATTAACTTGTAGTGGATTTTTCTTGTAGTTTTTTGAGGTTCAAGGTTGATGATAATTTTAACGAGCTTGCCGTCAACGGGAGCAATGGCATCAAAAATAATATCGAAGGTGACAAAACTTTCGTTGAGACTGGCTGATTCAGTGTTTTTTCCAACGATGTCGAGAGTGTCATCAAGCGGGACGGTATTGATAGAAAGAGAAGGTTCTCCTTCGATATATTTTTTCTCGATGTCCTCTAAGGAAGAGTCAGCAAATTCTTCGACAGTGTATTTCAAAATTTGCGCGAGGATAGATTTGCGAGAAAGAAAATGTTTAGCAAGCTTATCGTAGGAAGCATTTTGGTCGTCTAAAAAATTCGTCATAATCCCTCACAGCCGTAAGAAAAGTTAAATCAATTTGTGTTGATTATAACATTGTCAAAGAAACTGTGCACTAGAATTTTTCGTAGAGCATTATGATATTTGTAAAAGCTCAGGGTGCTCGCTCAAATAGGAGTTTTCTTCCTGCTCAAAGTCATCCATTACGGACAGAAAAAGAGTTGATTCAAGTTTTATCTGCTGTAAGAGGTCATCGGCGCGTATAGTTTTCCCCTTAGGAATATATTGCTTCAAATCTTGGGGATTGTGCAGAAGGTGTTGACGATTTTTATCCAAGCGAGTTCGCAGGAAAGTTGATATAGGTTCGTCTTTAGGAATTTTGTCCGAGAGCAAAAATTTCTCATGAGAATAATCTTTATAAGAAAACTCCAACCAAGTTTTGAAATGTACTTCCGCCGCTTTTGCTTTAAGTAGGCGTAAAAATTCGTAAGCAGAAATGCCGATTAAAATGGATTCGTTCGGATAAACGGTTTCATCTTCATTTTGTAAAGTGATTTCGCTACCGTGATAAATAATTTTCAAATCGCGAAAGTAGTCATCGGTAGTGAGAGGCTCCTCAATCGGTATTATTTCTTCGTGGCAAAGTTTTTTAAGAATGGCACGAGCATTATTCATGGACTCAAACAATTTGTCGGGAGCTTG
>JAFQZB010000063.1 GCA_017406175.1 Selenomonadaceae bacterium | reverse complement strand
GCGGCTCTTATGAAACAATTCTCCCAAACAGAATAGAGCATAAACCTCATTAAGCGCGGCTGCTTTTTGGAACAATTCTACAGCCTTTTCGTAAGAACGTTCAATGATGCTGAAACCTTTAAGATAAATCTGCGCCAAATTGTTCATTGCTCGTGCATTTCCGTCTGCGGCAAGCTTTTCGTCATAATCATCCATGAGAGTACTCCTTTAGTATCTCGACTACGATCACGATGTTATTGTTATCTGGGTATCGGTATAATTCTGCAGGAGGGACATTCTGTGCGAATCTTACCTATACTGCGCTTGATTGTCTCTTTCAATAAAGCTAAGTCAGAAATGTAACCTGTTCTTAACCTATTACACCCCACAGAAAGCCCCAAAGTAAATTTCCGTGACATTACCCTGAATTACAATCTTTTCTAAGTTTTTATGACAGTGTACTGGTCAAGAGAAATTGTAACAACGAGAGCTAAAAATAACGTTTCTGAAAAGGTGTCAAATAATTGTTGAAGGAATGAGGTCGGACATGATTGTAAAAAACATACGCAAATTCTTCTACCGATTTGTTTAATTGCTCCTTGGAATAATTTAGTCTTTAAAGTGTTGAAGAAGCGTTCCATGGGAGAATTATCCGTCGGGCAGCCTACTCATGCTCTGAACTACTCCGACTGAAAAGAACGTAAATTCTCGTGAGGTAACTTGCGAGCCTTAATCCGAATGTAAAATTAATCCGGTGAGTTCTCCTTTTTGGCGTTTCATAGCTTTTTTAAAGTAAGAACAGCTAAAAAACTTGTCATTTTGCTGTCGGTTACGCTTGCAATCATACTCCTTTCATATAAATTGATTATCGTGTATTTATAGTGAACGGAACCGTCAGGCAGATAAAGTTTTCTATTTTTGCTTTCAGCCGTAAAATCTCTTTTTTGTGTGGAGAAAATTTCTGATATAGGGGCTTTTTTCTACGGACGACGGCTCGAAGGTGCACTTCGCCATTCATGTATTTGTGGACAGTCGGCTCATATACCTTCATTTTTCTGTAGCCGTCGATACCGTTAGTGGTAAATTTCTTCGATTTGGACGAGTATTTTTTCCTTGCGCTGTTTCAAGAAATAGTAAAAGGCATGAGGATAGACACTGCATTTTTCGAGTAACCAGCGCAGTCCAAATGTCTCTTTGTTTGCCAAGATGAATTGATAAAATTCTACTTTATTTCCTTTGCAAAGAATGGTACTGCTTTTTTAGGAAAGCATTTTCCTTTTCGAGCACTTG
Source organism: Selenomonadaceae bacterium (assembly GCA_017406175.1). Lineage (GTDB taxonomy): Bacteria > Bacillota > Negativicutes > Selenomonadales > Selenomonadaceae > Quinella. Next base: position 1,376 of record JAFQZB010000063.1, on the reverse strand, counting down.
AAGTTGTTTTTTCAGGCGATGAATTTCCTTCATATTTTCCAAATCATTTTGATTCCGTCCGCTTGAATTTTATCAAAACTCTTTCGAGTTCCCACTCTACTTTTATATAACAGGAGGTATCAGTATCATGAGTTTGGGTGAACTTGTGGCAATGACTACCAGAAACATTAGTAACGCTCTTCGCGACTACAGATCGCACACGTCGGTTCTCGATGACGTAAGCGAACGCTTTATCGAACGTCTGACTATCGGCAGTATTATGGCAAAGCACGACTTGCGCGAGCTTCTCCGTAAAGCACCGATTTGGTACGAGGAGCTTCAAGCACTTGTTATCAACGCACGCGGACGCACGACCCTGATTTCGGAAGGGTTAATCGTCTGATGCGTGACATTTTCAGCGGTCACCGTTTCGATTGCGAGAGGCAAGACAAAATTTATCGGGCTATGCGGTTTTTCGATAGTCCCGACCTCGACCCCACAGGGTAGCATTGCGGCGATTAAAGAGCTCGCGCCAAAGGCGTACCGCTCGAACAAAAAGAAAAATCGCGTGTTTAAATCTATCTGCGACGCGCTCGGTGTCACAGACGAAACACGCGGCAGTTCATTTCAGCACATTTTCGTCCAATTCGCTGATGAGCTTAACGGCAAGAAAATTGACTTTAAGCTTTACTTGTCGATTAACCTCGGCACATTGTATGGCTTGAAAGCTGTTTTTGCTGACAAGGACAAAACACCCAAACAAGTTCTGAATTTCCTGTCACTAATACTCCGCGTAGCGGTATTGTGAAATGCCGTTATAAGTGCGGTGAAGATGCGGTAAAGAATCCTCTCGATAGTCGGATTTGAGTTGCTGCGGGTGGCGAGTCCAATAAGGTTAGGAATACGAATCAGTGTTTGAGCTATCGTAAAACGCAACTCAGTAAATCGACAAGCAATGACTGTTAAAATTCGTCAATCTCCATGGTAATCTTTCATACAATGGGGATAAGTAGAACTAAATGGTTGTTTTACGCAGATTAAAACCTGCGGCGGACGGTAGAGACCTGAAACCTAAGTTGGACAATACAGCTAGTGAAAATGGAACAAGCGAGAGCTTCCCGCCTAAATGGTTCAAAACGGGCTAAAAGTTGTTGTACTGCGACTATAACTGGAGTAGATAAAGGGAAGAAGTCAGAGGAGATGTAGTAGCGTCGAAACCACTAATTACGGTGGAGCGAAGGTCTCTAGTCTATTCAGTATTACTTTAGCAGATAAATAGCCTCTCAAAGGAGGTGTAACGTATGCAAAAACTCTATACAAAGTGTCTGGAAACAGTAAATATCGAAAAAGCAATTCGAGTGGTATATTCGCACGAAGGCGCGAAAACAGCAGGTGTC
>JAFQZB010000062.1 GCA_017406175.1 Selenomonadaceae bacterium | reverse complement strand
GCTTCTGCTGAAACTTTAATCAAAATTTCTCATATCCACACTTTAATCAAACGTTTGTGAACACATGTTCTAAGTTTTAAGGAGGAAATTACTTATGGTGAATTCTATTAACCTTTGCGACAAAGGCAATACAGGAGATTATTTTAGTAAAAATTCCTTTATAAGGAACAGAAACTTTATTAATCTAATAAACTTTAACAATCTCTACAATCCGAATATTACGAGACCTCAAAATTGTTCCCTCAAGAAGAAACTAAGTTTCCAAGTCATCGAAAATGGCACGATTTTGCCTAGTAAAAATATACTTGACGGTTTGGTAACGACTTGGCCAGGCTTTGGTGGTGTTGTCGATAGCAAGGGGGAAGCTGTTAAGAATGCTTTTTCAGTATCCAACAACGGTACAATCTATAACCCCCCTTTCGAATCAATTCAACATAGCTCTGAGACCGTCATTTACCTTGGAATGTTTGTCTATGTATGGGGTCACTTTATAACGGACAGTATCCGTTTTATGTGGTTCCTAAATAGTGAGGATTTTAATCAGTTTAAAAATTGTCGTCTTGTATACATTCCTTGGTTTGGAATTCCGTTTGAAAAAAGCCCAGATCGTAGACGGTTATTGGAAATTTTGGGCTTAAAACCTGAACGAATCCATCCCATTACTCAGCCTACACAGTTTAAAAGAATAATAATTCCCGATAGCTCTTTTGAAAGCAATCCTCCAGGCTATTTTACTAACGAACATCGTGAAGTGATTGACATTTTCAGGAATTTCGCACGGAAAAATCGTACGTCAACCTCAAGTAAGAAGTTTTACTTTTTTTACGGTAGCAATCAAGTTGGTGAAGAGCGAGTAGCAGAATACTTTAAATCAAAGGGCTATGAGATTATTACTCACGAGAAAAGATTAAATTTCGATGAACAACTTAATCGCTTGATAAATTGTGAAAGTTTTGCTTCTCCTTTAGGTTCTGTTGCTCATAATTCCATTTTTCTGCGTGAAGGTGCCGAAGCAATTTTTATTCCTCGTTCTACCAATGCATTTTTATTTCATCAGCAGAAAGTAATCGACCAAATGAATTCTTTGAATGCTAATTACATTGATTCTACACTATCGATTTTCAATGTGGGACATGATTCATTCTGTTTTATAATCAGTGAGCAGTTAAAAAGATTCTTTGGAGATAAATTTGATGGCTATGAAGAAGGAGATTTTAAAGCTTTTCTGGATTACATAAACAGTCCCGTCAGAAGAGGTAGGGCAATTAATCCCCACGAATTACAATTAATCGGCTCGGTTTTTACAGACTTCATGGCTCAGCTTAAACAGCACAAGGAGTTGATAGCAACTTACAACATGCCGTCCGATTGGGAAAATTTTCAACCGCAACTTACTTATCAGACGCATGTGCATATGAAAGGCTGGAGAGACGGCTGGAATATCGAAAATAAACCTAGCAACCCGCTTGATCAAAAGCTTGAAATTTTGGCTATTCAACTTAATTACCCTGGTCACAAGATATATTATCAGGTGTATTTCAATGATGAGGAAGGCTGGTCTAAAGAAGTCGAATCACCAAAAATGGCGGGTACGGTCGGTGTACGCAAACCGATTTACGGCATGAGAGTTCGTCTTGATGAGGCAGGAGCAAAGGAATTCGACATTCTCTACCGTATGCACAAGTTCGACGACACCTGGACGCCGTGGGCTAAAAACGGCGAGGCACTCTACTCACACGGGCAAAAGCTAAACGCTATTCAAATAAAGCTAGAAAATAAAAAGGATGTGATTTAATGCTTGAAGATAGGAAGACTGAGTTAGTAGCTCTGCGCGACAAGTTGAATGAAATGGGGAATTCACTTTGACATAGCCCGCAAGGAAGAAAAAATCGCCGAGCTTGAATACAAGATGGGCGAGCCGACTTTCTGGGACAACCCCGACGCCGCGCAGAAGATAACGCAAGAACTCAACGACGTTAAGTCGGGGATTGAGACGTATAAAAATCTCGTGGCGAAGTTCGACGACGCGCAGATACTCTTGGAGCTTGCGCTTGAAGAACAAGACCTTTCGCAGGAAGCGGACATTGCCGCAGAGATAAAATCCATCGAGGACGGCTTGGAAAACTTGCGGCTGGAGATAATGTTAAGCGAACCCTACGACGCTAACAACGCAATCTTGACGTTACACGCGGGCGCGGGCGGCACCGAGGCTCAAGACTGGACGCAAATGCTTTTAAGGATGTATGTGCGTTGGGCGGAGCGGCACGGCTTCGAGGTCGAGACGGTTGACTTGCTCCCCGGCGACGAGGCGGGCGTTAAGTCGGCTACGGTCTTCGTTAAAGGGCACAACGCTTACGGCTATTTGAAATCGGAGAAGGGCATTCATCGTTTGGTTAGGATTTCGCCGTTTGATTCAAATGCTAGGCGTCATACGTCGTTCAGCGCGTGCGACATCATGCCAGAGATCGATGACGCGGTCGAAGTCGATATAAATATGGCGGACGTTCGCGTTGACACGTACAGGGCGAGCGGCGCGGGCGGGCAGCATATCAATAAAACGTCCTCCGCCGTGCGCATGACGCATATCCCGACGGGTATCGTCGTTCAATGTCAAAACGAGCGGTCGCAAATCCAAAACCGCGAGCGTTGCTTAAAAATGCTCCGCGCTAAACTTTTTGAGCTTGAGCTTGAGAAGAAGGAACAGGAGCTTGCTGGGCTTGAGGGCGACTTAAAGAAGATTGAATGGGGTAGCCAAATCCGCTCCTACGTCTTCCAACCGTACAAGCTCGTTAAAGACCTGCGCACGGGCGAGGAGACTGGCAACGTTCAAGCTGTCATGGACGGAGAGATTGACCCGTTTATCCGCGCCTTCCTTGCCGCCAAAGCTAATGTCAAGATTTGAGGTATCAACGATGAAAAAAATTTTAGCCGTGATAGTCGTCCTGTTGATTGCAGTCGGAGCCTTTGCTCAATTCGCTGTGCCGCGTGCCCTGACGAACTATCTTAAGGATAAAGTCATTCAGCTGACTAAGGCGCAGGAGGTCTCCTTGACGCTGGACGCCTTGCCGAGTGCAAAGATTGCTTTGGGCTACGTCGATAAGATTCACTGCACAGCCGACAACGCCACGATTGGCGACCTTCAACTAAAGCAGGCAGTGCTAGACGGGACGACGATTCACATTGACGTTAAGGAACTTCTCTTTCCGACGGACAGCATAAGCCGCGAAGAACGTACAAATCGCGTTTTGAAATCGGCGGGCACTCTGGAACTTAGCGGCGTCATCACCGAGGACGCTTTAAGAGATTTCCTCGCGCAGAAGGTTGACCAGTTGAAAGACCCGCAAGTCGTCATGAAGCCCGAAGAAATTCGAGCGGCTGGCAAGATTAAAATCCTCGGACGTGAAGCTGATGTTCAAATCGGCGGAAAGATTGTTGCCCGCGACGGCGACCTTTACTTCCAAATGAACACACTTAACATTGAAAACGCCGTCTTGCGTCGCGTCAATCTCGATAAGTTCTTGCACGACTTCAATCTGACGGAACGAGTTAAAATGCCGTTCGGTATGCAATTCAGGACGGTCGACATGCGGGAGGGTGAAACGTTCGTCACGGCGACGCGAAATTAAGATATGAAGAAATTTGCTTACAACAGGACGCTTGTAATCGTCATCTGCATTGGACTGTTCGCCGCGCTGATTATCGCCGGGCAACGCTACTTCGTCGAGTCGGAGAACATGCAGGTTGATATGGCGGTTGACTATCAGAATATCGTTGACTTAGCCGAGCGCGAAGGGCTGGAGCTGGACGACGTTTTAAAGCAAGTCAAGGAGGCGGGCATAACGAGCCTTGCCATTTATGATTCATCGTTGGAAAAGCTCACCCGTTCAGGAAAAGTTTTTGCGTTGGCGGGCAGTGAAATCTTAGCGAACTATCAGAGCGGCACTCTTAACAACGACCTTTGGCGGCAGACGATTGAGTTCGACTTAATCTCTCCTAAGTGGGTTTACGTAATCGGCGGCGACTTGGGCAGTTATTACGACACTAAGGAAGCACTTTTTCAGCGGCTGGGCGAGAACCGCGTTAAAATTTTTTCAGTCGGCGGGATTGAAGTTATCGAAGTCAAAGCGCAGTTCGGCGAGCTAATGAAAATGCCTTTGGGCTTGCCGCACGACGAGATGAACAAAGCCCGCGCCGCAGGATTTAATATCCTTGCCCGCCCGATGAACTTTCAAAAGTGCACAGCCGCGAACGTAAAATTCTTCTTCAGCAGGATTGAACATTATCCAATATCTGAAATTGTCTTCGACGGTCCAGAAGTTCTGGGCGCGTCGAATTTTCTTGACTTGACGGCGAGCCACTTCAAGCAACGCAACCTGACCTTCGGGGTGATTGAGCATTTCACGCAGCTGAAATTTTATCCGCAACTGGGCATGGACTACTTAGCAAACACAATCGGCAAAGACCACGTCGCACGCCTCTACGCCATTCCAAAGGACGAGCAACCTAAGCTTGACATGCCCACGGCGATTAATCGTTGGTCGACCACGGACAGGGAACGCAATATCCGAATCAACCTTCTGCGCATTTACGAGAAGCCCGAACCCGAAATGACTTTGCTTGAAACGAACTTGAAATACTTCCGCGCCGTGCATGATGTCCTTGAACACGACGGCTTTACTTTCGGCAAGGCTAGCACCTTCGACAATTATTATCCGAACGTTATTCTTCGGGCTTTGGTGATAGTCGGAGTCGTGGCGGCGGGCGTGCTGTACTTGTCATTAATCTCGCGGCGGCTCAATCGCAATCGACGATTCCAACTGCAATTATTTGTCGTGTTAGCTGTTATCGCGGCGGCACCAATCTTAATGGGCGCGGGCGGCAAGGTCAGACTGCTTGCGGCGTTCATGAGTGCAAACTTATTCCCAGCCTTGGCGATAATCTGGCAACTTGACCTGCTCCGAGTGATTCAATACAAAATCCGCGTACAGAACCGGGCAATGCGGCTCAAAGATAATCTGTCGACATTGCAACTGATTTGGATTTCGGGCTTTGCACTGCTCGTTACGGGAGTAATGTCTATGACGGGTGCGGCGTATCTGTCAGGGGCACTATCGGACGTTTCGTATTTCTTGGAATTTGAAATCTTCCGCGGGATAAAGCTGACGTTCGTCCTGCCGCTCGTATTGGTCGGCGTGGCGTTCCTGCAGAGGTTTAATATTGTCGACGAGGTAAGACAGAACGTCCCCGCCACTCAGCAGATAAAAGAGCTCCTCAATAAATCCGTCAGCGTCAAAGCATTGCTAGCGTTAATGATTGTTTTGGGAGCATTCGTAGTCTTGATTGCAAGGAGCGGACATACGTCAGGGATGCCGGTTTCGGGGCTGGAAATAAAAATCCGTGCCCTGCTTGAGCAAATCTTCTACGCCCGCCCACGTTCGAAAGAAATTTTCTTCGGGCACCCCGCGTTTATGTTGGCAATGGTAGCCTTTCTAAAGAAGTTCCCGAAGATGATTTGCTTTGCGTTAGTCATGGCGGCTACGATTGGTCAAAGCTCCATGGTCGAGACGTTCGCTCATATGCGCACACCAATCTTTATGTCGTTTATACGCGGGCTTGATGGTTTAATCCCAGGAGCGATTATCGGCGCGGTATTGATTGTGATACTGCAAATCTTTTCTCGGCAACTAAAAAAGGCGTGATTCCATGATTCAGCAGGCAAACAATACGGACGACTTGTACTTCCTTCGTCAGCCAGAGATAACCGATGTAGAGCAGGCATTGTCAATCCGTATTATTTAATCAGGATATGATTCATGTTTGCTTTTGTTTCCAAGACAAGACGGGGCGTTATGCAAAGTTCGCGGGTACAGCTTATGCTTTCAATCTTTGAGAATATAGATACCCCCTTCCACCTACCATCGATTACAGTTCATATCTTGCACGACAATACATTGACGCAAGACAATCGCGAGAAATTTATTTGCATCGCGGAACGGTATAATCAGCTTGTGGAGTTCCATAACGTCGAAGAACTCTGCGCGGATAGAATTAGGGCAATTTATCAAGGGTTTCCGAATGCTGATAAAAAACGTTTTACTATCGGCACGTTCTATCGATTGTTTGTTCCATTTGTTCTCCCTGAGACTATTGAAAAAGCAATCTACCTCGATGGTGACATTATCGTTAATTTAGACATAAAAGAGCTCTGGCAAATCGACTTGGAAGATAAACCACTCGGTGTAGTTAATTATCACCCCAAAACTCGATGGTTTAATGCAGGCGTTCTATTTATGAATTCAAGGGTTTTGCGCCACGAAGAAGAAACTATCTCTAATGGACTGAAGTTTGCTAAAGAAAACCCTCAAAATTTTAGATGGCTGGAAATCCATTACAAAATTAATTGACGCGATGAAAGCATCCAAGGACAAGTGCGTTACCTTCATTATGACGAAAAACTTTCCGTTTGACTTGCTGACAAAAGAAGGTTTCTCTCTGGATAAAGATTTCGTTAGAGGTTGGGAAATTTTGCCAGATTCTCACGGCAATCCGTTTAACTCTTACACGCTAGTCACAGCTATATAAAAAGTTTTTCCCTTCCAAATCGGAGGGGATTTTTTTGTCCGCGAAGAAAAATTTTTTCTGAAATTTTTGGCAGGAAAAAATAACGGTGCGTAGAAATGCAGAGCCAATGAAGCCTTGCTTCGGAAGTGTTTAAGGTTGTATTTCGTTCAGGGGGGATTATTCTATGAGAAAGACAGAGTGCTTGGCAATGATATTGGCCGGCGGGCAGGGTAGCCGCCTCAAGGCCTTGACGAAAACCGTTGCGAAGCCGGCAGTTCCGTTCGGCGGAAAGTATCGCATAATCGACTTCCCGCTTTCTAACTGTGCAAATTCGGGTATCGAAAAAGTTGGCGTGCTCACTCAATATAAGCCGCTCGAACTCCATAACTATCTGGGCAGCGGTAGCTCGTGGGATCTCGACCGCACGGGCGGCGGCGTGTTCATTCTTCCTCCTTATGCTCGCGAAAAGGGCGCGGATTGGTATCGCGGCACGGCGGACGCTATCTATCAGAATCTCAACTTCATCGACCTAGCCGACCCCGATTACGTCCTGATTCTCTCCGGCGACCATATCTACACCATGGATTATTCGTGGATGCTCAAAGCTCACAAGGACAACAACGCGGATATTACAATCGGCGTCTTTGAAGTTCCGTGGGAAGAAGCACCGCGTTTCGGAATCATGGTCACCGACAAAGAGACCGGACGCATTACCGAGTTCCAGGAAAAACCCAAAGAACCCAAATCCAACCTTGCCTCGATGGGCATTTACATTTTCTCGAAACCCTTCCTCAAAAAGTATCTCGAAGAAGACGGCGTAAAAGAAGATTCGACGCATGACTTCGGCAACGACCTGATTCCGAAAATGCTGGCGGACGGCGCGCGCATGTTCTCCTATGCGTTTGAAGGCTATTGGAAAGATGTCGGCACGATTGAAAGTCTCTGGCAGGCAAATATGGACTTGCTCCAAGACCAGCCGCCCTTCGACCTCAAAGGCGACCACAAAGTTTATTCGGATAATCCGTCGCTGCCGCCGCACTTTATCGGTCCGTATGCTTCCGTTAAGAAGGCTATGATTAACGAGGGCGCGAAGATTGAAGGCGAAGTCGAACAGTGCGTTATCTT
>JAFQZB010000061.1 GCA_017406175.1 Selenomonadaceae bacterium | reverse complement strand
CGGCGGTATCGTGAATGATAGAGGCGTCGTATCCGAGACTGGTTTTGGAGACGGTTCTTATAGCCTTTATATTGGGAAAAATAACGAGGGCAAAATTGTTTCCGCGTCTACTATCTTTATAGCTGATGACGAAATGGAGGAATGCTAAATGCAAAAGCTTGCAAAGAAATTCGTGGAGGTCATGCGGGAATGTTCACATGTAGTAAAAACGGGTACCAATGATTTCCACCGCTACAAATATGCGACAGCAAATGATGTTCTGGAAAAAGTTAATGGTTCACTGACGAGGCACGGCATTGCTTCTGTCGTAACACCCGCCCTCTTAAGCGTGCAGGACATCACGACGGCTAAAGGGAACACGGAACGGCTCGCGACGGTCGAAGTTACAGTAACTTTAATCGACAGTGAATCGGGCGAATCGTTTGCAATAAAAGGGCTCGGCTCAGGTCAGGACGCTGGAGATAAGTCTTTGGCAAAGGCGCAAACTATGGCGTTGAAATACGCATATTTAGCAAGTCTTGCTATTGCTACTGGCGACGACCCTGAAGCCGACATGCATACTGATGATGTCATGCATCCTAAAATCGCGCAGGTTAAAAATAATTCTGCCAACCCTTTGATTTGCCATGATTGCAATTCTCCCATTTCTCAAAAAGTTGCCGATTACTCTAAATCCAAATTCGGCAGATTCCTTTGTCTTGATTGTCAACGTGTTCAAAAATCAGTCGCTTAAACGTTAATCCGCCCTGAGCTTCACGGCTCAGGGCTTTTACTATTTTTGGAGGTCTTCACTATGGACAAACTTAAAGAACAACTTTGCAAGAACATCTGGACTGCTTTTGAGGATTATTTCCGCCACGCAGATTCCGACGACGTTTACGAAAACATCTCCGAACAGTTCGTCGATCGCCTCGCTTCCGATTCTATCAAAAGCAAACGCGCTCTTCGCGAACTCTTCTGCAAGTCGCAGGGCTGGAACGAAAATCTGCAAGCAATCGTCATCAATGGCACCAAAACCCACAATCCCAACTACACTCTCGTTCACGACCTCGCTAACTCTATTCTGTATCCTGCCAAAATGGACGCCGACTGCGATAAGCTTAATTTGATTGAACGCGCTGTTTGCTTCTTCTCGCGCCCCAATGACAAACCCGACTATTACATTGACGCAATCAATCAGCTCGCGCCTCAAGCCTACGCTCCGCGCAAAAAACGCAGTCGGATTTTCAAGGCTCTTTGTGATTCTCTCGGCGTCACGGATTTAAATGCAGGAAGTTCTTTTCAGCACCTCTTCGCGCAGTTTGCAGATGAGCTTTCCGGCAAGAAAATAGACTTCAAGCTGTTTGTGTCGATTAACCCTTGTCACTTTCTCACAATGTCGAATCCGAAAAGAGATGATCGCGGTTCGACGATGGTTTCTTGTCATTCTTTTAACGTTCTCGATTGCGACTACAACTGCGGATGTTCCGGCTACGCGCGCGACGATGTTACCTTTATCGTGTTCACTGCCTCCGACCCTGACAATCCTGAAACGCTCAATAACCGCAAGACGACGCGCCAACTCTTCATGTATAAGCCTTACAACGGGCTTTTGCTTCAAAGTCGACTGTACAACACGCACGGCGGCACCTGCGGCACTCAAGCCGAGTCCAAACTTTATCGCGATTTGGTTCAGCGTGAACTATCCGAACTTGAAGGCGTTCCTAACCTGTGGAAGACGGAAAAATATTGCGGCAACAAACTTGACATTCACATTGGTTGCGGCGACGGTTTTGGTGGTTATGCGGACTGGATTCATTCCGACTTCGATGCCAAGATTTCCATTCGCCAAGACCACGCCCATAACTTTGAAGTTTTCGATGTTGGAACATATGGGCTTTGCATTTCCTGCGCCGGCGAAATTTCTTCCAAACTTCTCTGTCAAGATTGCGATCACGATGGTTGCGAGTTCTGCCATGATTGCGAAAATTATTGTTCCGAAACTTGGGAAGTCATTAATCGCCACGGTGAGCGCATTAACGTCTGCGAAAGTTGTCTCGACGAACATTATCGCCTCTGCGAGCATTGCCATGAATACTTTGATAGAACCCTAATGACCATGATAAACGACAGCTCTTATGTTTGCTCCCGCTGTCTTTCCGACGAGTATTTGCTTTGCAATGAGTGTGACGAATATTTCCTTGCCGACGAAGTTTCTCTTGCTGTAGACAAAGACGGCAATAACGTTTACGTTTGCGACTCTTGCCGTGATAACTATTACAGTCGGTGCGTTGAGTGCGAGGAGCTTTTTCACACTGATTTAATCGAAGGCGACCTTTGCCACAACTGTCACGCTGAGGAGGTGCCCGCATGAATACTCTGGAAGACTTTCTCCGCCCTTCTCAAAAGTTACTCTTCAAAAGACTTTGCAAAAAATTCAAGGGCAAGACGTTAATCAGCAAAGCCAATTTCATTCTCGTTCATGGACAAGCTCCAGTCATGCTAATTGCACATCTCGACACCGTTCACGAACAACCCGTCAAAGACATTTGCTTTTCCGCTGACGGAAATATCCTTATGTCCCCGCAGGGGATTGGCGGCGATGATAGGTGCGGCGTTTTCGCTCTCGTCAAAGTTTATCAGTCTGCGCAGATTAAACCGTGGCTCCTATTCACCTGCAACGAAGAAGTCGGCGGGATTGGAGCTAAAAAATTCTGTCTCGCTCACAAGCAACATCAACTGCCCAATGAACTCGACTCTCTTAAATTTATCATCGAACTTGACCGCAAAGGCTCTCGCGACGCCGTTTTTTACCGCTGTGCTAATCCCGACTTCGAGGCTTACATTACCGGCAAAGGCTTCAAAACTGCGCAGGGTTCGTTCTCCGACATTTCTGTTATCGCGCCCGAACTTGGGGTTGCCGCCGTAAATCTTTCCTGCGGTTACTACGCGGCTCACACTCGTCACGAGTACATCAATCGTTCACATCTCGACGTTGTGATTCACACAGTCGTTGATATTGTCGCCGACTCTTCTCGTGCTGACTTACCCACTTGCGATTACAGAGAAAGTTTAGTGCCAATTTCCGCCAATTTTCGCCGCTATGATAACTTGCTGACGCCTCTCGACCATCCGCATAACTTGCCAGACAACCTTATCGACATCTACGAAGCCTTGCTCGATTTCTACTCTTTTCACGAACTCGAATCTTTCCGCGCCGAATACGGCGACCATATCCTCTGGCAAATTTACAACGATGAAATTGTTCCCTTCTACCAGAGCTAATTCTCTCCCTGAAAGGACGTGGTTTTTATGCTTCTCTTGCCTTCTCGCTTCAATTTCCTCCTTGACGACGAACAAATCGCTTTTAATTCTTCTACTTGCGCTCTTGTTCACTTCAATCTTTCTTTCCAAAAAATTCTCCAAAATCCTAATGCTGAACTTTCCGTACATGACAACCTTTTACGTGACCAAATGATTTCTTGCGGCTTCCTCGTTCCTGCAGACCGCGATGAACTTTCTACTTTGCGTTCGCGTTACCTTCAAAGTCAAGCCAACTGTGATTCTCTTGCCGTCACTATCATGCCTACTGATTCTTGCAACTTCAACTGCTTCTACTGCTTTCAAGACAAGAAATCTATTCATATGTCCAGCGATACTGCTAATGCTCTTGTCAACTTCATCGATTCCAAGCTTTCCGGCGTCAAAACATTAAAGGTGACTTGGTTTGGCGGCGAACCTTTACTTGCTATTAATCTTATTCAATCTCTATCTCATTCTCTTCGCCAACTTGCCAAAAAACATTCCTGCGACTACGAAGCCTTTATCATCACCAATGCTTATCTGCTCAATGATTCCTATATTCAAATCCTCTCTCAATGTCAAATACGCACCGTTCAAATTTCTCTCGACGGCGACAAACCTACCCACGATTCGCGCAGATTTCTTACTAACGGCGGTAATTCTTTCAACGTTATTCTTCGCAACCTCAAAGCTCTGCTCAAAAGAGATTTCAACGTTTCTTGCCGCATCAATCTCGACCGTTCCAACCTTCATTCTATTCCCAACCTGCTGTCCACTTTAAGCCAATTCCTCGGCTCTCTCAAGAGCAAGCTGACCTTATCTTTCGCCCTGATTCTGCCCTTCGCTCATCTTGATAAGTGGAACTCTAATCTTTGCTTGCCTATTGAAGAATTTTCCGCTTGCGTCTCTAATTTCTCGGATTGCATGGCTGAACTTGGGTTTAACATTCCTAATCTATATCCTTTCTACCCTACGCCCAAAAATACTTTCTGCGCCGCTGTCAGGCATAATTCTTTCCTCATTCGTCCTGACGGCTCTATCGGCAAATGTTTTGACTGCAACCTATCTGTCGGTGATGTTTGGCACGGCATCGCTCATGATTCCGCTACTCAATCCAACTTATCTCAGTGGCTTGACTTCAATCCTTTTGATGACCACGAATGCAAAAATTGCACCGTGCTTCCTCTTTGCTTAGAGCGTGTTGGTAAACTCTAGGGGCTGTGGACTAAATGCTAACGAAAAAAATTTTCGTAAAAATCTTATCAAAATTACCTTGAAAATTAGTGTTTGCTCAGGAAAAAATCTTGGTCATTTTTATAAAAAACTCTTCGATTTAGTTATGAATTTTAAATTGTCCACAGTCCCTAAAGTTGAAGCATAATGGCAGAGAGCAAGACGAAATTGAGAAAGCAGACAGTTAAT
>JAFQZB010000060.1 GCA_017406175.1 Selenomonadaceae bacterium | reverse complement strand
TATTCCTTCAAACGTTCGGAGGGTCTCGGCTCGGCTAGCTCCTCCTCCGTCATGAAGTAGACGCGACCCCACTTGAGCTTTAAAAAATTTTGTTCGATGAAATTCTTTAGCTTGCCCTCCAAAATATTCAGCTCGCGACAGAGCCGCCCGAAATAATATGAGCCCATGCCGTCGACGAAAGGTATCTCAATCAACTCCTCCCCGCGCTTGACGAGGATAAATCGTAGCTTATGCGCGTTGCTCATAAAAAATCTCTTCATGCCCTCTGTAAGCTTAGGGAAGAACTTCGACAGCCGCTCAAGTTGCGGGTCAAAGCTGAGGTGGAAGTCCTTAAGCTCGATTGCCGCCGGTGGAATCTCTAGCCGTTGCAACTGTTCGATTAATCTTCTATGGCTTGCGCCGTCTGACACGAAGATAATTTTCTTGTCGAAGTCTACGGCGAACTTTATCGCGGGCAGGAAGTCTTTATCGCTCGAAATGATGATTATCAGTTCAAGGTTCGGCTCGTCGATAATCGCCCGCACCATTTCCAAACAAAGCCACGTGTCCGCCGAGTTCTTGCCGTAAAAACAATTCTGTATGCGGTAAAGCGTCTCGTCTAGGTTGCGGTACTTATGAGCTAGCGTCTCTTCCTTGCCGATGATGTCGACCTTCGTTATCGTGTGTTCCCTGCCGAAGTGCCCGACTACTTTGAACGTCACGTAAGGCGGAATATTCTCTGCGTCAACGAAAACATGTGCAATCAAATCGAAACTCCTTTCTTGTCCGCCAATTCTATCACGGCAACGAATTTAACTCAACGCAGGATTTTGGGCGATTAGACCGAATTAACCAACGAAGCAAATGACAGTTCAATTTAAACGGAGTGGAGAAGGATGAGCGAAACGATATTGAATAAAACGTGTGAAGAGATTTTGGAGGGCGTGCTTGCCGAGTTCGCGAAGCTTGCAGCGATTCCGCGTCCGTCGAAGCACGAGGAGCAAGTCAGCGACTTCTTGAAGGATTTATTGACGGCGTGCGGCTTTGAAGTCGTGCAGGACAAAGCTAAGAACGTTATCGCCGACGTGCCCGCCAGCCCCGGCAAAGAGGATTCGCCGCTTACGATTCTGCAAGGGCATATGGATATGGTCTGCGTGGCTCGTGAGGGCTACACGTTCAATCCGACGGCTGACCCGATAAAGTTGGTACGCGATGAAAAGTTTTTGACGGCGGAGGGCACCAGCCTCGGCGCGGATGACGGAATGGGCATTGCGGGGATTCTCTATCTAATTAAGAACTTAGACGCTTTCGACCACGGGCGGCTTAGGATAATCTTCACGACCGACGAGGAACAAGGCATGAGCGGTGCGATAGGCTTGGACAAAAGATTTGTCAGCGACGCGAGCTATTTAATCAACTGCGATTCGGAGAAGTTCGGCGAGCTAGTGGTTGGCTCTGCGGGCTGTGTACAAGCGACCTTTTGGCGCGAGCTTCATTACGTCCGCCCCGATACCAAACTTGGCACGAACATGGAGATAAAAATCAGCGGACTGCGCGGCGGGCATTCGGGCGAGGAAATTTCTTCGGGGCGAGTCAATGCGATTAAACTTGCCCTTCAAATCATGCGGGCGATAACTAAGACGGGCAAGATTAGGTTATCGCGTTGGAGCGGCGGCAGTGCCTTTAACGTTATCCCCGACAGCTCGGAACTCGTCCTTGCCACAGACTTAAAGCCAGCCGAAGTTCAAAGCATTTGCGCGGAAATGGAGCGGCGGGTTAGGAAAGTTTACGGCGCGACCGAACCCAATTTAAAAATCGAGACGAAAGTTATCAAACGCCCCGATAAAGTCTTGCACGCCAAGGATTATGATTTGCTCACGAACTTTGTTGAGCTGATTCATAGTGGCGTTTATCTTATGTCGCCCGAAAACCCCGCACAAGTCATGGCGTCGGCTAATCTGGGCGTCGTGCGTATGGACGATAACATTGTTGAGCTTAAGCTTTTGCCGCGTGGGAATGCTGATGAACTCGTTGAGGAGTTTATTGAGGGCTTCAATCAGGCGGCGCAACTTTGCGTCTTCGAGAGCAAGTTTGCTACGCCGTCGCCCGCATGGACTTTTAATCCCGATAGCAAACTTTTAAAGTTAGCCGAGGAAGTATTCACGGAGCAAAACGGCTACAAACCCGAACGCCAGATAGTTCATGTGGGATTGGAGACGGGGCATTTTGTCCAGAAAAACCCCGCGCTTGACATAATCGCAATCGGAACCACCAACGAACACATTCACAGCCCAAACGAACGACTTCATCTCGATACCGTCGCGCCGCAAGTAAAATTTATCGCAGGTTTGCTTGAAAAAATCGCTGAAATAAAATCTTAACGCTTAAAGTCACCGCGACGATTAAAAAATAGAAAATTAGCGCATTAATTGCCGTCATAACTAAATTTAACTTGCTAAATACGAGCAATAGATAATGAATCGCGAACGGATGCGCTAAATATACAAAATATGAGTTCTTCCCCAGCAAACTTAGGAAAATTTTTAGCCGCGCAGGTAATTTTCCATATTCAAATAGCTTAAAAAAGAAAATCGACGCTCCAATAGTGTAAAAAATGCCCGGCGGCGATAATTGATGAGCTGTATTGACTGCCGCCTCCGGTGAAAAGCCCCGAACGATGATTAGGAAGTAATAATAGCCCAAAAAAAGTATCAGCGTGATTAAAAACGTCGCGTTGATTATTTTTTTGCGCTCCGAACACCACGCAAAGAACTTTTCCGAGTAAATTCCTAAAATTCCGCCCAAAATAAATATAAATGCGTAATGCAACACCAGCCAATTCAATCTCCACTTGAAAAATAGATTTTCAGACGTGCCAGCGCAATAACTCGACCAATAATCAAATAAAATCTGCGCGATTAGCAATAAAATCAGCTTCGCCGGCGTCATGCGCCTAATTAAGGCTATCCAAAGCGGCATTAGCAAGTAAAACCATATCAGAATCACTAAAAAATATAAATGATACTTCGCTAGCCCGAAAAAATAAATTTCTAGCCCATAATCGTAATCTGGGAAGAGTTGATAGCCGTAAAACCAATTATCATGCACTAAATACAGCGTCGACCAGATTAAATACGGAATTAATACCGCTTTGAACCTTCGACGCAAAAATTTTCCATAAAAAAACGGCTCGGACAGATTTATCTTGTAAAATAGCCCGAACGCCGAGATAAAAAAGAAAATCGGCACACTAAATCGCGTGACGACTTCAAAAAGCGCGACTAAATGGATATTCGGCGTCGGATTTAGCGATAAATATTGCGAACCAGTATGAATCGCCACGACTCCTAGCATTGATACGCCGCGTATGTATTCGATTGATAATAAATACGGCTTTTTCATCTGCTGATTTCAAATTCGACGTGAACGCTTGCCGAACATTGAAGAATTCCGCTTTCAATCGGCGTTTCGACTCCGACGGCGGCATCTTCAGCCATTGCGCGTACCATTTTATAATTTTGCGGCGCGGAAACGTGATTTGCATTAATCGACACGCTACGGACGCTTAAAATACTTTTTCCCAGCGTTGCGGCGACAATTTCCGCTTTATGTCTGGCGTCAAGCACCGCAAGCCTTAAAGCCTCGTCTTGATACGCCGTTTTATTGCTCAAACCGAAATTTAAGCTGTCAACGTGGTTTGCTCCGTGATTCAACGCCGCGTCAATGACTTTTCCCACTAATTTTAAGTCGTCAACGATAATCGTAACGGAATTTGCCGCCTCGTAGCCTTCGAGAAGTCTTTTGCCGTTGTCCGTGTGCCGATAAACCGGATTGAAGTTGTAATTGCCCGTCGAAATGTTCTTGCGCTCAATTCCCAACGCCATAATCGCGTTTATCACGTTCGCGGCGGCTTTGGCATTGGAATTTTGCACGGCGGACGGATTTTTTTCCCGCGTAACCACTCCAACTGATATTGTTGCGCGGTCGGGCGTCGCCTCTACTATTCCCTCGCCACTCACGGAGATTATCGGCGGATTTTGCTCCGCAAACGTCGTTGAACAGAAAATCATCACCATTAACAGCGTCAAACTAAATATTTTCATATCAAACACCTCCGCGCTTATGATAGCAAAAAATTTCGCCGCTATCAACGAAAAAACCCTCCGACCGTAGCCGAAGGGCTTTTTATCATAGATTGCGACCGTCCGCCGCGTTTTTGACTGCTACGGAGGATTTTAATAGGAGTGACAATATATCTCAACCCATTGACCATTATTGTACCTGTATAGCTTACGTTGAAACGATTCAAGCAAATGATTTTGTTCGTCCCGTTCATCTACCAAAACATTACCATTACTATCTCTTATAAGACGAAATATTCTTCCACAACCTGCCCAAGGACGATGTGAAACACATCTGTAAAAGAAAACCTCAAGTACATCGCCTTCATTAGGGGTTGTTGGTAAATTAAAGGTGAATAACAGAAGAAGCAAGTAAAACGAAATTCTCGAAGCAAAGAGCCAATTTGTCGAAGCGCGTGGCAACGTGACGGTAATTTTTAATGCGTTGAAAAAACCTTTCGACGATGTTGCGTTGTTTGTACAGTTCTGAATCAAAGTCGTGTTTAATCTTAAAATTGGCTTTGTCGGGAATGCAAGCAAAGGCTCCGTGCTCAGCGAGGAAAACGCGAATTTGCGAGTAGCTGTATGCTTTATCCGCGAGAATTTTTTTACCGCCAAGTTCAATGCCGGAAAGTAATGCAAGAGCAGGTTCTGAGTCGTGAACTTGCCCGCCGGTCAATATCACATTCAAAAGTTGCATTCTCTCGTTGATGAGAACGTGAAT
>JAFQZB010000059.1 GCA_017406175.1 Selenomonadaceae bacterium | reverse complement strand
GTATCTGGCATTTTCTTAATGATAAAATCAAGAATGCTTGTCGGTGTTGTAAATCTTTCTGGATCGTCAGTACGTTCATAATTTTTGCGGATTAAGTCACATACGGCTTCATTTTTGTCACTAATTGTCTGGCGTGTAGTGGTTTCTTTCGCGGCACTTCTCGGAATTACTGGTGACGAAGAGACTCTAATTGCATTGGACAAATTATCATCTAGCTTCGTAAATTCACCGCCTCTATCGAGTACAACCTTGAATTGCTCCAATGCTTTTTTTACTATGGCTTGACGTTCGAGCTCAAAATGGCAACGAATCATTCGCTGAATTATTGACGTATCATGGTTCTTGTTAAATTCTTTCATGTCATTATCGAAAGGCAAAATTACCAAACGCGCCTCTAGCGATTTTTTATCTTCTTCCGTATTACACGATATAGCATAATTCGTGCAAAACAAAATTTTGAAAACTACAGCGTTAGCTCCACTCAATCCTCTTGAACGACTTTTTAAGTAAGAAACCGTTGAACTGTTCCAAACTTTATCCGGAGCATCGTCAATGTACAAAAGCTTTCTGTTGCGTTCATAAGGCTTAATTTTGCTCGTTTCTATGGAATCCATATTCGGAAAAGATTCAACTGTATTCTCTGACAAAAAAGATGCTATAAGATCGCCGAGTGTTGATTTGCCGCCGTGCGGAACGCCTTTGAACACAAACAACGATTTTAACCTTGTTACATCCGAGAGTATCGCACCAATAATTTGATAACTTAGCTCTATTTTTTTCTCGTCACCATTGAACATGTTGGCAAGCATAGCATCAAAAATCGCTGGCTCACCAACATTATCATCATAATCGTAAGGTAAACAAAAGAGATGAAAATAGCTTGTCGTGTCGGTTTTGTAAAATTTCCCTTCTCTCAGGTCGTAGTAACCGTTCCAAAAAAACACTTGTTCTTCTCTTGGTTGCTTAATCCCCTTTTCTTCTATAGCAAGTTCAGACGAATATATCAGACTATCTACAATCTCCTTAGTTTTTTGATCTGTCAGTAATGTCGGTCTATCGTATCCCATTTCTGATGAGATGCTACGCGATAACTTCTTAAGACGACTATACAACTCTGTAAGATTTTCTACTCGACGATAACAACATAACTTTTCCTCCCAAATATAAACAGGGTATTTCCCGTCGTCGCCAGGCGTTTCGCCACAGAGCAAATGATATTCTTCAACGAACCTTTTCTCACACTCTTCATAGAATAACTTGGCTAATTTCTCATTTGAAGTACTTTCCACATCTTGAGAGGAAGTTTGAGAGGGGGGATTAGTCGAATTTAAGCCGTGTAGCGTATTCGCTTTAAGAACATCAATCTTCGCTGAATTCAGCTTTTTTGCCCTGCTTTCTACAATATTAACGATCATCTCATTATAGAATTTATTAGCTTCATCTATCCGGTTATTTTCTTTTAAGAAAAGATAGTATTGATACATATCTTTTAATTCGCCTGTGAGCATGGACTCATTAAACAGATTCCGAGATTCTGGTGGGGTTGTCATTTCAGCCAATCTTGCAGTAACTTCGTTCCATATACCTTGTAGTGCCAAATTACAAACAGTCTGAATATCTGCCCATCTATCTTGTTTCCATAGTTTTGCAAGCTTAGAAAGATCATCAAAACGGTTGAATGCTAATAATTGTTCAGCCATCCACAATTCATCTGCTCTACATTCTTTGAAGAAACCTAAAAGTAGTTGAATCCCATCCCATCTATTATTTTTTTCCAATATTTTTAAGAAATTGTCGTCAAAGTATTCTAAAGATCGCAAGTAATTTATCTTATTATTGCGTTCCGCTTGCTGTTGTTGAATCATCATGATCTCTTGTTCTTGACGCCTCTGCCATTTCTCCCGTTGGCTAATATCATTTGCGGGTTGATTTTTACAATTAAGTATCTCCAAAAATACCTCATCAGCATCTTCTTCCAGAGAATTTAAAAGAGACGTAATGTAATCCTCTTGTGAAAGTTGACGTGGTTCTAAAGAGCGACGAATATCTTCTACATAGTCTCGAAAACGCTTCAATTCATAATATACTTCTTTTATTTCATCATCTGTCAAAACTATCCACTCCCAATATATTTATAACAACACGAAAAAATTATACTTTAAAAATAGCTTATCATATAATGAAAAATTACGCAAGGACTTCGCTGTAAACGCCTACAGGTCAAACTCACTCTCAAGATAACTGAGCCGACTAGACTATTGTTGCATTTCAATGCCTATTCTCGGCATCAACTGCACGACGCTAACAAACTCAATATCAACACTCTTGAGGGCATTTTCTTTGACAACTTGAATAACCAAGTTTCTTCTTAAAGATGATTGAAGAGTAGAGAGTACACTCTTAAATTTTTTGCTCATATTCTTTGACAAGGCGATAGAAAACGTTCTTAGAGATTTTGAGTAAGTACCAAGCCTCCTTTGACTTAAGCTTTTTCTCTTTCCAGAGCGTATAAATTTTCTTCCAGTTCGAGGGGAATTGGATTTTAGGGCGACCATAAGGTCGTCCCGTTTTCGTCTTGCCTGTTTTGCGCCACAGGGCAATACCTTCCGCTTGTCGCCGTCGAATATTCTCTCGCTCCTCCTGCGCGATGAAGCTGAAAACTTCAATTAGCAGATTGTTAACCAGTTCCATTACGCTCTTCTGTTTGTCGTCTTTCACTTCAATCATCGTCTGTGGAAAATTCAAAATATGAATTATCACGCCCTTCTCCTTGAAGAATCTTAGCTCATTCTTTATAGCGTCTTTATCTCTTCCCAAGCGATACAGGCTCTTGACGTAGAGTTCATCTCCTTCGCGGACTCTCTCCTTCAACGACTTATAGCCCATTCGCTCGAAATCCTTGCCCGACTGTTTGTCCGAGATGATGTTTTTCTTCTTTCGGCACGTATCGACGAAGTTCGACAAGTTGTCGCTCAAGATTCTGCTCCTTGGTGGACACTCGCGCATAACCCCAAATTTCCTTAGCCATATTAGCTTCATCTCCGATATCATTATACCAGATACTTTTTAAAAGTCACATTGTTTTTCGGGACAAATTGAAGTCAGCTAAACGATTGAGAAAAGAGTTAAGCAGGATTGAAGAGTCAGCTTGCTTAAGTGTACTTTTTTGGATTGTTTAAAACCCCCTTTTCTACCTTACTTTTCCGTGTTATAATTTTATTGAGGTGAGCTTATGG
>JAFQZB010000006.1 GCA_017406175.1 Selenomonadaceae bacterium | reverse complement strand
GTTTTCGTCAAAGTCGTACGGTATGCAGAACGTGTGGAAAATACCTTTTGTGTCGCAGGCTATAAATTCACCTTTCCTTATGTCATAGTAACCGTTGTGAAAGAAGGTTTGATTGCCGTCCGCTATTTTCAGTCCGGATTTATCGAGAGTCGGTGCCACAATCGTCTTGATCATATCTGCGTATTCGGAAACCTTATTGTCTGTCGCAGGGAAACTTTCCGTCCAGCCATTCTTATAAAAAAATTCTTTAATTTCCGTTCTCAACCTTTGGAGCGAGATTTTGAAGTATATGAACTCGTCCTCGTTCCACATGTAAACAACAACATCATCCGTATCACGACGTTTATTTTCCAGAACAATCTGTTTGTCCACTGTAAATTTGTACAGCAGATTCAAAAGCGTTTGCCTGTCGTTTCCTGCACTCGTGCCCGCAGGAAGAATCTGCCCCGTGTCGAGATTCACGGTACCAGACTGGTCTTTAATTTCTTTAAGTGCCTGTTGGTGTTGAACATCCAGTTCATTCTCGCGTTTCTTTTTATCCAAATCTTGTTCAAATTCTTCTTTTCTTCTCGAAAGTTCTCGTTTATCTTTTAACTTTTCATAATTCTCTGATTGAGCATTCTCAAAGGAAACACCAGCTTCAGCTGCATTCATAACGCGAGAAATCATTTTTCCATTTGGTAATATTGTCATATGTATTGAGTCAGGTATTTGCGTTGGAGCGGGAAAATTCGCGTTATATGTATCACTTGGCACAGTTGCTACAGCCGTTGACGTTCTTTCTGTCCTTCTTGTCCGATTATCGGAAGACGTACCGTTCACTGACTCTCTTAACTCTTGATTAGCAATGTCATACGCAACTGCTTCATTTTTACCTTCGCGTATAAGCTGCTCAACTCTTCCTCTTACGATACCTTCTTCCACTTTCTTTACTCTTTCCACAAAATCTTCTATGCTACCACCCCATAAAGGAGTATACTCATCATCCATTGAATCAACCTCCAATCTTGATTATTTGCCGTCATCTTGTCGAACTTGCCATAAGCTACAGCTATCCGTCCGAGCTGAGATGAATATTGCACTGAAGAGGGTGATTTATTTTCCGACGATTGGAAACCCCCCGAACTTCATGTTGGCAAGACACGAGCCATTCCTTATCCTCCTTGTCTCGAATATATCTTTTATCGTCACGAAAGTCAATCAATAATCAAGAAATGCAACTTGATTCTTTCATGTTAGCGTGATAATATGTCATCACCCCAGCAATAAAAGGTGTGAGTGCATTGACTGTCGCTTACGACAAGTTGTTTCGTTTGATGAAAAGCCACCATGTGACGAGCTCTTCTCTTATGAGACAAGCAAAAATCTCTGGAAATATAATTTCTCGATTACATCGCAATGAGTACGTATCTTTGTCGACCATTGAAAGCATTTGCCGTGTTTTCCAATGCCGTGTCGACGATGTGCTTGACTTCAAATTTCCACGTGCCCCAGTTGTCACTCAGTCACCTGAATCCTTGCCGCGAACAGCCGACATTTGGAATCGACGTTATCTGGGCAATAAGTTCAAGCTTCTCAAATTTCTCCGAGGCATTGTGGATGAAAATTGTTCCGGAGTCGAAACGGTCGCGGATATTTTTTCGGGAACGGGAGCAGTTGCGTCAGCTTTCACAGATAAGACCGTAATAACGAACGACCTGCTCTACAGCAATTATTTATGCAACTTGGCTTGGTTTGGTAGCGAGAAAGTGCGGCTTCCTCTGCTGGAAAATTTAATCGCAGAACACAATCGGGCTGACGACCTGCCCGCAAATTATATGACCGATAATTTTGCTGACACATACTTCAGCAAACGAGACTGTACTAAAATCGGATTCGTTCGGGAAGATGTCGAAGAAAAATATCGGCTCGGCGTCATCAACGAAAGAGAGCGTGCGATTATTGTCGCGTCGCTGATTTACGCCATGGATAAAATCGCGAATACTTGCGGGCATTACGACGCTTGGCGGCACGGAGCAACTTTTGAACGACGACTGATCTTGCCTGTGTTGAATGTTCCGGCAGAGAATAATCGACAGAATTGTTGCTTCAACGAGGACTCCAATGAACTCGTCCGACGAATTGAAGCGGACTTGATTTACATTGACCCGCCGTATAACTCGCGCCAATACTCCGACACCTATCACCTTTTGGAAAACGTCGCTCGTTGGCAAAAGCCGCCCGTGCACGGAGTCGCTCGCAAAATGAATCGTGCTGGGCTCAAAAGCCTTTATTGCACCTCGAAGGCAACCGACGCCTTTGAAGATTTGATTCAACATTGCGACGCTAAATACATTTTGTTTTCCTACAACAACATGGCTAACAAAGGCAACGCCCGTTCCAACGCTCGTATCGCGGACGAAGACCTTTTCCGAATCCTGAATGCCAAAGGCGACGTTGAAGTTTTCGCCAAGAAATATAAGCCGTTCACGACAGGCAAATCGGACATTCGCGGAAATGAAGAACGTCTCTTCCTTTGCAAAGTTCGTCGGAGGAATTAGCTATGATTCAATCTCCGCTGAACTACACCGGCGGCAAATTCAAATTGCTCCCGCAGATATTGCCGCTATTTCCCAAGAATGTCGACCGCTTCTTTGATTTTTTTTGCGGCGGCTGCAATGTCGGAATAAACGTCGATTGCAACGAGACGATTTTCATCGACCGCGACGAGCATTTGATATATCTCTACCAAACTTTTCAGCACCTTGAGAAAGAAGCAATATTCGAGTGGATTTACGACATCATTGCGGAGTACGGACTTTCTTTGGTCAGCCGCGACGGTTACGAGTTTTACGGTTGCGAAAGCAGTGTCGGGCTCGGTGCTTACAATCGCGACGCCTTCAATCGTCTGCGCGATGATTTCAATAAATGTGCCGTCATCGATTACCGCTACTACGTGATGATGTACGTCATCATAGTCTACGCTTTCAACAACCAGATTCGCTTCAACTCTGCCGGAGAATTTAACCTGCCCGTTGGCAAGCGGGATTTCAATTCGCGGATTCACTCGAAGCTCGACGCATTCATTGACCGCATTCACTCGACGAATTGTCAGTTCATCTACAACGACTTCCGCCGATTTGATGTCACGACGCTTTCCGAGAAAAATTTTGTCTACGCCGACCCGCCCTACCTGATTACCTGCGCGACTTACAACGAAAATGACGGCTGGAACGAACGCGACGAACGCGACCTGCTGAATTTTTTGGACTCAATCCACATGCGAGGAATAAAGTTCGCTCTCTCCAACGTACTCAGCAGCAAGGGCAAAAAAAATGGCGTCTTGGCGACTTGGCTTGAAAGGAACGCCGAATCTTACAACGTCGTCCACTTGAAACACAGCTACGCAAATTCCAATTACCACAAGTCAGACAAGACTTCGGAAAGTGATGAAGTCCTCGTCGTCAACTACGATGTGAGCAAGGTCGGTGACGCAACTTGAATCTGCAATACAAAAGCTTTTATTGGAGCTTGGGCACGACCAGCTTCCGCACAAAAAATTTCAACAAGAAAATTGAACAGCAACTTGCTCTGCTGCGCGATTTCTGGGCATTGAAAGAAAACGCCGGCAAAGTCTGGAACGGCAATAACGAGCTTCAAACGGCGTACTATGATTTTTTGCACGAAGCCAGTTTCATTTCTGGCAACGCTAACAACAAGCCTAAGGACGCCCGCGAAAAG
>JAFQZB010000058.1 GCA_017406175.1 Selenomonadaceae bacterium | reverse complement strand
TTGCTTCTCAAACACAAATTTTATTCTGTTCCATTGCGCGTCAGTTAAATCTTTGTGGTAAAATGAATTTGACATAAGCAAGACCTACTTTCAAATTCATTTTATCATTGCTTGTGTTTTTCTTTTACTTGACTTTACCAATAACCCCTAGTCTTGAATTTAAATGCGGTTGAAAAAATTTTGAATGAAAATTAATATGGAGGAGATAAAAATGACTAAATCATTTTATGGTATGATATATCGAGGCGGAATTGCACTGCCGATGGGAATTGCGAACGTTAAATTCCTAATGCAACACAACGCTGATATTGAACTTTTGGAACGATTTAATTCGCAGGACGCATATATTTGGGCGACACAAACATATGTTGAGCGAAAAAATCAGTACCAGCGATATATCATGCCGATAATACCTAATATGGAAGATTTAATGTATAAAGCTTATCATGAGCCAAATTTTGTTGAAAGTGTTCCGACGAACAGATTTTTCGCTGTTATTACGGAAGGATACGTAGGAATTTTCACGGGTGTAGAGTCGGTAAGTGATTTCCTTGCGTACTTTCACCCAACCATGCTGAAGGAGTTCACTAATATTGATGATGCAAAATGGTACGTTAATTGGTTCTTTTTACGGCGTATTTTCCCACGCATCGCATACATTTGTACGCCAATTCAGTATCTGAATGATGTCCCGCTTGATATGGCAGTGCCGGTAAATTTCTTGGGGAGCAACCCCGCCAATAATTTCCCTTCCGGCATGGAACCAACCTACCCCGAATTAATGCCGCCATCGCCCGTAAGTTAAACGCGTATAAATTTTATAAGTGACAAAAGGCACGACGATTGAAAGTCGTGCCTTTTTTGTTGTCCATTTCGTCCGCTGTGTCCTCCAAAAAATAAGATAGCCTTCAAGCGCGATATGAGCAGCTTTTATCGGCAAAAAGTAGGTTAGCGGACGATTTTGAGGTCTTTCGTCCTTTAATTGGCGGACAAGCCTGAATAATTCTAAGGAAAATTTCTTCTGCTCGAAAATTGCGTAGCACGCCTTAAAAAATCGGTGGACAAGCGGACGAGAGGACAAAGAATTATTGCGTGCTCACAGATTACTACCTTGGGGGGGGGAGCATACATTATCTTTTGACATTTGTGTGTACATACAATTAATAATCTCATGGGAGTGATAAATATGAAGTACAAAGGTAAGAAACAAGACCGCATTCAATTAAGAGTCTCTGAACGACAGAAAGCTCAAATCAAGTCCAACGCTAATTCTTTGGGCTTGTCCTTGTCCAAGTACATACTGAAGATGGCAGAGGACGGGAAAATCATTACTCTTGATTCTACAAATCTCGCCAACGAACTATATAACCTTAATTGTAAACTCAATGAGTTGGAAAAGTATCCAGCTGTAAAAGTACAAGAACTGCGTGATATTGTAAGTGCTGGCATTGCTCATATCAATGCGCTTTTGAAAAGCGGTGATGATTGTGTCCATACTAAAATTTGAGCCTAGAACGCCTCGTTCGTTGGAGGACATGATTTTATATCTGACGGACAGAAGTAAAACAACGGAGGATGGGATTTTCGCTATCGGCTGTAATCCTCTTCATGCCGCCTTGGAAATGGAGTTCGTCCAGAGACTCTATTTCTACGATAATCTCGTCCATCCGTATGTGCAAGTTATTTTTGCTTTCGATGTAGGAATCAACTTGTCCCTTAGTCTTCTTCGGCAAATAGCCATAGAAATTGGACAGGTGTTGATTGTAGATCGTCGGCAGGTCTTTGGCGCGATTCATTACTTGAACACCGATAAAAAGCACTGCCATTATCTTTTAAACTATGTTAGCGTTGATGGTGAGCTGTACCGACAGAATTATTCTCTTTGGCACTATAAGAAAGCGGTGAATGAAATTCTCGGTTCTTACTCCTTAGGATTGATAAAAGTCTATTCCAATGACAGAAATTGTCTTCCTTTGGCTTATGTTTCTTAACCTTATCAATATGATTAAGCAAAAGCTACCGGGATCTTTGAGCTCGGTAGCTTTTTACGTCGCAAGTAAAGCCGATAGAAAAATTAGCTTATCACTTGTTTAAGACTAAGGATAATTTGCGGTGACGATAGGTGCTTCATTTTTCCCAAAAAATTTTTTTGAGAGACCTATATGAAAAATTTTTATTCAATCGGTCTGGACAAAAAAGTTAGGTGGTTGGTAAGGAACAATGCCAGCCTTCTCTTTTATGTAGTCAATGACGCTCCCTCTTGGAATCTTCCAAATCCTGTTGATTTTGAAGGCTTTAATTGCGCCGGAGTTTAGAAGTCGAGAGGCAGTAGTACGTCCTATTAGCAAACATTCACAAAGCTCTTCCATGTTCATAATCTCGCTGTCGTAAGTGTTCATAATGCAACCTCCTAGTCAAAAAATTTTTACGTACGGTTGTTAAGTCGAGAGATTAGGAGACAAATTTTTTCTCAAAGGTCGCCTGAGACGTTTTGGGTGCATATTCGTTTATCATTGAACGCAGGTACAAATCAACGGAAAAGGCAGTGATTTTCCAATTTCGTCCTCTTCGTCCGTTTTGTCCTGCGTCTTTGTAAGCTTCCAACTTGCCCAGATATATAAGGTTGTAAATGGTCTGTTGACTGCAAGCTAAAAAATAAGAAACCTCCGGAACAGTTAAAATCTCCTTGTCGAAAGTCATTTACGTTCACACTCCTTCTTTTACGTTCTTTTACGTATATGTTCAATCAAATAAGAGCAAATTTGTAAATGTATGCGTAAAAGTTGTATTTTTCAATTATATACTATAATTAAAATGTATTATGAGGGGTATGAGTTATGGCGTGTTTCAAAAGTTCTCAAAGCAGGTTGACACTCTTTTGAAGGTTTTCAAGTCGATGAAGCCTGTAATGACGGGCTTCATCGACCTTGGTTGCCCACAATAAGGTGTCAACCTCGGATAGGTGCCAGTGAAACACGCCTGAGTTATGTTTTCAATGATACCATTTCAGATTCCATACAGCAGAGAAGAGGCATATAAGGATTTTAAAAAAATTTATGATTCACGTGTAACCAAGATCCTAGACAATGCTTTTGAACAGGAAATTTTGTTCAAGGAAATATACAATAAATCTTATGCTGATTATGTATCAGTAAGGGCAGGACTCTTTATTAGTGGGACTGCAGCATGCTCGATAGCACTAATAGCGGTTTTTCTATCTTTGACAGATAAATTTTCTGGTTATGATGTTATATGTTTTTTTATAGCTGTTCTTCTTCTTAGGGTGTGTTGGTAAATTAAAGATGGCGAATAAAAGCGGCAAGAAAAATGAAATTCAAGAAACAAATATCGAGCTTGTCGAATCTGATTGCGATGTGACGAAATTCTTTCATGCGTTGGAAAAGCGTTGATTGTGTCAGCGATTTTGTGTAAATAGCAAACCGCCTAAAAACGCCAACTTTTGGTGAGTTGGTGAAAGGAAAAATTCGTGGTAGAAGAAATGCGCCATTACGCGATTCGTTTTCTTTCAAGGCACTCGAAAGATTTTTCTTTGAAAGAAAGGCGTCAAATCAACAATCCTAATTACACAAAACTCCTGACACTGCCCTATAATTCGGTAAAAAACCACCGTGCTTTTTTGGTACGGTGGTTTTTCGATTACTTTTTTCAGATTATGAGTGAATCTCGCGTCATGATGTATTCTATTCGCGCCTGTTCCAATAATTCGGCGTTTAGCTCTTTACGTTTCAATTTTTTTATGCGTTCCAATTCGATTTCTCGTAATGTCTCTTCATCAGGACCCATTATCGTGCCGCCACTCGTTACAACGCAGTTTTCTACTTCGCCTTTGGCGTTTAATATGGTCACAGAGCCGAAAATTTTTGTTCCGTATTCTTTTACGCCAGGCATTTTGAAAGTCGGCGGTTGCAAATGAAAATTATACAGTTTTTCAACGTTCGATATGACTTTTTCTCTGAGATTAGAATCGGTCTCCAATTTTTCTTCCAGTTCCGGCGGAATAACGATTGTATGTTTGCCGAGAGTAGCGGTTAATTTGCTTTGTACTTCAGAATTTAATTGAGACGGATTTACTCGCGACGGTTTCCAATTCAAAACTGATTCGTCTACTTGATTCTCAAGGAATTTTTCGTAAGGAAAGTCATTGTGAGTCCAATTTTCTCTCGAAATGCCCGATGCGTCCATAACGTGATAATAAATTTGCGAAGATTGACCGAAATATTTTGTAATAGTTTCATTGTACATAGTCGATAATGTCTTTTCGGATTTCAATTCATCAGCAAGAATGGATTTATAACTCGTACCGATACTTTTTGATTTTGAGACAGCTGGCGAGAGAAAATTTGATAGATTAGCTTGTCCAATGATTAAATCGTTCATTTCAATCAACCTGCCTTTGCTAATTTTCTAGTGTATCGTAACTTTGATAAAAAATTTTAAGGACGATTTTCATCAAACAGTTGCTGCACGCGCTCTGGCGTAAGGGAAGTAAAATCCATAATGTCACTGAATGCCTTTCCTTTTATAATCCACTTTACTACGCGACTTTCTTCTTCTTGGACGTATTTTTCACGCTCTTGAGCGACTGCTTGGTTGACCGCATAGTTGATTTGAGCAATCCGGTCGCGCTGACTCTTCTCGCGCAATTCGTATCTGCGACGGTTAATCTCATCTTGCGTAAAAATGGTTTCAGCCTCAAAAGCTTTCTTAATGGCGGGTTCGAGCATTGCTATCTCCTCCAATTCTTTTAACGCAGTTTTCTTGGAGAAATAAGAAAGCCAACGTTCCAGACGATTGGTTTCCTTAACCTTCTTCAAATTCCATTTCGGCAATTCTAAAAAATGTAACTCACAATCCGACGTTAATTGATTACCGGTCTTAATGTCATAAACTCCGAAACAACTGTGATAACTCGGATATTTTTTCCTATCAAACAAATTAAAGTCCAAAATATTGATTGCAACGGTACGTTTCAACTCGGTGTACCCTTCTCCGCTCTTCAATTCATTGTACAATCGCGACCAATAATAAAGGGAACGTCTTCCCATATAGCCTTGCTTAGCAACTTGAATTTCTAAATTGACAATAGTACCGTCGGAGGAACGTCCCAACAAATCCAGTCGCGATTCTTTTCCGTCGTCTTCTTCTGCATCCAAATTCCTGTCTATAAATTCAATATCTGAAATTAACGCTGAACCTTGAAATTCAAAAACAGAATTTATTAGCGACAAAGTTATATCACTATTTTGAGCGAAAACATTTTTAAACAGGGCATCATTCATCCGATTGAGATTCAAAATCTGCAAATTATCCACACTCCTAAAAAATTCTTCTTAATAATTCTATATGAAACAAATTTCTCTCGCAACAATCCGTACCCAATTCGAGTACACTTTTTTTTGCCTCGCAGAGCCCGCTCATTCCGCAGGAATGCATAGCGGGGGGTATACATTTCCCCAAAAATGAAGAGCAAAAATCAACGAATTAACACCTAAACAAATTCTCTCCAATACACGCCACATTATTTCGCCTAACCAAATGTGCCCAATTCGGGCACAAATAGGTTCTGCCTTTCACAACCGCCCAACAAAAAATGCAAAAAGATAAGAATTTGTAAGCCTCCTTTTGTGCCACAATATGGCACGAAGGAGGTATTTTTTATGAGCTATCAACAACTTCATGCCGGCAAAGTTAAACTCAACGGACTTGCTGGCATTCGTCATCATCTGCTCGACCGTGACCACGTCAAAACCAATCCCGATATCGACCTGACTCGCTCTCATCTCAATCACTCCATCGAAAACTTATCACCTCAAAATTTAATTAGCGACGTCCGACTACGTATCAAACAACTAAACCTAAAACGAAAACCTCGTACTGACGCTGTCGGTCTCGAAGACATTATCATCGGTGCATCTGCTGATTTTATGCTCCAACTCAGCGCAGACAAACGGGAACAATACTTTACAGACGCTCTCCATTTCTTCCAAAACCGCTATGGAAAAGAAAATGTCGTGTACTGCCATTGCCACTTGGACGAATCCAATCCTCACACACATATCGGCATCATTCCCGTCACTCCTGACGGGCGGCTCTCTGCTCGTGATGTTTTCAACCCCAAATCTCTTGAAAAATTACAAACTGACTTTCATCGCGAGGTATCTCAACTCTACGGACTTGAACGCGGCGAACATCACGCTCGCAACTACCTCGAACTCAATCAATTCAAAGCTCAACGAGCTAAACAAGAAATTCTTCAATACACTCATGACCTTAATTCAGCTCACCTTACTCAAGCTAACATCGAGAAAATCAACTCTAACGCTCACTACTCTTCTACCGGCTTTATTTTCAAATCCGAAGACAAAAACAACACTGAACTTCCTACCAATGACTTCATCGAACTACGCCAAATCTCTCAAGACGGAGCTAAGGCTATGGCTCTCAATCATGTCCTTCTGGAACAAAATCAAAAACTTCAACGCGAAAAAGACATTGCTCAGTCCACTTGCGATTATCTACAGCATCAACTCAACATACTCGAAGCAGAAACTGAACACTACACTGACGTTCCTGAACTCTGGCGCGAACACGTCGATTCCTCTATTGATTTCTGGCAAAAAACTTTCTCCGCTTATTGTCATGATGTCAATCACGCTACTCTTCGCGTTTTTCTCGCCACTCATGGCAACTACAAACAAACAGAAAACATTATGCATGATTTCATTAAAAAAACTGGTATCGACAATGTCCCAAAATATGTGTCCAACGTAATTCACTCCGCTATCCTTCAACGCAAGAAAAACTTCCAACCCACTACTCCGCCGCCGTCGTGGAAAAAACCTAAGCCCGAAGACACCAACTACTCAAAACCTGACGAACTTGGCATCGTCCCATTACGACTTTCTCGTGTCCCTGACATTGACTGGGACTTAATTGACTGGGAACTTCTCTCCGAACTCGAAAAAGATGAAATCCGAAACAAAATCGAAACCTACAGCAGATAGCTAATGCTCCAATTATTTGCACCCACTTGAAGAAACGCTTGCACCCACTTGAAGAAACGCTTGCACCCACTTGAAGAAACGCTTGCACCCACTTGAAGAAACGCTTGCACCCACTTAGAATCGCATTCTGACGCCATTCTCCAAATTCAGACATTCAATGATTCAACAAAATTGCACCCACTTACAAATGGCGTCACTAAGCCATTTGCACCCACTTTGACTATTTGACTACCCTTTTTGAGCGCGTCAGAACGCCATTTGCACCGGCTTACCGAGTACTAGAAACGCTTAAACCGAGCACAAGGAACGGGGTTACCGAGTACAAGGCACGCTTGCACCCACTTGAAAGGGCATTTTTGCCTAGTGGTAATGCGATTTTTTCGCCAAAACCCGAAACGTATAAGAATCATAAGATTCTATAGCGCGTGGGCGGCTCTTTAAGTGCCGCCCCGCTTACAAAGAAAAAAACTCAAAGCCGCCTGTTTGCAAAAAAAACAGCAACTTTTCTTTTCTAAGGAAAAGTTACCTTTGAAAAAAGAAAGTTGCTGTTCATTCTACTGCTTCTTTAAATTGCTGATATGCCTGAATTGCTGTTCGATACTTCTCGTTCGATAGGCTTTCTTGTACCAAATTAGCTACGACTGAGCTTATGCTGAGATCCTTAGCAAGAGAAATAGCTTTAACAGCTTCTGCTTCTCTGCGATTAAGGTAAACGGAAACTTGATATTTGTCTCCAGATGGATGAGTGGCTTTTCTGAAAGTACCAGCGGCTTTAGACATGTGAGAACCTCCTTTCTATAAAACAAACCTTCTTTTTTCAAAGGAATGATAGACTTCAAGTTTTAGGATTATGCAATTTGCTATTGTAGCGAAGCACGAATGTGCAAGCGTCAAGCAATAGTAAATTGCATCTAAGGTAAGCTAGCAAAATCTTCGTGGCGGCGTCGCGTGGTTGTCGGTGCAACTATCGGCGAGCTGTAGTCTGTCTTTGTTTGGCACGGGCATTTTTAAATGAAATTATAGCATTGACAAAATAATCTTTAAAGCTATAATCATTTCAAGTTTTAGGGTATTACTTTTAAAATCAATCAGAAAGTCGAAAGGAAGTGTTACAGTACTTTATGACTGATGAAAAATTTTACTCAAGGAGAGAAGCCGCTAAGTTTCTTAAAATTAGTATTGATACTTTGAAGAGGCTACGCAAGTCTGGTAAACTTATTCCAGAAAAGTTTGGAAAGAATAATTCGGTTTTTTACTCTGAAGGTCAGCTTAAAAGATTCAAGGATAAAGCGGTTGTTATTGGTACGGGTGTAGTTGTTGCTCAGTCTGCGACGGATAATTTGATGTGTCCTGTTGTTGATAGCGTAGTTATGCCCAGATTGGTAGACGTTTTGCCGAGTCAACATTTCAGTGGAGTGACGAAACTAATGAGAAAATTACAAGTGGCGGATGTGGGTTGTGGTTTCAAAACGGCGTTTGATAAAGGTCGTACGTTGTTCATATTTGCACGGTTGGATTATGCGGATGAGAAAGTTTCGTTTAGTGGGCGATTTGACGTAACGGATGAGTTGATACTGAATGCTCTTTATTCGATAACTCGAAACGTGGTGGCAGATAGTGATGGTAGTTATCCAGTGGGTGCAAAGCCTACATTTAGCTCTCGCAGGATTTTGCAACATATATTTGGGAACGTCGCCGACCATTTTCAAGACGAGATAGTAGAATTTGTGGAAAAGCGACTGGAACGACTGAGTTGGATGAAATTGACCTTCGATTTGCGGGATAACTTGGGTAACAGTAAAGCAATTACAGTGCGAGGAGAAAGATATAGACCAGTGGCTCTTCGGGAAAATCTTCTTGATATGAGTATCGTTGACTTTGAAAACGAGACACGGGAAAGAAAATTTCCGGTGTACAAGTTGAATAGGAAGTCTCCGATATTTATGTACGCAGAGAAGTTAAATCAGATAACGTCGTGGTCGGCGCATTATATGGCGTTGCCGTGTCGGAAAACAATTCAGAATGCATTGATTGCCAATTATTTTCTTACGAAGTTCTCGCTGATAAAAAATAAGAGCAACCATTACTTGAACACGGGAATATTATTTGAAACGTTCTTTAAGGATTTAGGCTTAGATGTGACGACTCGCAAAAAGAAGAAAATAATCCGTGATACGGTTAGTGTGATGTTCGGTTATTGGCAAAAGGTCGGGCTGATAAGTTCTTGGGGCTTTGTAAAGATGGGGCAAGCTTTTCATAAGATAGTTTTCAAGGTAAATTTGTCGGAGGTGGAAAAATGTTAGAGGAAAAGATAAGGTATATCCACGAACATCCGGAAGTGTATTTCACGCAGGAGGCGCGAAAGGGCGGTTATATATGTCCTGTGTGCGAAAATGGAAGTGGGTCAGACGGCACGGGAGTAAAACCGATAAGGGGGCAAAGTTTTCGCTATAAATGTTTTAAGTGCGGAACAAGTGGAGACGTGATAAACTTTTACGCGGCGGAGCATAATTTGTCGAACGCAGAGGCAATCTCGGAAGTGCTGAAGATGTATGGCTTGGATACGCGAGAATATTATTCGACCGGAACGGGGAAAGTTGCGCCGTCGAAGACGAAAACGGTAGAAGAAGTAGCGGACGAACTGAAGGTAACAAATTTGATAGTGGAAGATATAGAAGTAGGGCGAGAGAATTTGAGGAAAGAAGTTGGGAACTTCTTTTTTCAAAGGCGAGGAATTTCCAAAGAGGTAGCATTGCGTTACGGTTGTGGATTTATCAAAAGCTGGGTGCATCCGAAGTTGCGATTAGTGTCTGGTGACAAGAAGATAATTCCGTCGGATAGAATGATAATTGCGACTGGCGCGGAATCGTATGTGGCGCGAGCGGTCGACCCTAAAAATAAAATGCCGAAGTTGAAGGCGGGTAAGAGTAATATTTTCAACGTTGAAGTATTGCGGACGTCGGAACAGAATGTCGTCGTTGTGGAAGGCGAGTTTGATGCGCTTTCGGTAATCGAGGCAGGCAACGACGCGATAGCATTGGGTACGACAACAAATGTGGACAAGTTATTGAGTTGGCTTAAGGAAAGCGGAGTACGTCCGAAAAAGCCGTTGGTGATAGATTTGGACACAGATGAAGCGGGTAGGACGGCGGTGAAAAAATTGATGACGGGTTTGCAAAAAATGCAAGTCAGATATTATTCGCTGAGTTTGGTATTGGAAGGATGTAAAGACCAGAATGAAAGTTTGGTTAGAAGTCGTGAGGATTTTATTGCTGGCGTAAAAAATATTTCTCAACGGATAGAGGAAAAGAAACGAGAGGCACGTCGTACGTTGTCAGATTCGGCGAAGGTCGCGAAATGGGAAATTAGCATAGCAAATGCTCACGACGCAATTCCGACAGGCTGGAAAAGTCTTGATAAAGCGTTGGAAGGCGGCTTGTACGAAGGATTGTACGTGATACCAGGAGCGACGGGCACGGGTAAGACGGCATTCGCGTTGCAGATGGCGTATCAGATAGCGCGTCAACAGAAAGACGTATTGTATATCTCGCTGGAAATGGGCGAGGAAGAAATCTACGAACGTCACATAAGTCGGCTTTCATATGAGTTGTACGGCACGACGAGTAAGGCAAAGACGGTGCACTCGCTGATTCAAGAAAAAAAGACGGTACCGGAGGCAAGGCGACAATTCGAGGAAGTAGGCTTGTACTTGCGAACTATTTGCGGAGTCGGCTCGATAGACGCTGATGATATTAGGCGTGTCGTTGAAAGGTACGAGTACGAGTTGGACACGTTGCCGGTAGTATTCGTGGATTATTTGCAGATATTGAAGGCGCACGACCCGCACATGACTGATAAGCAAGTAGTGGATTATAATGTTTTGCGGTTGAAACAGTTGTCGCGAGACTATAAAATACCAGTGATAGCGTTGGCGTCAATGAATCGGACGAGCTACTCGGATATAATCAGCATGGTGTCGATAAAAGAATCTGGCGCGATAGAATACACGTCGGACGTTTGCATAGGGTTGCAGATGGCAGCGATGGACTCAATAGTCGACGGCTCAAAAGGAAAGCAAGGACAGCAGGAGAAAAAAGTCCGCAAGCTCAAGTCCAAACTGAATCGGGATATGCAGGCGGTTATACTGAAACATCGTAATGGGCAGATAGGAGCGGAAATACCATTTACGTATTGTGCAATGTTTAATCATTTTGGTGAAGACGAATTTGGAGGAGAGCCGATAAGCGATTTTGATTGTGTGCCAGATGTTTAGGATATTAGGTCTATAATTGGTAGTGTAAAATGGATTGTGTAAGTAAGAGAGCACAATCCATTTTTTTGATATTCGTCAAGCCTCCTTCGACTCGATAATCCTGCCCAAGCACAAGCGCGACGTGTCCGACATCGAAAATAAAGTTCTGGCGATGTACGCTCGCGGTATGAGTCAGCGCGATATTTCCGCCACTATCGACGACATTTATGGTTT
>JAFQZB010000005.1 GCA_017406175.1 Selenomonadaceae bacterium | reverse complement strand
GGAAAATGACCACGTAACCGAAGGTCAAATCGTCGCAATCCTCGACGGCAAGGATTATCAAGCCCAACTCGACCAAGCGAACTTCACTTTGACAAATGCACGCCAAAAACTCGAACGGACGGATAAACTTTACAAAATCGGCGCGAAATCTCTTCAAGAACTCCAAGACGCCCAATATGAGTACGATAGGGCAAAATCAGCCGTCGAATTAGCCGAAGACAACGTTAATCAGACAGTTATAACCGCTCCTATGGATGGCGTCGTCGTCGGCGAACCAAAAACCCCTGGAACTATGGCTGTGCAAGGTTCAAACAATCCAACTGTCATTATGCGCATTGCTGACCTTAGCGAAAAGCTCGTTAAGGCTAAAGTCGACGAAACTGACATTGGAAGCATAAAAATCGGCGAATCTGCTACTTTTACCGTCGATGCTTACCCTGATAAGACTTTTCGCGCCGAAGTTATGAAAATTTCCCAGACTGATACCGCTAATTCGTGGGATACAAGCTCTTCAAGTAGCAGTTCAAGCTCCTCAAGCAACGCCGTTATCTATTACTACGTGACTTTCAGTGCTCCGGACGATGAAAACCTTTTATTGCCCGCGATGACTGCTCGGCTTGATATTATCGTCGGAAAAGTCCAAAATGCCTTGTGCGTGCCGATTGACGCCCTAAAAACCGACTCGAAAGGCTCTTACGTCGAAAAAATCACTAAAGACGCTCAAGGCAAGGAAATTGCCGAAAAAATTTATATCAC
The DNA here is from genome assembly GCA_017406175.1 of Selenomonadaceae bacterium. Taxonomy (GTDB): domain Bacteria; phylum Bacillota; class Negativicutes; order Selenomonadales; family Selenomonadaceae; genus Quinella. The sequence continues at coordinate 6,552 of JAFQZB010000005.1, read as the reverse complement.
GGTCGGTCTTTACGGCGAAGAGTTCGTAGAAATCACTGGCGGCAATTTAAATCCCGGCGATGACATTTCAATAACGTATGAAGCGGCTAAAACTACGAATATTCAAGGAGGCGGCATGGGCGGTATGCGTCGTCCGCCATTTTAAGCCGATGTTTAGTACAAGAAGACTTCTGCGCGTCAGATTATTCCTTGAAGGCGCAGTCGTAGGAGTATTTACGGGCGTAATCGTGGCGGCTTTAAGATTTTTACTCGATGAAGCCGATATTTATCGCCCGATTATTTTTTTTAACGTCAACAGCTTAGGAAGAGTCCTTTTAGCCGTCGGCGTGATGATTTTATTGGCGGCGGGCTTGTCGAAGGCTATAAATTTCGATTCACAGGTCGCGGGAAGCGGAATTCCTCAAATAAAAAGTATTTTGCAAGGTCGAACGCAAATGATTAATCCATTCCGATTATTGGCGGTAAAATTCTTCGCGACGGTCTCAGCAATCGGTGCTGGCATGAGTTTGGGGCGCGCAGGTATCAGCGTGCAATTCGGAGCGGCTGTCGGCAACTTTTTTAGCAAAATAATCTACGCCGGCAATCGTCATCATGCCGCAGTTGAAGGTAAATTCCTTTTGACGGCGGGCGCGGGCGCAGGTTTAGCCGCAATCTTTAATGCGCCTCTCGCCGGAGTAATTTTTTGTATTGAAGACCTCCGCAAGAAGTTTTCGCAAGAAATTTTAATCGCGGCAGTCACGGCGGCTGTTATGGCGTCTTTTATCGTTAAAATCGTCTTCGGCGTGCGTCCAGTCTTTGAAACTATCACCGCAACCCCGCTTAACGTCCAATCCGTTATAATCGTCCCAAATTTGGATATGATTGCGGCTGTGAGCGCGGCTCCTTTGAAATATATCGCACTTTTTATCTTGCTCGGCATAATTTGCGGCGTAGCGGGCGCAATTTTTTACAAAGCGTTGATTTTATCCTTGAACACCTACGACCGATTAAAAATCTTCGGCGTAAAGCGATTTGCTATCCCGTTACTGCTCGCAATACCTATCGGAATAAAATTGCCGCAAATTTTAGGTTGTGGAAATGTTTTAGTCGACGAAATGTTAATTACTCGGCACGCCGTGAGCTTGCTGATAATTTTATTGGCTGGAAAAGTCTTTTATACGCTGATTTGCTTCGGTACGAACGCGCCTGGCGGATTATTTTTGCCGGTTTTAGTCATCGGAGCGTTAATCGGGAATATTTTTGCTCGCGTTGGCAATTCATTGCATTTTTTTACAGCGGATTGGACGACGCTTTTTATAATCTTCGGCATGGCGGCATTTTTCGCGGCAGTAATCAAGGCTCCGATAACCGGAAGTATTTTAATATTGGAGCTGACGGGGCAATTTGAACATTTATTTAGCTTGATAATAATTTCGGGCGTTTCGTTCATGATTTCGGACTTGTGCGGCGGCGAACCGATTTTTTCTGCCTTACTTGAGCGTTCACAGAAAAAAATCCCCGATTAATCGTCGGGGATAATTTTTTTTGCTTGAATATCAATTATTTATGCCTTAACAACGCTGATACGCTTTTGAATGTTATTTCCGCTTAAAATTTCGTCTACAACTGCAATCGCGTAATCGGAATAGCTTATAACGCTTTCGCCGGCTGAATTTAAGATTAAATCTTCGCCGCCGAGGATATATTTGCCTGTTCGCTCGCCATCGGGTTGAAAATCGCACGCAGGACTAACGAACGTCCATTTAACGTCGTCACGTTTGCGGAGTTCGTCGAGTTCCTTTGCTTGAGCCTGCGCGGTCGGAACATAATCAGCGGGGAAATCGGGCGTTTGGAAAAGTTGCGTGGTGTGTTCCTTATCAACGTAAAGACTGCCCGCGCCGCCGACAATCAAAAGCCGAGTTTCCGAGCCGCTAAGCAGATTGCAGAGATGCTGACTCGTTGCGGTGTGCAAAGGAAGAGTTTCGGGAGTCCACGCGCCGAACGCGTCTACAACTGCATCAAAATTAGCCAAATCAACTTTTTCAAGCGCGAAAATATCCTTAATGACAACTTTAGATGCGCCGATAATCTCTGAAGACTTGCGAACGAAAGCAGTAACGTTAATTCCGCGAGAATTTGCCTCCGCAACGATTTTTCTACCGGATTTACCACCCGCTGCTACAACTGCAATTTTCATTTGAATTTTCCTCCTTGTTTTAACTTGCTTGAAGTATAAATTATTGCTAAAATAATTACAAGACGTATTTTTTATGGTACAAAGTGCTTTTTATGTAACTTTTGGAGTGTGACGAATGAAAAAAAGCGATTTGGTAGAGAAAAAATTATTCGGAATATGTCCATTCGCAACAACACAACAATTATTGCTAGGAAAATGGCTGATTCCGATTTTGAATGAACTAAACTGCGGAAAAAAGCGATTCAGCGAGTTACAAAGGGAATTTGGAATAAGTCAGACGACATTATCAAAGCAATTAAAGATTTTAGAGGAAGAAGGGCTTATAAAACGAAAAATATATCCTGAAGTACCGCCGCGAGTAGAATATTCGCTAAGTGAATTGGGTCAAAAGTTCAAACCTGTACTTGACAGCATAGAAATTTTTGGAAAACTCTATATTGAGTACCTAAAAAATAGAAAATAAGCAAAAAATCTCCGATTAATCGTCGGGGATAATTTTTTTTGCTCAAACGAAAAAATCCCGCCACTTACGTAGATTGAAGACGGGATTTTCTCGCCAGACAGTTGATATTTGCTAGGAATATTGGCGCGAACATTATAAAAAAAAAACGGACTGTCAAGTAAAATTTTTAATGAAAAAACCCTCCGACACGTCGCCGAAGGGCTTTTTTATTTATGCTAGTGCTACATTATCTATTTCTTTATTTTGTTCTGCCAAATATCTTTTATGACGCTCTTTCATTATCAATAATGCATAATCTCCTGCCGCCATATCGTCTTGCGAAAGAATTGCATCTTCGTCATCGTCTTCAGAGTACCAACCGGGCTGTTCTACTACTATTTTTTGTTCTTTGTAGGTGTATTCCATTGGTCTAACATCGCGACGTAGGATTTTTCCTGTTATCGGGTGTATTTTTATATCTTTCATGCTCATTTCTCCTTAAAAGACAGTAAAGTAAATTCCGAAATAATATTTTGCGTAAATTTTATGTACAGAATTAAATCATCGTATGGAACATGATAAACATCTTGCCAAATTTTGTTATTTGCATATGAAGTCATTGATTTATAGAAATGTTTCAGCTCCATTGTAGATATTACTTCTTTAATTCCCTTTTTATTGAATCCTAAATTTGCTGCTGTTCTTTCTGCGACTCTTGTTATTTCAAAATCTGAATTTTTGAACTCTGTTAAGCTATAACTCGGATTAAATTTCTCCATAAAATCACCTCAGCAACATTTTAGCAAAAAAATTATCTGTGTCAACGAAAAAACCCTCCGACATGACGCCGAAGGGCTTTTTTTATTTATGCTAATGCTACATTGCCTATTTCTTGATTTTGTTCTGCTAAATATCTTTTATGACGCTCTTTCATGATGTCCAATGCATAATCAGTAGCGCGTGCGTCTTCTTGCGTTAAAATTACATCGTCATCAGTATAATCTTCTCTTTGCGGATACCAACCAGGCTGGTCAACTACTATTCTCTGCTCTTTATATGTGTATTCTGCTGGTCTGACGTTTCTATAGAGAATTTCTCCTGTTATCGGGTGTATTTTTGTCTCTTTCATGCTCATTTCTCCTTAAAAGAAAGTAAAGTAAACTCCGAAATAACATTTTGAGTAAATTTTATGTACAGAATTAAATCACCGTATGGAACATGATAAACATCTTGCCAAATTTTATGATTAGCATATGATGTCATTGACTTATAGAAATGTTTCAGCTCCATTGTAGATATAACTTCGTTAATTCCTTCCATATCAAATCATAAATCTCTTGCAGTTATTTTTGCCGTCTTTGTAATTGAATAATTTGATGATTTGAACTCTGTTAAGCTGTAACTCGGATTAAATTTCTCCATATAATCACCTCAACAACATCTTAGCAAAAAAATTTTGTTTTGGCAAACGAAAAACCCTCCGACATGTGCCGAAGGGAATTTTTTCGTCCAATATTATCTTATGATGTGTTTTTCAATCTCGCCGATAAGAGCGTAGTGCGATTCGCCGTAAATTATATCTTTCGGGTCAGAATATTTTGCTACAACGTCTGCAGGCTCAAAATTCTTGTCCATCTGCTTGAAGTAAATCTTTTTACAGATGAAAAATTCATTAGCTTCTTTAAAAGTGATAGCATTGTCGAGAAATTCTGGAGTGATACCGGTCGCGGAGATTTTATCCATATCTCTGCCGGACTTAAAGCCGAATATTTTATGTATCTTGTTAAATTCTTTAGGAAAATATGAAACTGTGAAGTATTCGTTAGCTTGAATGAAGTTGAAAGTGTATCGTTCGGGCTTAATGAAAGAGAAATAGGCATTTTTACTCCAAATCATACCGACTGCGCCATACATGATAGTCATAGCGTTAAAATTTTCAGAAGAACCTGCACTTATCAAAGCCAAATCCTTGCCGACATTAGCCATATTGATTCTCCTTTCTTATTTTTTAACTTCATCGAGATTATAAAGCCTTCAAATCGAAAAATCAAGTTGAAAAAATTTTTTTAGTTGCTTTTTAAGGCTTAATCAGTTAAAATGGCGGCGAGGTGGTTAATATGACCTATGAATTTACAACTGATAAGGTCGGAAAGATGACTTTGAATGATTTTAGGTCTTACGGCAAAACTTTTACCCTGCACGGCGTCAATGCGCAAATTTCGGACGCAAATATCATAATCAGCGGCGTCAATCAGCTCCTTTCTATCGTGAATTTCCAAAATCAATACGACCCGGAGAACGCAGTAAGGACGGTGAATCAAAATGTCGTCGCTAACTAATAATGTTATCGTCACTTTGCTTTTTGAAGATGATTCTACGCGAAATATTACATTCGAGGGCGTCGCTGATGAAGATTTGTTGTCAGTAAGGGCTAAAATTCAAGCGATTAACGCAAATGCTAACAATGAATACGCGAATTTCTATCAAACGTTCATTTCTGACGATGGCGAGCCGGTTATTAAGATTGAATCTTGCAAAATCGTCAATATTGAAGAGGAGGTAATCTATAGTGGCTAAAGTTAGCATAGAAATCGACACTCGAACCGCAAATGACAAAAAAAACACGATAAATATAAGTTACATCAATCCGACGGCGACAAATGACAAATTACTGCAATTCGCGCAAATGTTGGTAGCCTTAACGACCGATTCTTACGTTGGATTAACGAAAATCACGAAAGAGAGCGTGATATAATGGCTGATATTATTAAAACTTCTACGGTTTTGAATATTGAATGCGTATTTATTGACGGAGACACTCGCACAATCACGTTAAGAAGTCCTAAAAGCAATATTTCCTCTTCAGAAATTGAAAGTTTAGAAAGTTCTATGCGAAACGAGAACATAATAATCGGCGACCGCGATACATCAGACTTTAGGAAGATAAAACAGGCAATTAAGCGCGAAACTACGACGACATATCTTGATTTAGGATAAAAAAAGCCCTGACGACTTGTCGGGGCTAATTTTTTTTGCTATAATCAATCGCGAGGTGATTATATGTGTGAAATTATTAGAGAATTTATACACGGCAAGAAATTTGATGAGCAATGGTCATCACTTGGATTAAATGATGATGATTTAAAAGATTTACAACAGATTTTACTTGAAAATCCAAAAATAGGAACTGTAATTAAAGGAACAGGTAGATTACGTAAGATGAGATTTGGTTATGGAGGTCGTGGAAAGTCTCATTCAGCAAGAATTTGTTATGTTGATTTTGAAATTTACGAAAAAATATTCTTTGTAATGGTATTTGCTAAAAATGAAATGGAAAATTTGAGTAAATCAGAAAGAAATTCAATCAAACAGCTGATAGAACGTCTAGAAAAGTATTTTAAGGAGAAAAATAAAAATGAGTAAGGCATATGATTTAATTAGCGAGTCTCTGAATGAAATTATCAATGATTTAGAGGAAAATGACGGAAAAAATCTTAAGCGTGAAATGATTTCGATTAAAAAGTATGAAACTAAAAATTTATTCGAGAAAAAAGCATACAATATGAATCATGAAGAAAAATTCTTTGAACAATCAGCAGTTCAATAAATAAAAAGCCCTGACGACTTGTCGGGGCTAATTTTTTATGATATAATCAATCGCGAGGTGATTTCAATGGGAGAATTTGAAGTTGGCAGTTTGAAATTCGAGTGGGACGACGAAAAAGCAAAAATCAACGTTAAGAACATGTGTTCACAAACGTTTGAGTAAAGTGTGGATATGAGAAATTTTGATTAAAGTTTCAGCTGAAGCCGCAGTTAGCTCGTAATCCTTGCTAAGTCGACGAGAGTGATTGAGCCAAGCAAACGTTCGTTCTACTGTCCATCGCTTTGGTAAGACTTGCCAACTGTGCGGCTTCAACTTCTTGCTGATTTC
>JAFQZB010000057.1 GCA_017406175.1 Selenomonadaceae bacterium | reverse complement strand
GTATCAAATGTCAAGAGCAAATCCCGATAATATTCGTATTGTTGCTTCCTAGCTACAAGCTCTGCTGTAAGCTCTGCTGTAAGCTCTGCTGTAAGCTCTGTAAAGACATCAAGGATTCGAACTATCTCGCGCTGAACTTCGAGAGGAGGAACAGGTATCAAGAGGCTTTCAACAGTAGTCCTACTTAAAGCTGGAATCCCTGCTCCGTATTGACATTCCTGCAATTTCTTTTCTTTAGACTTCAAGAAATGAAAAATATATCGGTTTATAACACTGTCTAAAGGCTTAACTATGTAGCAATGTGCGCCTGCCCAAAATTTTGTCGAAAGCCAATTAACATAACCAGCAGACGCGCCGCCCTGAGAAATGGTAATCGTATTTTCGGACTGATTATATTTTTCGATGTATCCCGAAGGATTTATTCCGCCGTTTATAACTGGAAAAGTGCCTACGTCTTGCATATCAGACTTATTAAATTGCACACCCTTAGAGAGACTGATAACTTCGCCAAGTTTTTTCCATTCCACACCATTAGGACAAAGTCGCGTAATCAAATCATTAAGTTTACTCATTGTCTTCAAGCCTCAATCTCAAAGATAATTTTGTCTATTTCGTCGCGCAAGATTTGTTCACGAGCGACGATTCTTTTTATTTCGGCGTTAAGCTTTACAATGTCAATTTTCTCGCGCTTGTCTTCTCGCTCAACGTAAGTGCTGACGGAAAGATTGTAATTTTGCGCCTTAACCTCGTCATAGGAAACCAATCTACAAAAATATTCTTTGTCTACGCGGGCGACAAAGGCATTAACGATATTGCTGATGTTTTCGGCAGTCAATTTGTTGTTGTTGGTCACCTTAACGAATTCATTGCTGGCATCGACGAAAAGAATTTTATTATCTGTCTTACCCCTTTTCATCACCATGACGCAGGTTGCAATACTCGTGCCGAAAAACAAATTAGGCGGCAACTGGATAATGCAGTCAATAAAATTGTTATCCACAAGATACTGACGAATTTTTTGCTCTGCTCCACCACGATACATAATTCCTGGAAAACATACAATAGCCGCCGTACCGTTTGGAGCAAGCCAAGCAAGAGAATGCATAATGAACGCCATATCCGCCTTACTTTTAGGGGCGAGGACTCCGGCAGGAGAAAAACGTTGGTCATTAATCAAAAGCGGATTACTGTCGCCCGCCCATTTGATAGAGTACGGAGGATTAGAAACAATGAGCTCGAAAGGCTCTTCATCAAAATGACCTGGATGAGGATTTACCAGAGTATCGTCGCAAGCAACATCAAATTTATCAGGGGTAAGGTCATGCAGGAACATATTGATACGACAAAGATTATAAGTAGTAACATTAATTTCTTGTCCAAAAAAACCGATTTTTACACCGTCCATACCAAGAATTTTTATAGCTTTTAAAAGCAATGAACCACTGCCACAAGCTGGATCATATACTTTATTAACTTTATCCTTTCCAGCAAGTCCAAGCTTTGTTAGAAGTTCCGACACTTCAGCAGGAGTAAAAAACTCGCCACCCGATTTCCCAGCATTTGATGCATACATGGACATTAAATATTCATAGGCATCGCCAATTGCATCGACATCCCGACTTTCTGCAAAACCAAGATTCATTTCAGCAATACCGTTTAAAAGTTTAACCAGCCTTTCATTTCTTTTAGCAACCGTACTACCAAGTTTATTGCTATTCACATCAAAATCATCAAACAAGCCTTTAAACCTGTCTTCAAAGTCACTTCCTTGAGATGATTCCTCAATGTGACGAAAAGCTTTTTCCAAAGTCTCATTTAGATTGGCGTCTTTAGGAGCTTTCTTATGAACGTTGACAAAAAGCTCACTGGGAAGAATAAAAAATCCTTTTTCTTTCACAAGGTCATTACGAGCTTCTTCTGCTTCCTCGTCGGATAACGTCGCATAGTTAAAATCCTTATCTCCAGCTTCAATTTCTCCCTTGTTAATGTAAGCCGTCAAATTCTCAGAAATGTACCGATAAAACATTGCTCCCAGAACATAATTCTTGAAATCCCAGCCATCGATAGCACCGCGCAATTCATCAGCAATAGCCCACACAGAACGATGAATTTCTTCTCGCTCTTGTTCCTTCCCTACATCCGTAGCCATTTATGGAATCCTCCAAACCATCAAGATTAATGTCCTTTATCCGCATTTGCACTCTGTCCACTCTCGACCCAAGCATCTACTTCAGATATTTTGAATTTGTACTGTCTGCCTATTCTGTGATGCGGGATGCTATTTTTCCGTATCCATGAACGAACCGTATCCCTACTAACACCCATATGCTGAGCTATTTCTTCCAGACTAAACCAACGCTCCGGCTCACCAGATTTATCATTACTCATGCCAGTATCCTCATTCTTTGAAATAACAAATCACAATTATTCCAATCTATACATAGTTAATCACATGTATTTTACACTGACTGCAACCGGAACGCAAATCTTTTTTTAGAAAAAATCACGCGCCAAGATCGTAGCCACAACTTTTTTAATGCAATTTGGTAACGCAATCTCCCCCAAAGTATCGCGAACAGTATCGCACTGCGACGCGACTTTTTTTTCGGTGGTAACGCAGTCAAAAATCGAGATTTTTCGTCAGTAACACACGATTTTTAGGGAGGTAACGCAAAAGGTATCGCGAATTTTGCGAGTGCGTTACCAATTGCGTTACCATTTTTTTCGCGTCCTGACGCCATTTATAGCCCAAAGTAACGCAGTAACGCAGGTAACGCAGTTTTTTACACGCATATATAAAAAAAAATTTTGTGTGCAACTCACGTGACTTTTGCAACATGTTGCATACAAAAAATTTTTCCTAAAGGAGACCGTTTTTTTTGTGATACCTGCGTTACTGTGATACCTTTTCTTATAAAGCTATATATATCAATACTTTTTTCTCTATTATTTGGTAACGCAGTAGGTAACGCAAAAAAAAAAGTGCGATACCATTTTTACAAATGGCGTCACAACAACATGTTTCATTTTTGGATGGCGTCAAAAAGCCAATGAAAATCCAGTTTTTTTTTCAATCTGCGATACTCCGTTCAATTCTGTAGCAACGAGTGTTTACCTTACCGAGCTTTTTCTGTACAAATGGATTCGGTGTCTTGTGTCCCTTTTCGATTGTATCAGAAGGAACGAAGAAGCCGTCAGCAACTAAATCATCAATGAGCTTACGGTAATCGAATCCAGCGGCAGTACAAGCGTCTTGCAATGCTTTTGCCGCGATATAGATATAATTGGGGTCATCAAGTTTGCCGTAAAATGTTTGCATTCTGTCAAGAGGAATGTTGCCGCCGATAAATCGACTCTGATTCTGAGCAATGAAGCTCAGAACAAAATCGCGTTCTCTTGCTGTATCAGAAATTTCCGAAGTAGTCGGAATAAGCGAGAAAATAGCCTTCGCGGCGATGATAGCGTCATCGAGTACGTTTTTATTACCCAAGACAGAATTGAGAATGGCATCAGCGAGAGTAATGATAGCCATGTAACGGCAGTAATCGTTGAGCAAATCAGGATAAGCCTTAGTAAAAGTGTCTACAATCTCGTTGTACCATTTGCGTAAGTTCTCAAAGCCGAGTTCAAAAACTTTGCCGATAACGAGAGGGAAAATAAGACCGTAATTCTCTTTTATGATGTCACGAATGGTTTTGCAAACGTCGGCGGGAAGAATAATTTTAGGAGCGGCAATAGTGAGCAGACGAGTGTTAGCTCCGCCAGTCACGTTGTCAGCGAGAAGTTGAGTTTCGCCAGTCATGATAGCGATAGTGCGCCAATCTTGCAGTTTTTTAAGAGTGGAATCTTTATTAAGCTTGGTACGTCCAATGCCATTGGCGAGAGAATAGACGAGATTGTCAAGCTGTTCCTTAATACGAGAGTCGGCAACCTGTTTCTCGTCGATAAGGAAAGGAAAGTCGGAAACATCAGCGGCAGCACCAGCTAACCCGTTTCTTGTAGCATCGAAAGAACGAATAATTTTTTCGGAACCGATAGCGGAAGCAGCAAGATACAAGGCGGTTGTCTTGCCTGCACGGGTTGGCGCATAGATGTAAAGCAGAAAATTTCGCTCGCCTAAAATTTTAAGTAAAATGGGAGCGATAGCGGCGGCAATCATAATCCTTGCGACGGGAGATTTTTTAGCTAAGTCGTAAGCATGTTTCCAATTCTTGAGACTACCGATTTGCCGCAAAGATTTAGCAAATTGGCTGAGAGAATCGACAACGACGCTGATGTTTTTATTTTCGTCAGTCATAATGCAATCGCGGCGAGGGTCAATGAAAAAGTCCTTGCCGTCGAAAGTGTACCAGCCGCATCTTGGTACTGTGTAAGTTATTGGGAAGTTGTTTTCGTTTTTAGCGTTGAATGCGTCGAGAAAATCAACGAGAAAAGTAGCGTTGGAGCTGGTGACGGGCAAGCCGTTTTCTGCCAAATCGACGAGTTTGTTTTTGTTGGCGACGATAGCAGCAGAAGTTGCGGGCAGATTTTTCCATGTTCCGGTTGTAGTCATGTAGGACAAAATTACCTTGTATTTTTTCTCCTCAACGTCAAAGTGTTTTCCGGAGATGATAACGGGACGTCTGCAGACGGTTATAATTGATTCACCCTTAACTTTTTCAACGCCGCTTTTAGAAGATACGCTGTAACCTTCTGGAAAAGTGAGCCCTTGCAATACATCATGAGCAGAGACAAAAGTTAGGGAATTGATATGAGCTTGGATTTCATTATGTTGTGTTATCAAGTCATCGTGATGAGAACGAATCTCAGCGGCTTTGTCTTTAACGTCAGCAAGCCAGTCATTGACGGAAACTTTTTTGTCTTTGTTCTTGTTGCCAAAATTTTTAATGTCGAGTCTGAAATCGGAGAAAGCTTTTTTGTCGAAAAGGAAAGCGAAAGCGGCAGCAGTTACGAGTTCATTGGCAAAAACAGAATCGCTGTCGAAAGTTTCGATGTTTTTCAAGCGTTCGAGTGCAGAACTTTTTTCGGCGTCGAAGTCAGCGAAAGCTTTAGCGTTTTTGCGTAATTCAGCTTTAAGTTCATCAATCTGCGTGGTGGATTCGTCATCAGTATTTTTTTTATCTGAAGATATAAAGTTCGGATTTAGGTCGTGCCATTCTCGATAGGTTTCTTGAGCATTATAGCCGTTAGGTTCAGCGAAAAGAAAAAGAGTGCCAAAGTCGTAGCCGTCGCGATTAAAGCCGTTCCATTTATATTGGCATTCGCCGTCTTTGAAGCGTTCATCGGAGCGACTCCAATTTTCCCAATCAGAGCAGTCACAACCGATGTTCTTTAACGCCATACCAATAGCAAGCCAATCATCATAGGTTAAGCTTGAGGGCGAGATAAAATCGAGCATCCGGCGAGCGCGAAAGGTGTTAAAGTCTCTATTATCAGCGAAGTTGTGATATTCAGTTGTCTTTCTAGGTGGCATTTCTGTTGCATTATTTGTTTTTTGAATTTTAATGAGTGCGTTTAATTTCTCGTCAAGTGCAGAAGGAAAAAAGCGTAAGCCGGAATCTTCGACGACGCGACACATGGGAGCATTTTCTGCACCAAGTTTATAATTGAAGGTGCCTGGAGTACGAAGGATACGCGGTAAGTCACCGACTCCATCAATATTTTTACCATTTGCCCGCTGACGGATTACATCAAGTAGCAGAATATTACGATGCTTGAGTTTCTCGCGGTTATCATCAGTAACAAGAATAGGCTGGTCGAAAATGAAGTAGGCTTGAAGACCGTGCCCTGAATCAAGAATTGCGCTGGGAGTGAAAGGAAGGAAAGATTTTGCCTCGTCGAAGTTGACAGCAAGATTATTGCTTTTATGCGCTTCGCCGAAAATGTCAATGTCGGTGACGCAAGCGGTTTGGAAAGAAACAACATTTTCATCACCGCGTTTACCGCCGTAAGGAGCAACATTAACGGGATTGACAGAATGCCAAACATCAACGCCGCTATTCGCGAGTTCAATAGCTTTTTTCGCCATAGCCTCTCTTTGAGCTAAATCAGCGACAGCGAAAGAAAAAATTCCGTGCTGTTTCGTCCACAAGTAAGAAAAATGCGACTCAGGGATTTTACCGTAAAGCTGATTGAAAAAATTCAAAGTTTCAGCGATACGGCTTTGCTTTTCAATTAGATTCATGTTAAAATTCCTCCGTTAGTAAAAGGTTCGTTTTTTTCGCCGTCGGTAGCGGCGTTAATTTTTTTTGTGAATCAATTTTGTTGTGATGATTTAATGGTTTCTTTTATTTTCTGATATTTTTACTCAACGTTTTGTTGAGCATTTTTATGATTGTATCATCTGTTCTATTATTTGTCAAAAAAAATAGCCCCAAAGGGCGAAGGTTTATTCGAGTCCTAGTATTTGGTTGCCATTCATATTTAGTACTTTTGCAAGCCTTATTATCGTAGGAACAGATACGTCTCGTTCACCACGCTCGTATAATGAAAACCCTTGTGGAGAAACTTGTATAAGGTCGCCTAATTGTTTTTGTGTGAGTCCCAAAGCTTGTCGTGCGCGTTTTAAGCGATTAGCAAATTCTTTTCGATAACGCACTTGAAGTTTTTTTTCAATTTCACAGTAAAGTGTCTTGAATTTGTTTATCAACTCTAAGACGCTGAGTGATGCGCTGGAGTATTCCATCACAGGTATGGAGCGTTGAAGTTCTATTATTTTAATCTTTTTCGATTTAGATTTTTTTTTATTGTATTTATTCAATCGTGTCTTATTGTGTCTATCAATTAGGTGATGAAATTCAATTAAACGTTCATGCGTTGCTTTTATCACATATAATTTTCTTTCCCAATTATCAACAGAATCTTCTGGTGCATTACTCAATGACTCCAAAATTTGAGCGTCTGATTTACTAGGCTCAAAATAAAAATCTTTAAAAAATGGGCGTTGGAGAATTCGAGTGGAATCAAAGTCGCGAAAGGCGAATGCATTTTTAGTTTTCATAATCCATTGTCCCCTAGGTATTTACAGAAAAATTTTCTTTTTTGTATTCATAAGCTCAAACGAACGAAAGAGTAAATCAATTTATACTGATATACTTCCGCTTTCAATTTTATGTTTACAAATTTCAACTATTAATTATGTTGGTGATAATGTTTGTTGCTAATCTTGCGGTAGATTCAAAGGCTAGAGGTATTCCTTTTTCTCCGAGAGTATCTTTAATTTTATTCCAGATAGTCTCATTTCTAATTTTATCTAAATATTCATTACCTGCCCAAGTGAGGGCTCCGACGCCAAAATTTACAATATGATTTCCTCCATATATTGCTTTATAATCGAAAATTAAATTTGCCTCATGTAATATTTTGCAATGATATGCAATTTGTTCGATTGAGTAATTTTCAATTTTTAAGTCATATATTGGAGTATCTATGTGTTTTTCTTCTATGGCAAAAAGAATTTTGCGACACAAATCCATGTCTCGTTTCATAGTTTTCTCTCCGTAAGCTTAATTAGTAAATTATATATAAATTTGTTTTCAGATTCTCAAACACAATCGTTTTCATTTTTCTTCTAAGAGAACATTATTTGTTCTGCTCGTTTGCTTATTTGAATCACTTTGGTAATTGTTTTTACAGATTTTCTCAATTCAACGCCGACGTATTGTTGAGTCGTCTCTATTTCAGCTGTTATTATATCACCACATCCGAAAGAGATTCTTCCCGATTCCACTGCTTCTAAAAATTTTTCGTCCTGCACTGTTGCGTAAAATTTTGATTCGCCATCATCAAATCGCCATTTTAGTCCGCGTTCAAAATTTACATTCAGGATTCGCAACATTAATTCTTGTGAAGAAGTTTTTTCTTTTAATCCTTCACCTTGTGCAAATTCCTTAAAGTATTCGGTTTCGTCTTTTATTATTTTTCCTCTGACTTCGTTATTATTGGCGTCTCTAAATTCCACACTGTCGACGCCTTCATTTTTTAACGGCTGAATTGCTTCATCGATATGTTTCTTTACTTTTTCTGATTTAAATAATTTTAGAACACCTATAGAGACTTCGATTTTATTTTCCTCAAAAATTATTCGAGCTCTATTCTCATCAATACGTTCAATCTTTTGTGGTTGCTTTCCTTTTAATTGGCGAATCAATTCAAGTAAATTTATTCCACTAAGTGTAGCAGCTAAACCTAGTTCATTTAAAATTTGTCCCAATGAGTAACTGGATTCACTGAAAAATAATTTTATTTGTTGTGGTAGCGTACGGACAAGGTTTAATAACATTTCAAAAGAACCGCGCTCAAAGTGCGATGATATTCTTACTTCTATTGTTGAACCGTCGTTATTTAGTGTTTGATTAGCTTCACTAATGAGATTACTTAATGCTAAAAGTGCTAATGCTAGTTCATTCGCATTCATAGTACCATCGTTTACTGCTTCGCCTGTATATGCGACACAAATAGTCGTTTGCTCTTGCATTTTGCTCCCTCCTTGTAAAGCTATTTTTTTTAGAATTTTACTGTACTGTTGGATATTTTTCAACACGTAACGTTATTTTTATGTATGAACATTGCTGTAAGGTTGGAAATTTTAAACGCAAATTCCAAATTTTTTTGGGAGTGACAAATTTTTTAGGTCGGAAAATCGCGTCACATTGCGGTCTTTTTACGCTTATCCGAAGGATAAGCGGTAAGTGAACATCGACTGACTTTGAGAGTCTATTAGCCCTACTTTTTTCCCTGCCTTACAACTCGCGGATTATCTTTTTGCGGATGAATTCGTCCTTGTCGGATTCGAGCATCATCTCCCAGTCCTTATCCATTTCGAGGTTGTTGTCGCCAAAACGAGCAACTAATTGAACGGCATTTGGTTCGCCCAGAAGTGCATCAGCGATTATTGCCGCCAACTCATTTTCCTTCAAATCGGAAGTTTTAGTTGAATCAGCGTTGTTAGCAATAACACGATAGACGCGATTTTGCTTTAGTTGCTTATAACCGTCATCGAAAGCGTTGAATCGTTTTTTGGCTTCCTGCAATTTTTCGTATAAGTCGCCAACGCGCTTTTTTGCCTCTTCGTACTCCAAAGCGATTTTCAAGTTTTTGTGAAGAATGTCGGCGGCGATGAGCACGATTTTTTCCTTCGCTTCCTTCGTTTGGCATAAATTTTCCAAGCGCGTTAATTCGTTTTCCAGCCGGATTTTGGTGTCTGCGAGTTTTTGGCGAGTAGCTTCCAAATTGATTTTTTCCTTCGTAATCTTCAAATCTCTCAATACATCAAGGTCATTTTGCAAAAGTCTGTGCATGACCAGCTCAACATTTTTGCGCCGGTATGGTTCTTCCAATTTTCCAAAAATCGCCCAGTATTGCGAATTGTTTTGAGCAAGAAAAGAGCGTAAGTCAGAAAATTTTTTCTCAACGCCGCGTTTAATTGTTTGAAATGCTTGAAAATCTTCGTGGTATTTTCCAGAAGGCGCAATGAGTTGTTTTGAAAGTCTATCCAAATCCTCATATTGTCTCATTGTATTTTCGTAGTCGCGAAGAAATTTATAATCCGTCGCTGGCAAATATTCTTTCTGGGCTTGTTCTCTGGCACCCAAAAAACCGACTATTTTTCTTTTCAGTGATTGGATTCTCGTCAGTCCGGACAAAATGCCTTGATTCAATCCATTTAAAGTTTCGTCTTCAAAATTCGCCGACTTATAAGCAGGAGAGTTCGAGAGAAAAAGCCAAGCGCGTTCGGCTTGATTCACTAAGAATTTCATTTCTTCTTCTTCAGCCGTCTTTTTCTGCACGTCATCTTGAAACAAAGAATGTTGTCTTTTCTGCACATTCTCTCGAAATCTCTTAACGTCAGCGGCAAGACCATCGTCTTCGTGTGCCGATATTATTCCTATGTACGATTCGGGCATTCTCTTATAGACCTTTGCCAAAAAATCATTGCCGTGTTCTGCCGCTTCGCTTTGCTGAGCTTTCAACGACCGATGGTCAACACGAATGGAAAAGCCATTTTTCGCTAGTACCTCATTTTGGATTCGGGCAAAATCTGCTCGCATTTCACAGAGATATTTTTTGTCGTGCCATTTTGGTGCCTTCGGAGCACCATGTTCACGACGACGCTCAAAACTGGCGACTCGTTCACCCTTTAACGGTCGGGCTGCTCGGCGAAAATATTTATAGGCAGGTCGCTCGCTTATTTTCTCCACGTCATCAATTAGCCTTTCGGAAAACATAATATGAACATGTGGATGGCGTTCGCCCGACAACTCTCCTGCCTTCTCATGTATCGCGTACGCATAATAGTGACTCGACAAATGGTCGGCGATAAATCTGTCGACGATTTCGAGATTTTGTTCCAGAGTCAATTCATTGGGCAAAGACAATTCGATTTCTTTATACCGTCTGTTTCCTTTATTCTCGTAACGAGTCGCCGCGCTAAAAAATTTTTGTGCCGAGCCTTTCGCCCATTTCGGCAAATGATTGGCTTTGAAAACACAGTCTGTCCTTTCTCCTTGCGCTCCTTCGCGATTGATATAGTCCGCATGGGATTTTCCGTCTTCGCGCAGAATGTAATCAACATGACGTTTTGCAGATACTTTTGCTCCGCTAGGTTGAGTATCGTTTTTAAGTCTCAAATGGTATGTAGCCATGAAAAAACCTCCTTTGCCTTATTCTGGCATAAAAGGAGGCTTTCAAATTCTTATTTTTTTGCTTTTTGCTCTAGGCGCAAATAAACGTGCCCATTGTGGGCACAAATAGGTAAAATTATTTATTCTCCGAATCGGTAAATTTAGGAGTTTCACCTATGCCGAAATACTTTTCAAAAAATTTTTTAATCTTATCTATTATAGTCTGCTTCTTTTTTGAACGGTTTCCGCCTCCAAAACGACTCATGGGCGGCATAATTTTATTAATGTCTGTTCCAACAGTTTTTACTTCACCATAACGGAAAGTGTTTTCAAGAAATTTACGAGTTTCCTCTGGATTAAGACGCTCCTCTTTGATTATCTGATTCAATTCCTTTTCTCGCTGTTTCGATACATAATTATTCCATTCGGTTATTACATCTTCGATTGTATTGATATCTGTGATAAATGCTTCGATAAGTTTTTTCTTACTACGCAACTCAGGACTGGCATCAATCGCTTTTTTTATGGTAACGAGGACTTCCTTATCCTCGCTATGACTGTCGTGGTATTTTTTTACAAGTATGAGTATATAATCAATATTTATTTCAATCTGTTTTATAAGCTCTATCTCAAAAACGATGTCGTCCGTAATATCAGTACTCTCACCATTTTCTCTGCGACGAATCCATTCGTCTCTTAAATCCTGATATTTTCCAAGATAATCTTGTAAGTCGCGTTCAGACAGAATTTCCATTCCCGTAAAATCGTCGAAGGAGAGCAAAAGATTCCTCATTCGGAGAATTGTACCAAAAAGAGATATGAATTCTCGTTGATTTTGTTCACCTATAATTTGCGAATCAGACACAGGAAATCTGGTAGTCAAGTCCCCAATCATATCTTTATAGCCAGGATGATACCCTTCAACATTCTCATATCCGTAGTAATAATCCTTGAAACTCTGCATTAGGACAACGCCTCTAGCGTCCCTGTCACCGAAAAGGGAGATAGCGGTATCCACACGCTTTTTTAAATTACGGAAACATACAACATTGCCGAAGGTCTTAATGCTGTTTAAAATGCGATTTGTGCGACTGAAAGCTTGTATCAGACCGTGCAACTTGAGATTTTTATCCACCCATAAGGTATTAAGTGTAGTTGCATCAAACCCCGTCAGGAACATATTCACTACAATTAGCAAATCTAGTTCCTTGTTCTTCATACGAAGAGACACGTCTTTATAGTAGTTTTGAAATTTTTCGCTGGAAGTGTCATAGCTCGTGTAGAACATCTTATTGTAATCATCGATAGCAGAATCAAGAAAATCGCGAGCTGTCTGGTCAAGGGCAGAAGTATCTTCGGAATTTTCTTCATCTAAAATACCGACATCTTCTTCTTCGTTAGGCGCATAGCTGTATATGACCGCAATCTTCAGATTTTTAGTGGGGTCGTCTTTAATAATTTTCCTGAATTCGTCATAGTATCTTTTAGCCATCGGTATAGATGCAACAGCAAAGATTGAATTAAATCCACTGAGACGCTGCTTTTGTTTTATTTCTTCCACTTTACCACGGTCGGCGGATGCTACTTCGGCAATATTGCTAAGAGCATTAAACACATAAGTTTTATCTCCGCGATAAGTTTTCTGGTCAAAATGGTCGAGAATGTAATTTGCAATGAGGTGAATTCTTTCTGGTGCTTCAAATGCTTTTTTGCGATCAATATCCCAAACCTTCTCGTCATCAATATCAGCATCAAAATCCATAGTCTTGATATAATCCACACGGAACGGAAGGACATTCTTATCATTGATAGCATCAACAATGGTATAAGTATGTAGCCGGTCGCCAAATGTTTGCTCAGTGGTAAAATAGTTCGGATTCTGTGTACCAATTCCGGCATTGAGCGAGAAAATAGGCGTTCCTGTAAATCCAAACATATAGTACTGCTTAAAGTAACGAACAATCGCCTTATGCATATCGCCAAATTGACTGCGGTGACATTCATCAAAAACAATCACAATTTGTTTGCGATAGATAGCATGTTCCTTGTTTTTTTTGATAAAGGTCGCAAGTTTTTGAATGGTTGTTATAATGATTTTAGACTCGGAATCCGACAGCTGTTTTTCCAATATTTTTGTGGATGTATTGCTGTTAGCGGCACCCTTCTCAAAGCGGTCATATTCCTTCATAGTTTGATAATCCAAATCTTTACGGTCTACAACAAATAGCACTTTGTCAATAAAGGGCAAGCGAGAGGCAATACGAGCTGTCTTAAATGATGTGAGCGTCTTGCCAGAGCCAGTAGTATGCCATATGTATCCGCCTGCAACGACATCACCATATTTTTTGTAATTATGAGCAACTTCTATTCGGTTGATTATACGCTCAGTTGCTGTAATCTGATAAGGACGCATAACCATGAGGATGTTTTCTGAAGTGAAAACGCAATACTTCGTAAGAATGTTAAGCAGAGTGTGCTTGGCAAAAAAAGTATTGGCAAAGTCAATTAAATCGGGAATAATCTGATTGTTAGCATCTGCCCAAAATGACGTAAACTCAAAACTGTTGCTTGTCCTTCCTTTTCTTGTTAGCCCCGCGTTAATATCCTTAATTGCATTGTAACGAGTACTGTTAGAGTAATATTTTGTGTTCGTTCCATTGCTGATAACGAAAATCTGCACATACTCAAAAAGCCCACACCCTGCCCAGAAAGAATCTCGGCTGTAACGGTTAATTTGATTAAATGCCTCACGAATAGCCACTCCACGACGTTTCAATTCAACGTGCACAAGAGGAAATCCATTTACCAAAACAGTCACATCGTAACGATTGTAGTGTCTTGCTCCTTGCTCGGTGCCAACCACATATTGATTGATGACTTGCAAGCGATTGTTATGAATATTGTTGCGGTCAATGAGAGTAATGTTTTTCGTCATACCGTCGTCGCGTTTTAATGCTTGAATATTGTCTTCCTGAATCTTCGCCGTTTTCTCCACGATACCATCATTCGTATTGGCAATAACAGTGCTGAAAAATCTCTCCCATTCGGTATCGCTAAATTGATAACGATTAAGTTCCTCAAGCTGTTTGCGAAGATTTAAAATCAAATCCTTTTCGGAGTGAATAGGAAGATAAGTATAACCCTCCTCACAAAGAAGACGAATAAATTCTTCTTCAAGAACGGCTTCACTTTGATAAAAATCGGAACGACGCGCCATTGGTTTATATTCAGTTACAACAGTATTCTCCGTAGTTTGTGCCACGATATTGAAATACGCCATCTAATCTTTCCTCCCATAGTTCCGCAATTCAATTCCTATCTTCCGCATCAGAGTTCCAACCCAAAGACGCTCTAGCTACTCCAATTTCTTCTCTATCAATTTGCTTGTCCAAAACACCAAGCACCAGTCGAAATAGAGCAGGATATTTTGTCAAAGCTTCTTTTTCATCAAACTCTCCATGAACGACATTGCTCAATTCTCCAAACAGCTTATAACCATCTCCAGAAAATTCTTGTGGTATAAAATCAATTCTGCTACTTACTCGTTCTAAAGCCGCTTTAAAATTAAGTTTCCTTCCATTCCTATCGTTCATATCAATTCCATTTTTTTTCTGCTATTTCATACATGACACTCTCAAATATTTTCCTCAGATAAATAACGGCTCCTGCACCCAATCCTTCTCGAAAAGCAATATCCGCCTTCGTTAGCAATTCGGAATACTCGCCATATTTATCCTTAGCAGGAGACACATTATCTGTATATTTCACATTCCTTTTCAGCAATCTTACCTTTGGTGCCAGAGACGCAATATCTCCGTCTATATCAACGAGAAACCACACTGCAACACTTTCTTTGCAAGCGGAACAGGCGAGACGCACATCAATACTTATCAACGAATCCGTTATACGAATCATTTGTATATTACTCGACGACATAAACGTCCGGACATCATCACATTTCTTGCAGTAAAAATTACAAGCAATCTGTCCAATGTTTATCTTCTTCGGTTGTCCCAGTGAAGGAGTTCTGCCTTCCACAAACCTTTCTACCTGTTCATATTGGACTGAATGTTCTCTTGATAAATAATCACCTAATCGCATTATCTCCAATCCTTGTCAAACTTGTTTATTCCCGAACGACAATAATTTATCGCGATAATATTCATACTGCTTTTGACGAGCTTCAATCTCGGCGGGCAATCCTTCGCTTAAATCGTTGCAAAGCTTATCAAACCTGTCCAAGATTTTTACAATGCGCTCCTGCTCTTCAAGCGGCGGAAGAGGTATTTTTATCTCTCTTATCGCAGGAACACTTGAATGAACGACTTTACTTTTTATTTTTCCCTTAGTTTTCTGGCTTACGGCATTAGCAGTTGCCAAAGCATACGATAAATACTTTGGATTTTGATTGTGCTTAAGAACGACTATATCGCCACCGGCAAGACATCTGTCATTTCCGACATAAGCCGTAGATTTTGCAATATCCTCTACTTTCTCGCCTGTAATCGCAAAGAGTATATCTCCATATTCAAAATATTTTGGATTGGCAATTTTCTCAATCAACGTATGCGAAACGCATTTGTCAAAATGTATTCCGTAAGTCGTATAAATTTCTCCGTAACGAACACAAGGAACGCCCGATTCTGTAACTTGTTCGCGAGTTATTCCGGAACCTCTAAAAATTTCCGTAGCAATTTCGCCAATCTTTTTAAATTCTACGCCTCCTGCTGTCTGC
>JAFQZB010000056.1 GCA_017406175.1 Selenomonadaceae bacterium | reverse complement strand
TTCGACGCGAGTGCCGGGGATTAATCCCATTGTCATAAGTCTTTGCTTAAGTTCGGACTCGCCGACCGAATCAATCCTTACAATCATTCCTGGCTTTGTATCTTTGAGTGTCAAGCTTCATCACTCCTTGAAAATGTTTTTCGTTTAAATCGCTCGAAGTTTATCACGCGTGAAAACAATTATCAACACTTCTTGAAAAAAATTTTCGTTGGCTCGCAAGGTAGAAAAATTCCGGCGGCTGTTGTAGAATAGCGGCGCAATCTTTGAATATGGAGTAGACGCAATGCAACGTATTGATTTAACGGAAAAGGTCAAGAAGGTTATACGCTTTAGCCTGGCGGGCGTGCTGGTGACGGCGATGATTATCGGTTATGCCGAGTTCAAATATTGGCACAGGGAAGAGACGATTCAACTTGACGATGCTAAAGTTGTCGGGACGATGGTTTCAGTCAGAGTTTTGGCTAATGGCAAGGTCAAGGAGCTTACCTTTGAGGACGGAGCCGAGGTCAAAGCCGGAGACGTGATAGCCCGTTTGGAAGTCGCCATAACCGAAGAAGAGATTCAGCAGCTTGAAAACACCGTGCAACTTGCCAAAGACAACTACGCGAATCTTGCGGCGGGTCAATGGGTCAAAGTTCCAGTTCAGCGCGAGAGGGTGACTTATCCGCCTGCGCCGCCGACCTCATACTCTGCACCGTCTGGAAACTTGGCTAAGCTAGAGGAGCGGGCTAATCGCATGGCGGAGCTTTTCGAGATGGGAGCCGTCAGCGCAGTTCAACGAGACGCCGCCCGCCGTGCTTACGAGAGTGCCCTTGCTGATTCGTCGTCTTATAGCTATTCCGCCGCGCCCGAACCGATTATCGAATACTACACCGAATATGTAGACGAGTTCAGAGAGACGCCGCCCGAAGTCTTAGCCAGAGCCGAACAAGCGATTAAGCAAGCGGAAATTTCCTTGAACGCGGCTAAGCAGGAGGCTCGTGAAAGTGACGTTATCGCGCCCGTGAACGGAACGATTTATTACGGCGTCGAGGTCGAAGAGGATATTGTTGCCGGCGATAGCGTTTCGAGAATCGGCGATAGTCGCGAGCTTTGGCTTGAGGTCGAAGTCACCGAGGAGCTTTTCAATAAAATTCCGCTCGGCAAACTCGTCAGCTACAAAATTGACGGCAAGGAACTGTTCGGCACAGTCATAGAGAAAATCAAACCGAACGTCGCCGAACCCGTCGAAGAGACCGAGCCTATCGAACTGCCCGAAATCCCCACGTCAGAAAATCAAGCCGCGCCCTTAATCGGAGAAACGCCTCCGCCCCAAGAGCAACCGCAAGCCTCCGAGCCGCCGCAAGCCGTGCAAGCCGAAGTCCAAACCGTCGACAATCCCAACGAAAAAATCAAAGCGATAATCGATTCCGTCAAGCAAAATAAAAATCCGCCGCCGCAACCAACGACTCCCGAAGGACAGCCGCAAGCACAGCCGCAAGCACAGCCGCCGCAAATCCCAGACAGCTTCGAGGAACAAGCCAAACCAAACGACAAATTCATCATAAAAATATCGTTGCCCGCCGAACGCGATTTTGAATGCCGACCGAACACTACAACCACCGTCAAAATTAAATTATGAACTTTAGAAGGAAATATATTGCCTCGCGCCGAATTACGCGGGGCATTTTGTTTTTGGAGGTATCAACATGGACTATTCAACTTACTTGAAGAAATATCCCACGGAAGACGGTCGCTTTGGTCGCTTCGGCGGCGCGTATCTTCCCCCGCAACTCGTGCCGGCTATGGAGGAAATCACGCAGGCTTATCTGACTATCTGCCACTCGTCGCAATTCATTAACGAGCTTCGCCGCATTCGCAAAGAGTTTCAAGGACGCCCCACGCCCGTTTATCACTGCGAAAACCTCAGCCGCAAGCTCGGCAACTGTCAGATTTATCTTAAGCGCGAGGATTTGAATCACTCCGGCGCACACAAGCTCAATCATTGCATGGGCGAAGGTCTCCTTGCTAGGTTCATGGGCAAGAAAAGAATTATCGCCGAGACTGGTGCCGGTCAACACGGCGTCGCATTGGCTACTGCGGCGGCGTTCTTCGGTCTGGAATGTACAATCTATATGGGCGCGGTCGACATCAAAAAGCAAGCCCCGAACGTCGCCCGCATGAAAATCCTCGGCGCGGAAGTCGTCAGCGTCGATAAGGGCGCGAAGACTCTCAAGGAGGCAGTCGACGCCGCCTTTGAAGATTATCTGCAGAACTACAACGACACGATTTATTGCATAGGTTCGGTTGTAGGTCCGCACCCCTTCCCGATGATGGTTCGCGATTTTCAATATGTCGTTGGCGAAGAGGCTCGCGAACAGTTCAAAGACATGACAGGCTTTTTGCCTGACGTGGTGACGGCTTGCGTGGGCGGCGGCTCGAATTCAATCGGATTCTTCCTGCCGTTCATCAATGACCCCGTCGAGATTATCGGCGTTGAGCCACTCGGTCGCGGCGAAAAACTCGGTGACCATGCCGCGTCTATGACTTACGGCTCCGAAGGCGTCATGCACGGCTTTGATAGCATCATGCTTAAGGACGCCAACGGCAACCCCGCCCCGGTCTACTCAATCGCCAGCGGTCTCGATTATCCGAGCGTCGGTCCCGAACATGCTTTTCTGCGCGAGATTGGTCGCGTCAAGTACGATGTGGCAACCGACTTGGAAACGGTCGACGCCTTCTTTAAGCTCAGCCGCTACGAAGGAATTATCCCAGCCCTTGAAAGTTCGCACGCCGTCGCTTATGCCATGAAGCTTGCTAAGAAGATGGGCAAGGGCTCAATCCTCGTCAATCTTAGCGGTCGCGGCGATAAGGATTTGGATTACGTCATTGAACACTACGGCTACGGCGAGGACTTTAAGGACTTCTAATGGAACAAATATCTCAAGCGTTTCTAACTTTTATCGACTCGTGGGGCTATTTCGCGGTTGCAATCCTCATGGCAATGGAAAACGCCTGTATCCCCGTGCCGAGCGAATTGATTCTAGGCTTTGCAGGCTATCTGGTCAGTGCCGAGCGTATGACTTTCGGCGGCGCGATGATTGCGGGCATGGTCGGCGGCATGGCAGGTTCAATCTTTGCTTATGTCGTCGGCGCGACGGGCGGCAGGAAATTCGTTGACAAGTACGGCAAATACTTCTTTATCAAAAAGTCGCACGTCGACTTAGCGCAGCGGTGGTTCGACAAGTACGGAATTCGCGCAGTCTTCTTTAGCCGAATGCTTCCCGTCATCCGAACGTTTATATCATTGCCCGCCGGATTCGCCCGCGTGAACTTCAAGCAATTTCTGTTCTACACGTTCGCAGGGTCGCTCCCGTGGACGGCTCTAATCCTCTGGGCGGGTCTCATGCTCGGCGACCACTGGGAATATCTTTTGGAAATCGGGCACAAATTCAGCGCGGCGTTCATCGTCGTCAGCGTCTTGATAATCGCCTGGCTTTACTTCAAAAGAAAATAAATCGCTGTAAG
Source organism: Selenomonadaceae bacterium (assembly GCA_017406175.1). GTDB lineage: Bacteria > Bacillota > Negativicutes > Selenomonadales > Selenomonadaceae > Quinella. The sequence goes on along the minus strand of JAFQZB010000056.1, from coordinate 18,663 downwards.
CGCAAAGTAAGGACCGTAAGCAAAATAACTGCTACGGTCTTTTTGTTTGGTAAGAATCATAAGCACCGCCACCAGCCCGCCGACAATCGTCCCGATAAGCACGACTGATATAAGCTTCTCCGCGCCGAGCCACAGCCCCAACGCCGCAATCAATTTCACGTCGCCGCCACCGAGGGAGCCTTTTGAAAGCACTGCCAGCAACAAAAATATTCCGCCGCCGATTAGAGCCGCCGCTATGTGTGCTTGGAAGTTTAAATTCATTTGCCAGACGTAAAAGCCGCCCAAGAGCGCAAACGGCAAAGTCATTGCGTCGAAGAGCATGTATTGTTCAAAGTCCGTAACCGTCATCAGCACCAGCAGAAATATCGCCGCCATTATCCACAAGTCGCCGAACATGTAAAGGCACGATAGCGCGATAAATATTATCGGCTTGCGGAAACGTGCGCGGCTTGAAATTTCTTCGGGGAAGGTCAGCTCCTTGCTCCGCGAGTAAAGCTTATCAATCCACAGCGAACCAGCGAACGTCAGCACGGCGGCGAGGATTATCTTTGCGGCAAATATTGCTAACAGAATCATTGCGCTTACCTCCTCAAAAGTTTTCTTGATTATAGCAAAAAAAATTAGCCCTTCCACATTCGGAGGGGCTTTCAAGTTTTTGACTGCCAATCAAGCCTTCTGCTTATCAGCGAGAATTTGTTTGAGGGCACGGACGGAGCCGTCATCGAAGACAAAGCGAACGTTCGTATGAGCCGGGATAATCTCTTCGACCTCGGCAAGATTAATCGCGGGAGCCTTCACGGGGTCGCGCAGGACGTAATTGAACGGGGCAATATCTTCCATGCGGAGCCAGAACTTGAATTGGTTGGCGATAGTCGAGTTATCGGACTTGTAAGGCAGTTCCTTCTTGTCCAAGCCAGAGCCAATCTCGTCACACAGGAGGAACGTCCCGAAGATTTTATAGCTCGTGCGGGGAATGACGGCTAAGAAGTCCTTAAGCGGAACTTTCTCGTTCTCGTTCATGTAGTTGATATAAAGGTCTTCGTAATATGGCTCGTGATAGAATTCCTTATCTTCCATTGCCTCGTAGTCGTGGATAACGTCGCCATACCACTGATTAAAGCCGCGATTGTTTGTGTTGTAGAAGAAAAACGCCTCGTGCTTGTCGTCTTTGGGCTTAACCAACCAACTAACGACGATTTCTTTTTTGTCGTCGCGGTAAGTCAGATAATAGCTGTCGTCGATAATGAAGAACCATTCGTTAGTATTCGTCTTGAGGTGCAGGAAGTGAATATCTTTGGCGCGATACTCGTCGAGCATTGCCTCGAATTGTTCAGCGTTCATTTAATCAACTCCTTAAAGCAAATGGGGAATGAAGAAAATCTCCTCCTCATTCCCCATTCCCGAATCCTAATTCCAAATTGTCCCTTAGTCCATGTGGGAGCCGCCGTTGATGTCGATGTCTTCGCCGGTGATGTAGCCTGCTTCTTTAGAGGCAAGGAATACAATCGGACCTGCGACCTCGAAGACTTCGCCGATACGCTTCATCGGGATTTCCTGTGCAAGCTTGATGTCGTCTTCTTCGGTGCCGTTCATGTTCTTGCGGATGTCGGTATTGATTGCGCCGGGGCAAACGCAGTTGACGGTAATTCCGTACTCAGCGACTTCGCGGGCAAGGTTCTTGCTGAAGCCGAGCAGAGCCGCCTTAGACGCGCTGTAGTGTGCGCCGCCGAATACACCGCCGCCGCGTTTAGCCGAGACAGAAGACAAGCTAACGATACGACCGTACTTGCGCTCCTTCATGACTTCGACAACAGCCTTGGTGATAAGGAACGTGCCGAACATGTTGACGTTGAAAACGCGCTTCATATCGGCAAGGGTCATGTCGTGGACGGTAATGCGTTGGGTAATGCCCGCGTTGTTGACGAGAACATCAATCTTGCCGTACTTGTCCTTGACGTTCTTGACGAAAGCATTAACGCTATCTTCGTCGGCAATGTTGAGAACGAAACCGTCAGCTTTGTAGCCCGCCGCTTTAATCTCGGCGACAGTGTCCTTGCAACCCTGCTCGTTCATGTCGGCGATAATGACTTGCGCGCCCGCCTCCGCGAACATGTTAGCAATCCCGCGACCGATGCCGCGTTTGGAACCCGAACCCGTGACGATTACTACTTGGTCTTTGAAATCAAACATTTTAAATCCTCCTCAAAATTCTTTAGCCGCCGCAACAATGGCGTCGACAGTGATGCCGTTTTTCTCAAGCAAGCGATGATACGGAGCCGACTCGCCGAACTGGTCTTGAATGCCGAAGCGTTTAACTTTGCCCTTGCCCATTTCCGCGACGACTTCGCAGACAGCCGGGCCGAGTCCGTTAATCTTGTTGTGGTCTTCGACGGTGATAATCTTGCCGATGTTCTCGACGCAATCTTTAACAACGTCCACGTCGAGAGGTTTAATCGTGTGCATATCGACGACCTTAGCCGAGATACCTTCCGCCGCGAGTTTCTCCGCCGCTTCGAGTCCATAGCAGACCATATCGCCGTTCGCAATGATAGCGACGTCCTTGCCTTCGCGGGCGATATGCGCCTTGCCGATTTCAAATTGAACGTTCTCATCATAGATAACGGGAATTGCGTCGCGGGTGAAACGCAAGAAGACAGGTCCGTCATATTCGGCGGCGGCGCGGACGAGTTTCTTAGCCGCCCAATAGTCAGCCGGCATGATGATTGTCATGTTGGGTATCGTGCGCAGGACGCCCATATCCTCGATAGCCTGATGACTTGCGCCGTCGTTAGCGGGCGTGAAACCACCGTGCGAACAAGCAATCTTGACGTTGAGGCGCGGATAAGCAATTTCCTGACGAATCATTTCGCACATACGCAACGAACCGAAGACTGCATAGGTGACGACGAACGGAATCTTGCCGCAAGTCGCCAAACCTGCCGCGACGCCCGCCGCGTTCTGTTCCGCGATGCCAACGTTGATATGCTGTTCGGGCAGGGTCTTGATAAAGTTGGTCGTCTTGCACGATTTGCCAATGTCCGCGTCGACGACGAGAATATTTTTATTTTCCTTGCCGAGGGCGACGATCTCTTCGCCGAAACCTTCGCGAGTTGCTTTTTTAATCATAGTGTTCACTCCTCCAAAACTTTCTATCGGCGATTAGATGCCTTCTTCTAGTTCCTTCATAGCCTGTTCGTATTCTTCCTTGTTTGGCGCAATGCCATGCCACGCCGCGACGTTCTCCATGTAAGAAACGCCCTTGCCCTTGGTCGTGTGTCCGATAATGCATTTGGGCTTGCGGCTGTAAAGGTGCATTCTGATTTCGTCGAAGGCGCGAACCATCTCGCCCATATCGTTGCCGTTAATCTCGTAAACTTCCCAGCCGAACGCACGGAACTTTTCGCCGAGGTCGCGGTTAGGCATAACTTCATCTGTCGTGCCGTCGATTTGAAGATTGTTCACGTCAACAAAAAGCGTCAAGTTATCGAGCTGATATTTATTGGCAGTAGCCGCCGCCTCCCAAATCTCGCCCTCTTGGCATTCGCCGTCACCGACTGCCACAAACACGCGGCAGGGTTTCTTGTCGAGTTTCATGCCGATAGCCATACCGACGCCACAGGCGAAGCCTTGACCGAGTGAACCAGTTGGAATGTCGATGCCGGGGCAATGATGATTCGGATGACCTTGGAGCGGCGAACCTTCTTGGCGGAGCGTGTGCAAAGTCTCTTCGGGGAAGAAACCGAGCGTGCCGAGTGCCGCATATTGAATCGGGCAAACGTGACCTTTTGAGAGGACAAAACGGTCGCGGTCTTCCCACTTCGGATTTTTCGGGTCAACTTTCATTTCATAGAAGTAGCAAGCCGTCACGAATTCCGCCGCGCTGAGCGAGCCGCCGGGGTGTCCCGACTGCGCCTCGTAAATCATCGTCACGACTTTTTTGCGCAAATCCTTTGCAATCTCCTTGAGTTCCTCCACTGACCTTTTCTTCATGATTGAACCTCCTTATTTAAAAACATGGGGCACGACGCGCAGTCACGAGCCGCGCCCCGTTACTATCGACAAAACTTTAATCGCGAAGTGAAGACTTAATCTCGACGATTGAACCGTTGCTCACCTCGAACGTCAGCTTGATTCGCCTGTCGCCGCTGTAGTATTTATGCTCAATTACGCCGTCATCATTTTCCGCCAAGCCTGTGCCGTAAACGTCAATCATATTCTGTTCAGTCATTCCGACTTCAACGCCGCCCGCCGTCTTGACGCCAGCTTGCCGAGTTTTAACTTCCTCGACAACATTCCCTTCAACATCAACCATCAAACCGTTAGCAAAGGTGAATTCGTCATCGTCGTGTTGAGCAGTCGGCTCGCCGAGAATTTTTTTAGCTTCGTCAAAGGTCATACCGGGCAAAATTCCTCCGAGTGAAAACTTGCTGTCGACATTGCTAGCCGCTGGAGCCGTGCCCGCGACTTCAGCCGCCTTTTGCTCGACTTTGGTCGCCGCGTCTTTAACATCAGATGCTGCCTCTTGAACTTCGGAGACTGCCTCTTGCTTGACTTCCTCGACTTTGTTGCCGCACCCGACGGATAAAGCCATTGCCGCCGTTATTAACACCGCTAAAAATTTCTTCATGACAAACGCCTCATTTAAGCGTGCAGGTTATCTCGGTGATGATGCCGTTCTCCGCCTTGTAGACGACGATAGATTTTTTGTCGCCGCTGTTGTATTCGTATTCGGCACCATTAGCGATTTTGCGAACGGAATCCGCCGGACCGCAGTTGTCGTTCAAAGAGTATTCGCTTGCTCCGACGTACATGCCTTCGGGCGTCTCGAATGCGTCGACTACCGTTGAAATCGATTTAACCTTCTTTGCTCCGTCAAGTACGACCTTGAGACCGTCCGCGAAAGTCATCACATTGCCTTCAACCTTAGTTGCCTCGCCGAACATCGCTTGCACGTCTTCAACGGAAGCACCAGGCATGAGACCGTTAAGCGCGATAACTCTTTCGTTCATCATGCTCGTCATATCGGTTGCCATCTCGTCGACTTTAGCGGCGGCGTCGGATTTCATCTCGTCAGCCTTTTTAGCTACGTCGTCAGCCGCTTGATTAGCCGCGTCCTTAGCCTCGTCGACCTTAGCGGCGGCATCGGACTTCATCTCGTCAGCTTTCTTCGCCGCGTCGTCAGCCGCTTGGTTAGCTTTGTCCTTAGCCGCGTCTGCCGTCTGCTCGACTTTCTGCTGAGCGTCCTTAGCCGCATCTTGAGCCTGGTTGCCGCAACCCGTCGACAAAATCATTGCCGTGAGCATTAGTACTGCCAAAGCTTTCTTCATGGTAAACAACCTCCAAAATTTTTTCTCCGCGCTAGACGAATAACAGCGGGAGTTGCGGAATGTATGTTACCATTAGCAAGACTATCAAGCAAGCGATGATTAGCGGGATGACTGCTACGGAAATATCTTTCAGTGAGACGTTGGCTATACCGCACCCGACGAATAGATTTATGCCAACGGGCGGTGTCACCAATCCGATTGACAGGTTGAGAACCATGACCGCGCCGAAGTGAATCGGGTCAATGCCCAGACTCAAGGCGACGGGCAGGAATAGCGGCGTAAAGATTAGAACGGCTGACGTTGCGTCCATGAAGCAACCCGCGATTAGGAAGATGATGTTTGCGATTAGCAAGAACATGATGTAGTTGCCGCCGGTTATCTCAATTAAGCCGTCACTGATTGCAAGGTCGAGGCGGGCACGCGTCAAGATATATGCAAACAAACTCGCCGTCGCCGTGATGAACATGACAACCGCAGTAGTCGTCGTGGAATTAACGAAGATTTCATAGAGGTCTTTAAGCTTGAGCGTGCGATAGATGAAGAAGCCGACGAACAAACCGTAAACCGCAGACGCCGCCGCCGCCTCAGTCGGGGTGAAGATACCGCCGTAGATGCCGCCGAGGATAATGCCCGGCATGAGCAAACCCCAGAACGCCTCTTTGAAGGACTTCCAACGCTCTTCACTCGTCGCTTTGGGCAGAAGTTCGATTTGCAAGTTGCGAGTCGTCCACATTGCCACGATTATTAACGCGACGCCAATCATGACACCGGGGACGATACCAGATAAGAACAGTTTGCCGATTGAAGTATCAGCGACCGAACCATAGACGACGAATGTAATTGACGGCGGGATAACGATACCAGTTGCACCAGCCGCCGCCATCAACGCCGCACTGAACGCGGGAGGATAGCCGACCTTGACCATAGCGGGGATAAGAATCATGCCCAGAGCCGCGACTGTCGCAGGACCCGAACCGCTGATTGCCGCGAAGAAGCACGCGACCGAGACCATAACGACAATCAGACCGCCGCGCAGATGTCCAACGCAACTTTGCGCGAAGTTAATCAAGCGTTCGGATATGCCAGCCTTCTCCATGACGTTGCCGCCGAGGATAAAGAACGGAACCGCCAGCAGAACAAATTTACTTGTTGCCGAGGAGAAGATACGCGGGAGCATCGTCATAATCGTATCGAGCGGACGCCCCGCCCCGTCAATCAGCATACCGAAGACACTAGAAACGCCAAGACAAATTGCAATCGGCGTGCCGACCAAGAGGAATGCCGCAAAGCTCAAGAAAATTACCGGACCAATCATTTTGCGTCGCCCTCCTTGCCGCTTATCGTGTCAATTAGCATGAATAAAAATTCTATCGTGATAAAGAACGCGCCAATCGGGACGAACGAGCCGAATATCCACTCAGGCCACTGCATACCCGCCGTAACTTGTCCGTGATAAATTTGGCTTTGCACCATGCTGATTCCGTACCAGAACAACGCCGCCGAAAAGAACGTTGCAAGCGCATAACTCATCGTTTGAATTCCGCGCTTGAGTCCCGCCGGTAGTAAGTCAAGTATTGCCGTGAAGCCCAAGTGAGCCTTGCGCCTTGCCGCTGCCGCCGAACCGATTAGGCTAAGCAGAACGAACAAGTAAGTTGTAATCTCCTCCGAGAACGAGAACGACGCGCTGAAGACGTAGCGGGCGATAACGTTCGCGAAGGTCAACGCCGTCATGACGATTAGGCAGATGGCGCAGATGATGTCTTCAATCTTCCCTAAAATGTATCTCATGCCGACTGCCTCCTTACTTCATGCGGAAGGCCTTGCAAGCCTCGTCGCCGTATTTTGCCATAAGCTCTTGCCGCACGCCCTGAACTTTATCCTGGAAGGGCTTCAACTGCTCAGGAGTCAGCACGATAACTTCCATGCCGCCCTGCTCAAATTTCTTGCGCAAGTTCTCTTCGTCGTTCTCAACAAGGTCGCGCCCCCACTCGCAAGCCTCTTTAGCCTTAGCGCGAATAAGTTCTTGCGTCTTAGGCTCAAGGCTCTCGAAAATCTTTGTGTTAGCGACGAACAGATAGTTTTCGTAAGTGTAATTCCAAACCGTCATGTATTGCTGAATCTCGTTGACTTTGGCGGAGTTGGTGACGCTGAAACCGTTTTCCTGCCCGTCGATTGTGCCCTGCTGAATCGCCGTAAAAGCTTCAGACCAGCTCATAGCCACGGGGTCGGCTCCGAAGGCCCGCCAAAACTTAAAATAAACCTCGCCGCCGGGCACGCGGATTTTCAAACCAGCAACGTCTTCGGGCTTAAGCACTGGGTGTTTGCCGTTAGTAATCTGTCTGAAACCGTTGTGCGCCGAGGCGAGGAAAGTCATACCCTGTTGCGCGAGAATTTTTTTGTAGTATTCGCCGCCAGTCGTGTCGATAATTTCACGAGCCTCTTGATAGTTGTTAAAAGTCCAAGGAATCGTGGCAATCAAAAGATGTTCGTCCATGACCGCCATAACGCCCGCCGCGTACGCCGCCAAATCAACTGCTCCGTCCGCGATCATCTCGATACCCTTTGAGGCATTGCCGCCCGCAAGTTGGTCGTTCGGGAAAACGTCGACGGTAATATTTCCGCCGCTCTCCTGCGCGACGAGCTCGGCGAACTTCATCGCAACCTTAGTATCAGTTGCAATGTTCGTGCCGTTGACGCTCATAACCAGCTTGATTTTCTGATAGTCGCCCTCTTTGCGTTCGCCCTGCGCGGCATCCTCACCGCACCCCGTGAACGCCAGCAGACTACACACGAGCAATACCGACATCAGAATCTTTTTCATCATCGGCATTTTCATTAAGCTCCCCCCTCTAATAAAACCCTTTTTTATTTTGTTTAACCAACATAGGATGTTAATTTAACTGCGCGTATACTATCATTAACGCGGCTAATCTGTCAACAGTTCGCGAGGAAAAATTTTCGGTTAATCGAGGAGATAATTTTCGTAGACGTGGCGCAATTCTCTTAGGTTGTCGCTGTTCAAATCACGGTGGCAAGTCCACGCCTTTGAATTGATTTCCATGGTCTCGCGCTCGTCGATAGTGTAGCTCTTCCAATCGGCACGGGGCTTGCCACTCTTTGCGAAGGACACCCAAGCCGCTTGAACCTGCGCAATCAAAGCGGGCGACGGATTCGGCTCAATGTCTTCACTCGGATTGCCAAACACGAACGGCAAATCTATCGCATGACACGAACCTAAATGTTCATAAGGCGACTCCTGATTGAACAGATAAAAATAAACGTCATCGAATGCCGATTGATACTCCGCCATAAGCTCCTGCCCGACGCGCCAATCAAGCTGATTCGCAAACTCAAGATAACGTTCCAACTCCTCAAGCTCCGAATGATTCTTCTGCCACGACTGATAAAGTTCTGGTTCGCTAAGGAATTCGCCTTCGTAAATGACGGGCGTAAGCTTCGGGTGAGCGTCCGCCATAAGCTCCATAAAGCCTTCGTAGTACAAAGCCCAATAGCGATACTCCTCCGCCGTGTTGCCAGTCAAAAGTTTAATGCCGCGTGCCGCACCGTCCTTTAGTTCTCGGAGCGGGTGAGCCGGCAAATATTTTCCGTCGCAAGTCGGGAAGAAGCCAACGTCTATTTCAAAGCCGAGTTCGTCGCAAAATTTATAATACGTCAGCAAAAGTTCAGCGGTTGGTTTAGTCATAAGCTCCTGCATGTTCTTATAGCCGCCAAGCTCCATGAATTTCGCTGTACGCTCCGCTGAGTGTTCGGGGACGTGATAATATGCCATGTGACCCGACTGCGCGATAACTTTGTTGAACAAACCTTTAGCGGCGGGCGTGACCATTAAAAGCGTAGCGGAGATTGCGCCGGCACTCTCGCCAAAGATAGTCACGTTATCGGGGTCGCCGCCAAAGCTCGAAATATTTTCCTTAACCCACGTCAACGCCGCCACCTGGTCTTTAATGCCAAGGTAGCCCGTGTCCTCGAAGGCAGAATCAATCGCCGCGAAATTCATAAAGCCAAAGAGATTCAGCCGATAATTAATCGTGACGACAACGACATCATGCGCCGCCAGGTTCGAGCCATTATAAAGGGGGTCGCCCGTGCCGCCATTTATGAAGCCGCCGCCGTGAATGAAAACCATGACGGGCAAATTTTTCACGCCGCGCGTCCAAATGTTCAGCGTCAAGCAGTCTTCGCTTTGCTCAAGGAGGGAGGCAGGCTCGGTCTTGTCTTCGTCTTGAATTGCCGAGTAGCCGAACTTCTTTGCGTCGAAGGTCTTATTGCTCGGCTCCAAAGGTTCGGGGGCGTGCCAGCGTAAAGCTCCGATTGGCGGTTTGGCGTAGGGAATTCCTAGCCACGTTTGAATGCCGCGTTTGTCGATGAATCCTCTGTACGTTCCCTGCATGGTCTTAGCTTTACAGGTTGCGGCTTGCACGTCGGCGGGAAAAATATTCGCTGCTAAGGTCATCATTGCTACGGCACTTCCTTTTATAAAATCTCTGCGTGAAAGCATGAGTTCATCACCTCAAGGCAAGTTTAAAGCAAATCCGCCGAAAAGTCTACGTGCGGTTGAAAACTTCGTGGGCGTATGATAGACTGCGATAAAATTTTTTGGAGGCAACGTTGAAAGATTTCATAAGACACGAACTAGACGAGCTAAAACAGAATAAAGTTCGGGCGATTGCGTTGGGCGTGTGCTTCGTCGTCCTGCTGATATTTTTGGTGACGGATGACAGCTCCGGCGGTGAAGAGATTATCCTAGACGACGAGCCGCCGCTGACGAAGGACTTGCCCGTTAAGGTCTTGCCGGTCGAGAAAAGCCCCGACGGCGTGACGCTTGTCCTTGGGGCGAATGCGGACGAATTATTCATAGGCGACCCGTTTGCGGGCGAAGAGAGACCTAAGCCGCAACCTAAACCCGTCGTCGCACCCGTGCCGCCGATTGTGATTCAGCCGCCGCCAGTCGCACAACTTAAGCAGCCTAAGGAACGAATCATCTTGACGGGCACGGCGATTAGCGGCGAAGTCAAAACGGCGATGTTCCTGCGCGACAAGGAAACGTTATTCTTGACGGTCGGCGAGGAAATCGGCGGGAAAATAATTTCGGATATAAGCGCGGAGTTCGTGACTTTCGAGGACGGTCAGAGAGTTTATCTGCAAAAGGAGCTGAGATGATTGAACTGGAAAAGATTTTTGCCGCTCATAGCTTCGGCGGCTTTTTTTATGCCCGCGCACAGTTCAGCCGCGCCGATGTCTCTAAGCGTGCACGACGCCGACTTGCGGGCAACGATAATGCTAGTGGCGAAGACAGGCGGGCTTAATGTCTCGGTCGATGATTCGGTTAAGGGAAACATTTCAATATCGCTAACGAACGTCGAGCCGCTAAAGGTTCTGGAAATCATTTCGAGGACGAAAAGTCTTCAGCTCATGCGCGAGTCGGGCGTTTATATCATCACGGCTTCGAGCGTCGAGGCAATGCAAAGCTACGTTATCCCGATTAAATATGGTGACGCCGAGACTTTGCGCGACGCGGTGATTATGTCGCTTGACCCGGACACCGAACGCTTGCCCAATCAGACGACGCGAATCAAGAACGCGGACGGCTCCTACACTTACCGCTACACCTATCGCGACGAGGACGGCTCTGACCGCGGCGACTATTCGGAGGACATTAAGCGCAAGGATAGAGTTTATGTTAATCCCGAAGTCAACGCGCTTGTCCTGTTCGGGACGCCCACTGAATATGAGCGCGTCAAGAACTTGTTGGCTTCGCTTGATGTGGAGCTTAAGCAAGTCACGGTCGAGGCTAAGGTTATAGCAATCGATAAGAACGCGACAAAAAATCTCGGCGTTGAGTGGATGTGGTCGACTCTCCCGCAATATCCTGAACATGACCGCGACAGCTACACGCGAACCAACAGCGACGGCGTCGTCACCCATTACGAGGAGAACACTTACACGCGCAAAAGCAACGACTCGACGGGCTACGGCATTATCAAGTTCGGGCGCAGTCACGAGGGCTTTCCTTTTGAATTTTATTACGGCGCGAAGATTAATGCTTTGGTAACTGACGGCAAGGCGAAGATTCTTTCTCGCCCGAACGTTACGACGATTCAGGGGCGCGAGGCTGTGATTAACGTCGGTAGCTCGGTGCCGGTTCCAAAAGTTTCAAGCACAAATACAAGCACGACGACTTCGATTGAGTATCGCGACGCTGGAATCATCTTGAGGTACACGCCACGAATCAACAGCGACGGCACGATAACGGCTAAGATTCATACGGAAGTTAGTACGCCGCAATATATCCCCGACATGCAGGCTTATCGATTCAACACGCGTTCGGCTGAAACGACTGTGACTGTACGCGACGGCGAGCCAATGATTATCGGCGGGCTAATCGGGGCGGAGGAGGCTAAATCCGTCAGCAAAATTCCGTTCCTAGGTGACCTGCCGATATTGGGCGCGTTGTTCAGGAATCATCGCAAAAGCAAATCCGAGTCCGAGCTGATAATCTTTTTGACGGCGCATGTTCTTAGAGGGGCGAGCAATGAAACTTTATCCGATAAACCTTGACATAGACGGCAAAGCTTGCGTGGTGATTGGCGGCGGCGAGGTTGCGTTAAGGAAGATACGCGGACTGTTAGCGGCGGGCGCAGTCGTCAAAGTCATTGCGCCGGAAGTCTGCGCGGAAGTCGAAGAGCTTGCCCGACGCGGGGAAATATTTTTGACGCGGGAAAAGTTTTCGGAAGACATGCTCGACAACGAACTGATACTAATCGCGGCGACGGACAATCCCGAAGTCAATCGGCGGGCGGCTCAAGCTAAAAATATTCTCGTCAACGTGGTCGAGGGCGCGGGCGGCAACTTCAACGTCCCTTCGACGATAAGACGCGGCGAACTCCTGCTGACAATTTCGACGGGCGCGAACTCTCCCGCCTTCTCAAAATTTATCCGGCAAATGCTTGAGGCGGAGCTTGATGAAAATTTCGGCGAGGGCTTGAAAATAATTTCGCGGTGGCGGCGGGAACTCAAGCGACTGTTGCCGAATCATACGCAACGAAAAATTTTTTGGCAGAGGGTCTTAACGCAAGAGATGTGGCAACTTTTGAAGCAAGGACAACTTAACGAGTTGGAGGACAAGATAAATCATGCACTTGAAAGTTTTAGGCTTGAATCACAGGACGGCACCGATTGAAGTCCGCGAGAAGTTTTCGATAAGCAAGGACGCCTTAAAGCGCGGGCTGGAGAATCTCGACGGCTACGACGGCTTAAGCGAGGCGGTTATCCTTTCGACGTGTAATCGCAGTGAGATTTACGCGGTCACGGCTGAAGGTTGCGAGGCGAGCCTTTATCAATTCCTGAACGATTTAATAGGCGGCAGTATCGACAAGAAGTTTCTTTACGAGTTCGACGGCGAGGCTTGCGCTGAACATTTATTTGAGGTCGCGGCGGGTTTGGATTCACTGGTTTTGGGCGAAGGGCAAATCCTATCGCAAGTCAAGGAGGCTTACACGACTGCTAAGGCTCAGGCGGCGACTAGCACAATCTTGAACACGCTATTTAATCGGGCAATCGCGGCGGGCAAGAAGGTTCGCACGGAAACCCGAATCGCTTATAACTCGGTATCGGTGTCGTCGTCGGCGGTCGAACTTGCCAATAAAAAATTGGGCGGGCTGGTCGACAAGAGCGCGTTAATCTTCGGGGCGGGCAAGATGGCTCAACTCACGGCTCAACATCTCCTGTCGCACGGGTTGAAAAAAATCTTCGTGGCGAATCATCACTTGGAACGCGCACAAGACATGGCGGCTAAAATCGGCGGGCAGGCAGTCGCGTGGGAAGACGCCTTCACGAGCGCGGCTCACGTCGACATAATCATCACGTCAACGGGCGCACCGCACTACGTCGTTAAGCCGTGGCAAACTCAACAGCTCATGACACGCAGGGAGGGTCGCGGGATATTTTTCATTGATATTGCCGTACCGCGAGACGTTGACCCGGAAGTCGGCAAAATTAAGGGCGTCACGCTCTACAACATCGACGACCTTGAATCAGTCGTGGAAAAAAATTTGCAGGCTCGTCAACGCGAGGCAGTCCTTGCAAGGAAAATCATCGCCGAGGACGTGGCGGCAGTCATGGAACGCTTTAAATATCTGAGTTTTCGTCCGCTTATGGCTAGCCTGTCCGAACGTGCGGAAAAAATTCGTCAACGCGAAGTCCGGAAAGTTTCAAGCAAGCTACCCGACCTTAGCGACGACGAACGCCGAATCCTAGACCAGATGACGCGCCGAATCGTCCGCAAGCTGTTGCGTATGCCGATGATGAAGTTAAACGCCTCGGCGGGCACGGACGCGGAGACTTTCTACACGCAGGCGATTGCGGCACTTTTTACTGACGAGGTGAAATCCTTTGCGCAAAATTAGAATCGGGACGCGGGCAAGTCGATTAGCACTTTGGCAAGCCGAATTCGTCGCGGCTCAGCTTAGAAGATTCTTCCCCGCTTTGGAAGTCGAAATCGTCAAAGTGCACACGACCGGCGACAAAATCCTTGACGCGCCACTTGCTAAAATCGGCGGCAAAGGACTGTTCACCAAAGAACTTGAACTTCAGCTGGCGGCGGGCGCGATTGATTTGGCAGTTCACAGCTTAAAGGACGTGCCCAACGCCTTGCCCGAAGGATTCAAGCTCGCGGCGATAACTCGGCGGGCGCAACCGTTCGATGCCTTCGTTAGCAATGCCTTCCCGACGTTCGCTAGCTTGCCAATGGGTTCAGTCGTGGGAACGTCAAGCCTAAGGCGGGCGGCGCAAGTCTTAGCCTTGCGTCCAGACCTCGTGATAAAAAATCTTCGCGGCAATGTCGAGACACGGTTGAGGAAATTGAACGCGGGCGACTTCGACGCAATCATATTGGCGGCGGCGGGCTTGGAGCGGCTGGGCTACTCGTCACGGATTAACGAACTCTTGACGCAGATAATCCCGGCGGCGGGGCAGGGCGCATTGGCAATCGAGACCCGCACGGACGACGACGAAACTTTTTCCCTTGTGCAGAGTTTGAACGACGCGGCGACAAGTGCGGCGGTTGCAATCGAGCGGGAATTCTTAGCGGAGGTCGGCGGCAGTTGTCAAATCCCCGTCGGAGTTTTCGCGACGATTGACGGCGGGCAAGTGCACGTCAAAGCTTTAATCGCCTCGACAGACGGTCAACACGTCGTCAGGGCTTCGGAGGTCGCCCCGCTAGGAGAAATCGACTTAGGCAAAAAAATAGCCGCCCGTCTGCTTAAAGCGGGTGGCAGAGATATTTTGAACGGACTCGCTTAGGCGGGTCTTTTTATTTGAACAGGTTCTTGTGCTTGCTTATGAGTTCGCCGATTAACATTTTGCCGCGAATGTCGGGATGTATGCCGTCAACGGAAAGGGAATAATCCATCGTGCCCTGCGCGTCGTAGAAGTAAGGCTCAATGTCGATGAAGAATTCCTGCCGCTTGATGTAGTCGTTGATTTGCTGGAGTTTCATCTTCCAATTCGGGTCGGTGGGCGTGTGGAAGGCGTTTTGCAAGTTCGTCGGGTTAATCGGCATGAGCGTCAGGAAAATCGGACGGATATTATTTTGTCGGCAAAGGTTATTAATGCCCGCCATGTCAGCGATAACGTCTTCGGCGGATATGGTCGCGTCGCGCAGACAGTTCGCGCCCGTCGAGATGATTAGGTTCCTCGGCTTGAGCGGCACAACGTCTTGATTAAAGCGTTCCAAAGTCGTGCGGGAGGTGTCGCCGCTCTTGGACAGGTTGACAACGGGGAAGTCAATAAAAGTTTCGTAGCTGTACTGCAACGCCCGCGGAGAATAGCTGACTGCGCCGCCGCCGTGACTTATGCTATCGCCCAAGACCGCAACCTCAACGCCTTGCGTATAATCGTCGACGATAAACTTTTCCGTCTTTGACCAAGTGCCGATTGGTTGATTGTTCGCGTCCAAAGCCCGTACCCGCCAATAATACGCGCCGGCATATGGTCTGCCGTATTCGTCGTAGCAACTCGCCACGTCGTCGGAAATCATGCGCCAAGCCGCCTCGCCCTCAGGGGTAGTCGCAAGCTCCACTTCATATTTAGCCGCCTCGTTCAGCGGAATCCAATCGAACACGTGATAAATCGGCTGGGGCAAGTAGTCCATGAAGTCAAAGTTATTAATCAGCGGGGCGTTCGGGAAGGGCTGGTTTGCGTCGATGATAATCTTTTCCGCTTTAGAGAATTCGCCAATCGGCTCGTGATGAAGTCCCAAAGCTCTTGCCCGCCAATAGATTTCAGACCTGTTGAACGACCGCAGGTCAGCTTGATAGCCGTTAGTGTAAACCTTGCGCGTGCTGAAGAGACTGTGCCCCGCCGATAACGCAATGCCGCCTTCGACTTCGGGCGGCGCGTCTAGGAGTTCGACTTCATAGCAGACGGCATTGGGGACGGTGTGCCACACCAGGAACGGCATTAGGCTGGCGGGCTTGTCCTTGCCGTAATGATAAATGCTCACGGGGTGCGGCGGCGTCGGGAAGTTTGGATTGGCGTAAATCTTTTCGGAACGATAGACTTCGCCGAAGAGCCCGCGAGCCGTGATGAAGTAGTAAGTTGGTATCGGGGCACGCGGCACGATGTAGCTAGCCGAACGCGTCTCCTCTTCTTTGAAGATGTGGAAGGGCGGCGAGTCCTCAACCAGTCCAGTCGTGCGGCTAATCGTCGTGATTCGGTAAACGCATGGATATGGTAGCGGTCGCCACGTCATCAAGGTATCGTCGCCCTCTTGAGTGAAAGTCACTTCGAGTGGTCGCCCGTTAAGCTGGAGGACGTCGGTCTTTTCGGCAATGTACATTCCGAATATCGAGAAGAAACCCATTAGCGCGGCTATGATTGCGAAGGTAAAAAAATTTTTCATAAGTTAAAGTAGCTCCTAAGCTGTTCAATGTCTCCGAAACGAACGAACAAGCAGATTAAGATTATCAGGGCGGCGAAGAAGTATTCGCGCCACGAGCCGACCTTGAAGAGTTTTACTCCGTACTTCTTATGCGGCGTGAAGATTGGTACCTTTCCGCAGATACCGTCCTCGGCGATGTGTAGCAGTGCTCCGACCAGTGCATAAGTCATCAAGTTCAGTGCAAAGGCAAGCGTCGGTTCGGGGTAATACTCTTGGGCGACCTGCGCGGCGGCAATCAACGCTAAATAAATCGGCGGGTAATGCGACCACGTGCGATGCCTCTTGCGCCACTTCCAATAGGCTGAACTGTCTTTGGGCGGCGAGCCTTCTACGCGGTCTGGGATAACCGCCCCGACGATACTAGACGCCGTGAACAGTGCGTCGTTTGTCACCGTGCATACGATGAAGCCCGTAACGATTTGATGATTAATCCACTTCAAGCAATTCGCTCCTTCAAGTTTGTTGGTGCTTAATTATAGCTTTTAGTTTTGCTAATGGCAATGCATTACCATATCAAAAAATCCCCTCCGAAAGCCCGAAGAGGATTTGCATCATTAACACATCAAAGTTTCGGCGGTATGTAAAAGGCGTCTCCCGCGTATACGAGATATTTTGCGCGGAAGAAAGTTTCTATTTGGAAAAAGATTTCTGCTTCAGCGTCAGAAAGATATTTATCGAATTTGATTCTGTTTTCCGCGAGGAACTTGCGATTATAAACCTTCGTGCCCAAAAAGCTGTTTATCTGCTGATTGGTTAAAATCTTTACCGTGTCGAATCCGTCGGTATTAAGTATCACGTTTCTTTTTTCTTCCTTAAACTTAAAGTCGCGTTGAGCAGAGTATTTTTCATTTGTGAAAGATACGTCGCCATTATCGTTTGCTTCGAGCCAGGAGAAAGAATGTAGTATTTCATAACCAAACAACATGAACCTAAAAAACAAGGTTGTAAGTGTATTGGGGGTAAAGCGGTCGTTGCCCTTGAGAAAAGAAACGTAATATCCTTGCGCCATGCCGAGGGCAATATTCCACGCCTTGGCATTTTTAACTTTGGTATGTAGCTTTTTAAAGGTGACGTTCTTTTTGTCTGCAATCTTTTGCCGACAAATTGTGCGGCTGCCGTCGGTTGAGGCGTTGTCGATTATGATAATCTCGTAGTACTTGTAATCCTGTGCAAGGAGGCTGTCGAGAGTATCGGCAATAGTTGCGGCGTCGTTGTTCACGACCAGTAACAGCGAGAAATAAGGACGGATATCAAATTCAGCTTGATCGCTAAAGTCGCATGGAACGTTTATGTAATCCTCTGAAGCCATGACGGGAAAATTTTTGTTTCTTATTATCAGATGGCTTGTATCGAGGGCGCGAATATATTCTTGAGCTTTTTCCGCGGTTGTGTATAAAGGTTGAAGCACTTTCTTGTTGGGATTGGGATTTAGCATTGCCGCGGCTTTACTGAAAGAGCTACCCGGCGTGATTGTGTTTTGGCAAAGGCTCATCAGAATCAATTCTTCAGTGGCAGATTCGCAACCCTCGACAAATTCTGTTGGCACATCCAAATGAAGATTTTCCTTAACCCATTGCAAATTATCCGAGAAGACAAATACAGTAAAATTTTTAAATAGCTCTTTTAGAACCTTTACACAAGCATGACCATAACTTAGCGGAGTGGGATTAAACCAAGGGCGAGTTCCGTTTTGAGTTAAATTTGGCCAATAGGCATAATCACCGTGGCGGAAGTGCATAGACACCGAACATTCAGCGGACAAGATTTTTTGCCGGTATGCTTCGGCATTCGGGCTGAACGGCTTTTTTAACGTGAATTCTTTTCGGAGGATATCAACGATGTTAATAATGTTTTTGTGGTCAACTATTGCGCCTGTAACAAGAATATCACCTTTGAAATCTTTAAGGGTATCCCAAACAGGTTCCTTAGATATTGTCAAACCCTTTTCTTTTACGATTCTAACCTATTCGGGAGTCGCGGCTTTCGCCTGAATATTAAAATCGCAAAGCTCGTAAAAGTTATGAGTGTGTTTTGAATCAAGTCTCGTCTTGCCTCTAAAGTGGCTTATGTCCAATTTCAGTTCAGTATTCAGCTTATAAGCGAAATATCTTCCCGTGGCGTAAATGTAAAACTGATTGCCGAGCCCTCCACTTAACGGAACTATTACCATGAAAATCATCTCCTTAAAATCTGACTTCGACGCCGCGCCCTTGCAGATACTCTTTGACCTGACGGATAGTGTACTTGCCGTAGTGGAAGACAGACGCCGCTAAGACTGCGTCCGCTTTTCCGGCAGTCAACACGTCGTAGAAGTGGCTAAGCTCGCCTGCACCGCCCGACGCAATCACAGGAACGTTGACCGCCTCACTGACTGCG
>JAFQZB010000055.1 GCA_017406175.1 Selenomonadaceae bacterium | reverse complement strand
TGCGCCGTAATCAACGATGCGACTCATGAGAATCTCCAAGCTTTCGATAATGGCTTTGCGTTGAGTGATACTCGGTTCCGCATCACTCCTGCCGATTTTTCCTGTTAAAGCGCGATAGATGATTGCAACGGTCGTATAGCGATTGCCCGCCAACCATTCCGATATACACACTGACAGAACGAATCTGTCGAACATCTTAAAAGGACGAGTGACTTGATAACCTGCTTCGTTAAGGATTTTGAATGCGGTCAAAATTTCTCCGTGTCCCTTCAGATTGCGTTTCTCGATAATTTGGTACGCTTCACCCTTGAGTAAGTCACGGTTGTCCTCGTCGCTGAGCTTAAAGATGACCTTAGCCAATTTGTCGTTGATTTCAACGCGGATTCTCGACGGACGGATTTTTCCACTGATTTTCTTGATGAGTGTGAGCGGATTTTCCGCCAGAAGAACGTCGGAAAAAGTAGGAAGTAAAGAAGTTACGGGAATGGTAAGATTTTGATTCATGTTGAAACCTCCAATCATTGTTTACGTTTAGAAGAAGCACTATTACTATCAACGAATTTCTCGCAAGGCTCGAAATAGTCGTGGGCGGAAAAATAATTGAAAAAACAATCGTAATTAGTGCCTTGCCGATTTTTAAGGCATTTGAGTTGGATTTGGCGCGGTTGCTTCTTTTTAGCGTCGTCGATTTTCTTACGCGAGTCAGCGATATTGCTTGGATTGATAAAGTTGAGAATGTTGAGTTGCAAAGCCCAAACAACATCAGCGGTGTATTCAATGTTACCCGATTCTTTGAAACTCTCGAAGGAAACGCCTTGAGTGTAATTAGCACGATTGAAACTACTTATGACGATAAAAGTAGAATTGGTGTCGCGTTGGAATTTTTTGAGCTTGCGAACGGAGTCATCGACGCCCAGTTTTGTCGTTTCCTTGCTTGAAGGAACAATTTGGAGATAGTCAAGGCAGATAACAGGAGCTTTTTGCTTGTCGAGGCAAAGAGGCTTGAGGCGAATAAGAAGCTCATCGATAGATTCGTCCTGTAATTCCAAAACTTGCAGATTAGTCTTGGAGTTAGCGACTTGGCTAATAACGTTGTCAAGCTGAGTCGACCACGAGCCGCGACGAATATCTGCGGCAGTTAAAGATGTTTGCTTATCGCGCAGGAAAAGCCGTCGAGCTGCAGTTTTAGTAAAAAGTTCAAGGTCGCTCATCTCGTAAGAACAATAAATGCAATCCTCGCCACGTTCGGCGATTTGTTCAAGTAGTTGCCAACAGAAAGTAGTTTTGCCAGCGGCGGGAGTTGCGCCGATGACGTAAAGGCCAGGACTGAAAAATTGTTGGTCGTCAATATTTTTGAAGCCAGTGAGGCGATTGGCATATTTTTTAAGAGAGTCTATGTCGGTTTTAAGGTTATGAGCAAAATAATCCGCGAGATGAGAAGATTTAGAAGGAAGAGAGTAGCGGCTCCAGCTGGAAAGCTGACTTTCAGCATAAGCGATAATTTCAGCAAAAGATTTTTCGCCGCGTTCAGCCTCGTCTTGGAGCACGTCGCTAAGTTCGATAAGTTTGCGCAGATTGGCTTTTTCTTTGATGATGTTGGCGTGGTACTCGGCAAGAGCGGTAGTAAAAGTAGCATCGATGAGAGAGAGCAAATAACGATGTTCAATCTTGCAAAAATCACCGCTTTTGCGAAGTTCTTCCTCTACGGCGAGATAATCGATGGGAAGTTTCTTGGCGTAAAGGCGAAGAATAGCTTGGAAAACAAGTCGATGTTCAACGCGGTAAAGGTCGTCGGCGTTGATAATGGAAGCGACCTCAGGAACGACAAGTCCATCTTTCATGAACATGGCAGAGAGGATTTGCTTTTCCATTTCGATGGCTTCTGGAAATTCTTTTTGATTCATAAAAATCACCTCATATTTATTAGGAGGAAAAAGAAAAGACGACATTCACGTCTGTGAATGCCGTCTTGATAAATTCAAAAAATACAAGCCAAAAAGCCTTGAAAGGTTCGCCGCTTTACTGTAAAATTACACAGTAATCTTGAGAACAATAATGCAATTAAAGCAGTAAAGGGAGTCTTCTGGACTTTCTGGCAAATGATACGACATTCACCAGAAAAAACTCTGCAGTGCGTCGGAAACACTGTGGAGTTTTCCGCATTTATAGGGTTGGTCGTTCTATAATTCGTCCTCCAATAATTTCAAATTTGTTTTTGGATAATTCGCCATAACCAATAATATTCCTTTTTTATTAAGAAATTCTACGGTTTGTGAAACAGTGAACTCGTTCGTGCCCATTGTGGGCACGAATAGGTGAAGAACTAAATTAAAGGCAAAAGTTCCTTTTGACGTTCGGGAGAAATTTCAAAACCGTTCATAACGTCGGTGGCGGACAAATGCCAATTTTTCATGGCTTTACGAATGGTGTCAATTAAGGTTTTCTTTTCGGTCTCAGCCGCAGTTTTTTCAGCAACTTGCTCAGTCGCAACTTTAAGCAAAGGTTCCATTAAGCCACCCATATCAGTCAGCTCCTTTCGCATGTCGCGAGTCAATGTAATATCATACTCATCACATAAAATTTTTTCTTTCTCGTCGGAAGATTTCAAGTCCATGAAGAGCAAGTGAAGTAAATTCAACAACTTGTGAGAAGTCGGTTTCATGCCCAAATTCAAAATGATAATTTTAATCAAGTCGTAATTCTTCAATTCATCATGAAATTCCCCGTGAAGAATTTTTTCTGTCAAGCTGTATTCTTGGATAGAATTAGCACGATAATTTTGCACGTCCATCGTTATCCAAATCGAATATACTTTTTTCAGCCCGTTGTAATTGTCACCGTAAAATACCTTTTCTTTTTGAGAAGAAATAAGGCGAGCAACATAGTAAACTGCTCGTTTCATCAATTTGTAATCAATGGAAGTGGTAGTTTTTTGAGGCTCAAGGTTGATAATGAGCTTAATCGGTTCGCCAGTAGAAGGAGCGAGAGCATCAAAAATAATATCGAAAGTGACAATCCCTTCAAGCGGGCTATTCGACTCGGTATGTTTACCTTTGATGTCGAGAGTATCATCAAGAGGAATAGTGTTAATAGTAGCGGTAGGATCGCCCTCGATATATTTTCGCTCAATATCTAGCAAGGAAGAATCGGCAAATTCCGACACAACATTTTTTAGAATATGAGCGAGAATAGACTTGCGAGCCAAGAAGCGTTTAGCCAAAGTATCGTAAGCGGCGTTGCGCTCGTCTAAAAATTTATTCACAAAATCTCTCCAATCGAGTGAAAGTTAAGAAAGAGGCTTTTGTAAAGAGTTTTTGTTATCAGTGAGGAATTGATAAAGAGCTTGTTCGTTGAGGGAATAGAGTAAGCCAGCTTTTTCAACGAGTTGCCCGATGTAGAGCAAGCGAGCTAAATGCCGAAGTTCCTTATCAGTGTTAGAATCGTCCTCAAGAGCTTGAATCTGTCCTTCAATTTGCTCAAGGGAAGGAATTAAGCGATTAGAGTTTGCCCGAAGAATTTCAATTTGATTTTGACGCAAAGAACATCACCGCAGAGACTATAACACAAGAAAAAAGGTTTGTCACTCAATGCCCAAAAAATAGTGCAAAAATAGTGCACGCGGATTTTGGTGAATGTGGTAAGATATGTCAAAGTAGGTTTAGTCGAGAATGTTCAC
>JAFQZB010000054.1 GCA_017406175.1 Selenomonadaceae bacterium | reverse complement strand
CCCAAGCGTATTCCGCGTCGTCATATTGCGAGTTGTCATGCTCAATTTCAACGGTGAGGTCGCCGAAGTGTTCCTCGTCCGCCAAGTCAGTAAAATCGATTTGCGTAAGAGCGGCAGTCAAGTATTTCGCCAACGTGCGCGTCTGGATAGGATTCAACGTGAGGTGCATGTCCGTATCCTTTGCTTTGATTTTCAACGCGAGAAAAACAACGTTGTCGCCGAGTCGGATTGTGGTGTCAACGTCATTATACGCCGCGCAATTAAAGTAACTACTCATTTCATGTCCTCCTTTCAGGCTGAAATCGTTTGATATTCGGGCAACGACTGGTAAGCGTTGACAGTGGGCGGCAACAAGTTATGAGAAATCGGCAAGGAAAGAATTTCGCCGCCGATTCGCTCAAGCTCCGTTGCCCTTTCGTAGGACTTTGCTATTTTACTGGCGGCAGTCACAGCATTGACCAAACCGTAGCGCGAATCATCAGCCCCCATGAAAAGTTGCCGAAGAATATCGCCGCGTTCATTTTCCGTCAACTGGAATTTGTCGGCAAGGAGTTCAACGGATTTTACGGGATCGTGTTTGAGCGGGATTTGCGTTGATTCGCGCAGCCTGTCTACTGTCAGCATAAATTTAGCCTCGTCAACTGCACAGCGAACAACATCCTGTACTTTAAGGAAAAAGGTCTTATCGTCCTGCGCCAGCGTTTGTTCCGAATACAATTCGTAAGCTGAATCATCAGAAGCATTGACTTGCCGTCCGACGTGATATTTTTTCTGGGCGAGGTCTTTGCAGATAAGCCCGTTCTTGCAGACGAGACGGAAGACGAGAGGTTCGACACGCAGACTGCCCAACCCCACTTCGCTGTTTGATACGACGAAACCGGCTTGAACAACGTCACCTACACGAACTTCAGCCTTGAGCCTACGGTTGACGACCTTCAAGTACAGATGAGTGGGAGTGACTTCGCACGATTCAATCTGCGCCCCGTTCATTTCTTGAATCACGGGCAGAACAGCCGCACACAACTCCAGATTATCGAGCCTCCGATAACGGTCGGAAAGAAAAGCTCTGACATTGCTGTCCAGTACGCGAATCATTCTCCGTTCAGGATTCTTTCCAAACCAAGTATTGACATTCCGGTCGAGCAGGGCAGGAGCCTCTTCCTGCATTTTCTTGTAGTACCGGAAAGGAATGTTGAGGCGAGAAGCTATCTGTTGATGAGCCAATTCACCGATTCCAAAGCCGTAAGTTTTTCCGTCAAGCGACAAGTGCAGGGTCGAGCCGTAAAAATCCGACTCCATTTCCAACGCACGAGTGTCCGCCAGAAAATCTTGCCGATTGAGACGTTGCCGCTGAAGCTCTCGTCCCAGCTCCTGCAAAGTTTTCCCTTGCTTCATTTTTATCTCCTCCAATTCAAATGAACAACAGCCATAAAATAATTAAGACTACAGGAAGACAACCTGTTACTTGAAAGCCGATTCGGATGACTAACAAAAACATCACAAATTTGAATAGCCACATTAAATCGACGCTCGCAAATAGCCAATCAAAAATTTTTTGAACAACGCAATCAATCAACACTCGGAATAAAGTTTTGCCGATACTCTTCAGCCTCCTATCCTTATGAATTTTTGAATATGAACCACCTCGCTCAGATTTTTGACAAAAATAAAGACACAGGCGCATTGAGCACCTGTGCCTTTCATCAATGTTATAGTATGCAATTAATTTTGCTTGCTTTTACAATTCAAATTATCAGCCAAACAATAAGCGCAATGATTCCGATGATTACCAAAAAGATACCGCCGAGCGTTGATAAACAGCCGCTGTTCATGAACAAACACACAGCCAATAAGAAAAGCAAAAGCGGAGGGCAAGCGTCTACTCCCGCTCCCAAAATCTCTTCAAAAATCTCCCCGATTATACCGAGCGGCAGGAGAAGTAATTCTTTCATTTGAGCAATTTGGTATCATTGCCGCCACGAAGTATGGCATTATTTGCGAAAGCCGGCGAAATGTATTGCCCCGCGTTGTTCATGGTGTTTTCGGTAATTTGTCGCACGCTGTCCATCATCTTGGAGAAATCTTCGTCGATTGTCCGCATGAATCTGTCTGACGTTTCGATAATGTTGTTGAGTTGCTTTTCGACGGCGTTTTCCATAATCGAGCGCGCACGACTCTCTTCAGGAAATTTCGTATAAATGTTTTCAAGCTGAGCCGCCGCTTTGTCCATTGCCGCGTCCTGCAGAGCCGAGTACTGCCGCTGCTTGTCCTCAACCAAGGCAGTTGCGCGTTCGCGAAGTTCGATATTCATCATGCCCAGACTTTTTCCGATTGAAATTGTGCACTCCGCCATGGTTTTTTGATAATCGGCGATGGCTTGCGCAATTAAAGAGCCGCGCTCAATTTCCTTACGGGCAATCATGTCGTCGAGCTCCGCGTTGAACTTTTGGCGGTCAAACTCCAAGCTTTGCATAAATTTTGCTTCTTCTTGCTTGAGTTTTTGGTCGTGTGCCGCGTTTTTGCGTTGCTGATAAAATTCCAACTGACGACCGACAATTTCAAAAGGCTTTTCGATAATCGAGCCGCCGACAAATTTTAAAACTTTTATCAAGCTCATAAACGTTTTGCCTCCTCAATCTCCTTGTCGAGCAATTTTGTTTCGCGAAGGAAGGACATTTCCAGCTGAGCGAGTTGCGCCGTCCATTTTTGATTCGTGTCAATCAGCACGCCGAGCGACTCTATTTCCGCGTTGAAAAAGAAAGCTCGCGAAGATTCATAGCCCCACGCCTCCACGAATTTTTGATACCACTTCAGAAAAATTTTCAAAATCTCACGGCGTGTGGCAAGCGGAATTTCCGAGTCATCGAACAGAGCTTTGCATTTCAACCAATGCGCCTCCAGCCACTTGAGTTCGTAGCGTTTCTTGTACAGCTCACGAACGGCGTCGTTTTTGTCTTCGTACAGGAAACGGAACAAATCCGGATTGCCGTTCAAAACATCTTCGACGAGCTGGCGGCGGCACTCTCTTGTTATCTCGATAAAATTTACGAGCGCGAAAATTTCTCTGTTGTCATTCATCGGACGCCGCCTCCGAAAGTTTTTTCGCGAAGAGCCGCGTTGAATTCTTCAACCTTTTTTGTCGTGAGGATGTCGATAAAATGCCCGCTCATCTTGAAACTTTTATCCATGTGTTCTTCTAAATGGTTAAGCCATTCGCGGCGCACGTCGTCGGCTATCGGTTCCGACTCCAATTTTTTTATAATCGCGGGCAAATCGTTTGCGTAAAAATTTTTGACTTCCCGCGTGTGCGTCGTGTGCAAGTCGTTGATGAATTCAATTTCCGACCGATAACTTTTCACGAGCCGCATATAATGTTCCTCGTAGTCGAAAAGCACTTGCGCAGTCGGGTCGGAACGCGCGGGCGAGTTCCTGTGAAATTTGCCGAAAGCACTGCCTCTGTTATCCATCGGTCTCCTCCACAATCAAATAAATCAGTTTTGTTTTTTTGCGCGCCGTTAAACGTTCAATAATGGAGTCCGGCGTTCCTTCGCCGACTGACACCACGCGGTACTTGTCGTCGAAACGTTTGCCGAATTCGGCATTGAGATATTTGTCTTTAATGTTGTCGACCAAAGCGTCAATGCTGTCGATGTCTAATTTTTTGTCGCTTAACTCATAACCAGAAACAGTATTATCAGTATCACTGCGGCTATCGCGACGATTGGAATTAACAGGTTGCTCTTTTCTTCCGCTGGAGAACGTGGGCTTTGAGTACGGTTGCCCTGAAAAGGCTGCCCCGAAGTTTGATTGGGTTGTTCTTGGCGTGTAAGAGGAGGTTGAGTTTTTTTTTGAGCCTCAGCTTGTTGCAAACGATTGATTACAGTGCGCGTGGCGGCGATAACGTCGAACTCGCCGCTCTCCGCGATTTTTATTGCGTCGACGTTGGAGCAAAAATTTTTCCGTTCGGCGAGGCATTGCTCAAAAAGTAATTTGTCGCCGCGCCCGTCGGTTTCGTAAAGCGCAATGCCGTTAATTGTAGCGACGGGAGATTTTTTCCCGCCAACGCTTTTGGTTCCGCAACTTTCGTAGGAAGCAATTACGGTTTCGACGGTTTGATTATTCCACTTGGGCGCGAGAGTTTGCTTGAACATCTGCCAGAGTTTTGAATCGGAAACGTCGGGAACGCCGTTGCCTTTGAACGCATAGCCGAGAAAAATTTTGACTTCCCTGCCACGTTCGTCGTGAAGATAATTCGCGGCTTCCGCGCGGTCGTCCGCCGACAAATAATTATCGACAAAATATCTGAAGTTGCAAGCGACGCCCGCGATACAAAGTTTGCCATCGGTGGCGAACATGCAACGCACGCCGTTCAAAATGTCAACGTCGCGCATGGTGGGCAAAATTTTATTCATTGCCCACTGAACGTTCAAATCATTTGGACGCACCGCGAAATTTTGACTGAAGTCGCAGTAAAACGTTCGACTGTGAATGAGCGGAGCAATTTCCATTACACTAATACCTCCAAGATTTGTAATCCGCGCTACGCTGAAGGTCAGCCCACATTCGGCGAATGGCGTGCTTGTCTTGCCACGCGCCTTTATAAAAAATCATTTCGACAGCTTCAAGCTCGCGGTTCATGCGGTTAATGTCTTTAATATGTTCTTCCGAAAGTTTTTTGACTTGTTTTCTTAACGCGAAGTTAATGCCCATGAGAATCGGAAGGTGGACGTTAATCGGATCCAATTCGCCCTGCCAGTCGTCGTCTTCAAGGGTATCGCCGAGCGACACAGGGATTATCGCGACGAAAGTATCATTTCCACCGAAAAGACCTTCAAAAGCCTCTTCGACAATTTCGCGGATTTCGTCGGCATCGGTGTCGTCAATGCACATGTCGTATTTGGTGACGAGCATTCCGATTGGCGGCAAGCCTTGTTTTTCCTTCTTGAGTTTGTTCCGCAGTTCGGTGAGATAAGGATTGATTTGCCTGGCGCAACGGGTTTTGACTTTGCGGATTTTTTGCGACGTGCTACTACCCGTCAAGTTCGCGCCGTCAATGCAGATGAAAACCATTTCGGAATTCATTATGAAGTCTTTGAATGAATTGTAATCATCGCTGCCGGAGAGATTTCTCCTTTCCCTGACATCAAGCCAGCCGCCGGGATAATCCATCCATTCAAAAGAATGAATCGTCTCGTCATTGTGCCACAGATTGAAGTTGAACTTTTCAACGCAGTCTGTTCCGGGCGGGAAACGATTTCCCTTGCGCGATTTATCTTTGAGCATTTGGCAACGTCTCAAGAGAAATCTGTCGGTGACGGGGTCTGTGGCGACAACCATGTAATTGGCGGTGTCCATGCTCATGGCGTAATACATGCCGAGCAGATAACACGTCTTGCCCGAACCGTCTTCGCCTAAAATTGCAAATTTAGAACTTCCCATTTCCAAAGTCTCCGTCAAAGCTTAGAAATTATAATCCGCGATGCTTTGAAGGTCAGCCCACATTTGCTGAATGCCGCCCTTGCTCTGCCACGCGCCCTTGGCATAAATCATATCGATAGCCGAAAGCTCGCGGTTCATGCGCTTAAGACTTTTTTTGAAGTATTCGGCGACTTGACGATTATTTCTGATAGCTTCTTCTGTTTCGTAAATATCCTTTTGCAATTCGTCAGGGTCATATCCGCCAAAGAGCCAGCGAGTTATTCCCCAACGGTCATCCTCAATGCGTTTTTGTTCACGCGCCCAATCAAGATTTTT
>JAFQZB010000053.1 GCA_017406175.1 Selenomonadaceae bacterium | reverse complement strand
TCGAGAGGATTCTTTACCGCGTCTTCACCGCATTTATGACAATCCCTCACGAGATTGCCACGCGGAGTATTAGTGACAGGAAAGTCAGAACTTGTTTTGGGTGTTCTGTCCTTGTCAGCAAAAACAGCTTTCAAGCCATACTTTGGAAGGGATTGAGGGTCAAGTGGACTGTTGTATTTTTCTCTTTATCTTCCAGAGCGAGAAAGACGACATGATCATCAAGGCGAATGGTGGTGTCCACATCAGAATAGGCGGCGCAGTTGAAGAAAGAACTCATGAAAAAACCTCCTTTCAGGCTGAAATCGTTTCATATTCGGGCAACAGCTGGTACGCGGCGACGGTCGGCGGCGGCAGAATATTCTGGGGGACAGGCAAAGAGAGAATTTCACCGCCAATGCGCTCAAGGTCAGTTGCCCTTTCATAAGACTTTGCAATCTTGCTGGCGGCAGTGACAGCGTTGACGAGTCCGTAGCGCGAGTTGTCGGCTCCCATGAAAAGTTGCCGGAGAATGTCGCCGCGTTCGTTTTCTGTCAGCTGGAATTTGTCAGCAAGCAATTCGACAGCTTTAACGGGTTCGTGCTTTAGTGGAATCTGAGTAGCCTCGCGCAGTTTATCGACGGTGAGGAAGAATTTGGCTTCATCGACGGCGGCACGAACAACGTCCTGCACCTTCATGAAAAATGCCTTGTCGTCCTGAGCAAGCGTAGCGTCGGAATACAGTTCGTAAGCGGAATCATCAGAGGCGTTGACCTGCCGTCCCACGTGATATTTTTTCTGCGCCAGGTCTTTGCATATCAAACCGTTCTTGCAGACGAGGCGGAAGACGAGCGGTTCGACACGCAGACTACCCAAGCCAACTTCACTGTTGGAAACAACAAAGCCAGCTTGAACAACGTCGCCCACTCTGACTTCAGCCTTGAGCCGACGATTAACGACTTTAAGATAGAGATGAGTGGTAGTTACTTCGCACGATTCAATTACAGAGTTTTTCATCTCGTTGATGACGGGCAAGACAGCCGCACATAGTTCCAGATTATCCAACCGACGATAACGATCGGAAAGAAAAGCCCTGACATTACCGTCAAGAACACGAATCATGCGCCGTTCCGGATTTCTTTCAAACCAAGTGTTGACGTTCCGGTCAAGCAGGTCAGGAGCGTCTTCCTGCATTTTCTTGTAGTAGCGAAAGGGAATGTTAAGGCGAGCGGCAATTTGTTGATGAGCCGTTTCCCCAACTGTAAAGCTGAGCGGTTTGTCATCGAGCGACAGTTGCAGAGTAGAGCCGTAGGAATCCGATTCCATTTCCAGCGAGCGCGTATCAGCAAGGAAATCTTGCCGATTAAGTCTTTGGCGTTGAAGCTCCCTGCCAAGCTGAGCCAATGTTTTACCTTGTTTCAAAACTATCTCCTCCAATCAAATTAGGAACACAAAAAAAGCCCAGTCTAACGACCGAGCATCATAACTATTCGCTACTATAATATACAATCAAAAAATCAACTATTCACAGATTGCCAAGTCCAAGACTTACCGTTTTTTTAGCTAATGTCATTTGGCTGATTAATTCAATTACTTTAAAGCAATTTGGTTGAGCGTCTTTTCCATGAGTATAACAGCAAATCAAGTTAAAAATCGCTTTGATGTAAATATTTTCGATACCCCACTGAAAATATTCGATCGCCTTTGATTCGTTTTTCGTTACTCCTAAACCGTTGTGGTATTCCAGTATAGTGCTTATTCTCGACATTACATGGGATAAAGAATGAATCATTGTAAAGACAAATATCATTAAGGTTATTTTTCTTCGATAGATGATATGTCTAACGTAGTAGCGTCGTATTTTCAATGAATAGTGCAAAGCAATTCGGGATAAAACGAAGTTAAGGTTATATCATCAACATTAATTTTAGCGTTCTCATCAATCCTATTGTCAAATAAGTATCGCGCTAGAGGATTGATGAAAAGACTTTCGACGACATTGCCGATACCCCGTCCGCCGTTTTGAAGATTTTTCAGGGCACTTTCTTGCAAGACGTTAAATGCTTTGTCTGATAAATGAATATCAATTTTTTTATCCGTCATCAGGTTTTGACGGATTTTATTTATTTGCGCTGACAAAATATCTTTGGCAATGTTGGGACGAATGTAATCATAGACGACAATATTTTCTCCAATACGATTTAAAATTTCAGGACGCCCCAGATTTATCTTGAAATAATTTTCTATTGCTTGACGAATTTTGAGGGACATCTCTTCGTAAGGCATGTCAATTGTAATATTTGTCTCACGTGCGCCGAATTCGTTTGGAGTAAAAATACCAAGATTGCTCGTAAAGATTATTATCGACTCGGAGAAATAAACCGTATTGCCTTGTCCGTCAGTCATGCGTCCGTCTTCGAGAATCTGCAGAAATTTATCGAATATTGATGGGTGAGCTTTTTCAATCTCGTCGAAAAGTAGAATGGAGAACGGATTTTTCTTGACGGCATTGGTAAGCTGCCCGCCAGCTTCATAACCGATGTAACCAGGAGGTGCACCGAGTAATTTTTGGTCGCTATGCCCCTGAGAGTATTCGCTCATGTCGAAACGTATACAACAATTTTCATCGCCGAAAAGAATTTCCGCTAAAGTTTTCGCGGTTTCAGTTTTACCGGTGCCGGTCGGTCCCGCAAAAAATAAAATTCCTTTCGGTCTGGAGTGCGACGAACTTTGTAATCCTGCTAACCCTGTAATTGCGCGTTTGATTATGTCAAGCGTTTTGGAAATGGCAACGTCTTGCCCCTTAACTCGTTTCTCGAAAGCGGCTTTATTGATTTTCTCGCGGTCAAGATTTTTCCAGGGGTTTTCCTTTATTCCGTATTTGTACAGGTCGATAATATCACACATGTCGCGAATATTGAGGCACTCATTTTTACAAAGCTGTTTCAAACTATTTAATTCCTTGAGACTAAGCCCATCGGTCAGGGCAACGAATCTGTCTTGAATTTTCGCAAGTTCATCGGTGTGTTGGTTGTAATAGTCAAGCTGACTTTCACGAATTTCACGACGGAAAAAATATGGGAATTGTTTTTCGCCCTTAACAAAATTTTCGCGTTCTTCTTTGGCAGGAAAACTCATTGTAATAATTTTTACATTGGGATTTTGCAGATAAAACCACGCAGGCAAATCATTTACTTTGTTTACGATAATGACAAGGAGATTTTTCAAGGTTTCAAGTGAAGATTGCAGAAGTATTGTAAAGCTGTCAATGTCGGATTGCTCCATATTTTCCGGAGTGATTATGTAGCGCGACGCAAAATCCATAACGATAGCCGTAGCCGATTTATTTTGCGCAAAAGCGTCGCGAATAATTGTAGGCGCAGTTCGTCCCGTGCCGCTGAATTTGCTTTTAATAAATCCGTTGGAAATATCTGCGCAGACGAGCTTAGCGAAATTCTCAAGGGCTTCCGCCTCAAAATTATTATAAAAGCCGCGCAAGTTGTCATAAAAAATTACGTTTTGATAACTTGCATCCTTTAAAAAATAATTCAGATACTGTGTAAGGCGCGGCATAAACATTATTCCATCATCTTTAGTCGGATATTGATAAGAGTCTAGCACGTTGCCTTCCAAGATTATCAGCGGCTTAACTTTTGTAAAAAGCTCAAGCTCCTTGTGCCATTTCGGAATATAATTTTTCATTACCTCACTCTTTCAAAGACGCTGTTAAAGCTTCAAACTCGGCACGGATACGATTTTCATTTTCGCGTTTTTGCTCACTGAGGCGATTTTGTATAGAATTTTTCATTGTCTTTAAAACCTCGATAGTGGCGTTGATAAGGTCTTCATTTTCGTGTTTTCTCTCACTGAGGCGATTTTGTATAGAATTTTTCTTCATCTTTAAAGCCTCAATGGTGGCGTTGATATTAGACACAAAGTCAGCGACTTCATTATCAAATTTTTGAACGTACTGCGGCGTATTTGTAATTTGTTTGCCGGACACAGACTCCACTAGAGCAATCAGATTTATTACATAATTTTTTTCTTGTTGTCTGTTATATTCAGTCTCAATGTCAGCGAGAACTTTTGTTACATAATCATTTAATTCGGGCGAATAATCTTGCGCGCCTAAATT
>JAFQZB010000052.1 GCA_017406175.1 Selenomonadaceae bacterium | reverse complement strand
TTTGCGGAAGACGAATTGCCAACGCTATCTGAAGGGAAGACTACCGCTGAGCAGATAAAGCTTTGTTTTGAGGCGGCACGGGCAACGACTTGGGAGACGCGCTTTGATTAACGGAGGAAAACAGATGATTCGATTTGGTATTGGCTATGACGTGCACAGGCTCGTGCCGAACAGGAAATTAATCTTGGGCGGCGTGGAGATTGAACATCCGCTAGGACTTGAGGCGCACTCGGATGGCGATGTTTTGATTCACGCGATAATAGATGCGTTGCTGGGGGCGGCGACGCTCGGAGACATTGGACAGCATTTCCCTATGACGTCAGAATTTAAGGACGTATCAAGCGTCGAACTGCTAAGGCGGACGTGTGAACTTGTCGCGGCGAAGGGATATTCCGTCAGCAACGTGGATTCGATAATCGTAGCACAACGCCCGAAACTCGCGCCGCATATCTTATCAATGCGTCAACGTCTTGCGCAGGTCTTGCAGGTGGAATTGGACGCCGTGAGCGTTAAGGCTAAGACGGAAGAGCGGCTTGGCTTCACGGGCAACGAACAAGGGATAGCAGCATACGCGGTAGCAAGTCTTCAAAGATAATCAACAGTCGAGGTGGCGGCAATGAAATTTTTTTCGCGCATAAGGAAAGATATACGCGTCATCTTTGAGCGCGACCCTGCGGCAAAGAGCGTGCTTGAGGTCGTCTTGTGTTATTCGGGACTGCACGCGATTTGGTTGCATAGAATTTCGCACGCCCTCTTCACTCGCGGCTGGATAGTCTCGGCACGGCTAGTGTCAAACTTCTGCAGGTTCTTGACGGGGATAGAGATTCACCCCGGCGCGACGATTGGCGACGGACTCTTTATTGACCATGGCACGGGAATTGTCATCGGGGAGACGGCGGAGCTTGGTAAGAACGTGACACTTTATCAGGGCGTGACCCTCGGCGGCACTGGCAAGGAGAAGGGCAAGCGGCACCCGACGATTGGCAATAATGTCGTGGTGGCGACGGGCGCGAAGGTTCTCGGCTCGTTCAAAGTCGGCGACCATGCTAAGATAGGCGCAGGCTCCGTTGTCCTTAAAGAGGTTCCGCCCCATGCCACGGTTGTTGGCATACCTGGACGCGTCGTCGTCCTGCATGGCAAGCGCGTTCACAATGAGGAAGAATATCGCGAAGTCATTGCAGAACTTTGCAAGGCTCGCGGCTACGACATAAACGACCCGAACATACGCGCCGAGCTAATGGAGGAACTTGACGTTGATTTGGATCATGACATCTTGCCCGACCCCGAACGCGAAATGATTGAAGTTGCCTTGCGACAGATTCAGCGGCTTGAAAGTCGAATTGCCGAGCTTGAGAAAGAACTTACCGCCGCCCGCGCAGAAATCTCCGCCGAGGCTATGCGCACCTCGTCCCTTGAAGTCACCTTGACGGAGAGCAAAGTTGATTTGAATAAAACTAAGGAGTGATTGCTTATGATTAAAGTTTTTAACACGATGAGCCGGTCGAAAGAGATATTCAAGCCGCTAGTAAAGGGCGAAGTCAGTATCT
Organism: Selenomonadaceae bacterium; assembly: GCA_017406175.1. Classification (GTDB taxonomy): domain Bacteria; phylum Bacillota; class Negativicutes; order Selenomonadales; family Selenomonadaceae; genus Quinella. The sequence goes on along the minus strand of JAFQZB010000052.1, from coordinate 14,302 downwards.
ATTGCTGCGGTGTCACGCCGTACAACGCGCCGCATATCGGCAACGCTAGACCGTTCGTGACGTGGGATATGATTCGTCGGTTCTTCGCCAAAAGCGGCTATAAGGTTCGCTACGTGCAGAACTTTACGGACGTGGACGACAAGATTATCAAGACCGCCAATGAACAGGGCGTCACGTGGAAAGACGTTTCCGAGAAAAACATTGCCGCTTACTTTAAGAGCATGGACGCCCTCAACGTTCGCCACGCAGATATTTATCCGAAGGTCTCCGAGACGATGGAAGATATTATCAAGCTGATTCAAACGCTCGTAGACAAGGGCTTTGCTTACGTCCTTGAAAATGGCGACGTGTTCTATAGCGTCGAGAAGGATACAAGCTACGGCAAGTTAAGCGGACGCAAGCTAGCAGACATGATGGCGGGTGCTCGCGTTGAGGTCGACGAGCGCAAGCATCACCCTATGGATTTTGCACTTTGGAAGGCGGCTAAGCCCGGTGAGCCGTCGTGGGATAGTCCTTGGGGCAAAGGTCGTCCCGGTTGGCATATCGAGTGCTCGGCAATGTCTTTGAAGTATCTGGGCGCGAAGTTTGATTTTCACGGCGGCGGCTCCGATTTAATCTTCCCGCACCACGAAAACGAGATTGCACAAAGTCAGGCGGCTCTCGGCGATGAGAATTCTTTTGCGCAGTATTGGTTGCATAACGGCTTTATCACGATTGGCAACGAGAAGGCTAGCAAGTCTAACAAAGAAATGGTTCGGGCTAAGAAGGGACTGTTCACCGTCGAAGAGATTTTGGCGAAGTATCCCGGTGAAGTCGTGCGGTTGCTCCTGTTGCAGACGCATTACCGTAGCCCGCTTGAATTCGACGAAGAACGACTTAAAGAGGCTCAAGACTATTACGGCAAATTGGCGAAGGCTTATTGGCAGCTTGATGAGTTAGCAAGGCTGATTCATGCGGGCGAGTTCATCAAGGACACGGGCGAGAAAAATTTTGCGATAACGGTAAGTCCTGCGGGCGGTCTGGTCGAGGAGGGCGAGCGGCTCCTGTCGAACTTCTACGCGGCAATGAGCGACGACTTCAACAGCGCGTTGGCGATAACGCACATGTTCGAGTTTGCCAAAGAGGTCAACGGCTACTACGGCGAGTTCATCGGCGGAAAGATTTTGCCCGTGACGATTGACGGCGACATTATCTTGCGCGTTCGCGATATTTATTTGGAGATGGCGGAGATAATCGGGATATTTGAACAGCCCGTGCCAGTCGAGAAGGTCGAGAAGCCTTCGGACGATTCGCTTGTCGATTCGCTGATGAAAATTATTTTGGAGCTAAGGCAGGAAGCACGCGCCGCAAAGAATTGGTCAGCGGCAGATAAGATTCGCGACGAGCTAAAGGCGGCGGGGATTATCGTCGAGGACACTCCGCAAGGTGCTGTATGGAAGAAGATTTGATTAAGACGTTATCGCCTTTAGTCTTGGCTCACGTCGGCGACGCTTATTTTAGTCTTTACGTCCGAACTCGCCTTTTGCAAGTCACGCACAATATCACGCACTTACACGACCTAAGCGCAAAGATTGTCTCGGCTCCCGCGCAGGCGAAGATTTATCACGCGATAGAAAATTTCTTGACGGACGAAGAACGCGACACCTTCCGCCGAGGACGCAACGCCAAAAGTCATGCCCCGCGCAAAGCGACAGTCACCGAGTATCACTCGAGCACCGGCTTTGAAGCTCTGCTTGGCGACTTGTTCCTTAGAAAAAATTTCACGCGGCTTGAGGAGATTTGCGAGCTTGCATTCAAGGAGGCTTTGACTTGGAAGACTTAATCTTTGGACGCAACGCCGTCGCTGAGCTTTTGAAGTCAGGACACAGCGTCAACAGAATTCTAATCGCGGAAGGCAGTCGCGACGGTTCGATTCAAAAAATATTTGCGCTTGCCAAAACTGCGGGCGTTGTTGTAGAATTCGTAAGCCGTGACAAACTCGACAAGCTCTGCGGCGGACGACATCAAGGCGTTGCGGCTTACGCGGCGGCGGCGGATTATTCGACGCTTGAAGAAGTTTTGGAGCTTGCCGAGAGCAAACACGAGCCGCCGTTTATAATCCTGCTTGACGAGATAGAAGACCCGCAAAACTTTGGGGCAATCCTTCGGACGGCTGAGGCGGTCGGCGTACATGGCGTGATAATTCCAAAGCGTCGAAGCGTGCAGTTAAATGCGACGGTCTTTAAAACGTCGGCGGGCGCGGCGCAGTATGTCAAGGTCGTGCAGGTCACGAACGTCGCCCAAACATTAAAACGGCTACGCGAAGTCGGCTTAAGGGTAATCGGCTCCGACATGAACGCGGCGATTGACTTCAAGCAGGCGGACTTGACGGGCGGGCTTGTCTTGATAATCGGCAACGAGGGCAAAGGAATGAGACGATTGACGCGGGAGAGTTGCGACGAGCTGATAAAGATTCCGATGATTGGCAAGATTAATTCTCTCAATGCGTCGGTGGCGGGAGCGTTGCTCATGTACGAAATATTTTTCCAGAGACGGTATAAGCAATGACTAAGAAGCGACCGCATTACTTGGTTGACGGCTACAATCTGATTCACGTTTGGCAAGAGATTAACACGAGCGACTTGACGACGGCGCGTGAATTCTTGATTCGGAACCTGCAAGAGTACGGCGCATACGAGAAATTTGAGATAACGCTGGTCTTCGATGCCGCACGCAGCGAGGACGAGGAAAGCGTTGTGGTCTACGATGATTTTTTCCGGGTGATTTACAGCGGCTATGGCGAGACGGCTGACAGCGTCATTGAGCGGATAAGTTATGAGGAAGTCCGCAAGCGACGCGAGGTTCATGTTGTAAGCTCGGACGCGACGATTGAGACTGTCATCTTGGGGGCGGGCGCGTATCGTCATCCTTCACGAGAATTTTATCGGGCAGTCAAAAGGGCTAAGCAGCATTTGCGCAAAGAGTATCTGGGCAACGTGACTTTGCCAGTCAAGCGCAATGAAGTCGGCGACAGAATCGGCGCGGAGGTTTACGCTAAGTTGGATAAACTTCGGCGCGGCAAATAGCAAATTTTTTTTACTTTAAGGAGTGTGATTATCTGTGGCAGTAACGAAAAGGATTTTCCAGATGGCAAAGGAATTCGAGTGCGACGAGAAAGAAATCATGAACTTCCTTGCCAAACAGGGAGTCAAAGTCTCGAATCGGCTAAGCGCAGTCAACGAAGAAACTTATAACATGTTGAAGGCAAAGTTCATGGCACCGCCGCCTGCCCCTGAACCGGAGCCCGAACCCGAACCCGAAGTCAAAGAGGTTGCGCCTGCAGAAACGCCCGCCGAGCCGACCGAACAACCCCAGCCTGCACCCGGCGGCAAAAAGAAAAAGAAGAAGAATAAACAGCCGCAACCCGCCGAACAAAATTCTGAGCAAGCAGAGCAAGCGCAAGAGCCGCCTCCCATGAAAGTAGTTTCCGAGGAAAAAGTCGCGAACATGGGCAAGCGGACTCAAACTGCGCTCTTTGAAGGAATTATGGCGGGCAACGAATTCATTCAGCATTATACGCAGGATTTCGGAAGCGTCGTTGATTCTGATGGCAAGAATAAACCCAAGCCTCTCTTGTCGTGGAATATGGACACGTGGGGCATTCTTTATAACATGAAGTTCGAGTATCCCGACTCGTCGCCCGTGCGCTATTGGCAGTCCGTCGCTAAGCTGATGACTAGAGCTTTTAAACTCCTTAATGCGTTCGGAGTGAAGAACAAGGAATCCTTAGCCCAGATGCGGGACGCAATGAGCGAAATTGGCAAGAAGTATCAACCGCGGGAAATCTTCACGGACGAAGAGAATCAGAAGTTCGCGGAACAGCAGCAGTTATTGTTCGAGACGTTCGGACATGGCATGGGGCTTGTCAATGATAACCTTTACGACCTGAAGCTCAAAGCTGAGCGCATGAAAGTTCAATGCGAGCGGGCGAATTTCCTTGACTACGCCACCAATCCGAAAAGCGAGTTCAGAGGCAATGACTGGATGTGGGTGCCCTTCGACCAGTTGCTTGAAATGGTTGTCTTCAGTGCGCGGGGCGTCGTTCGTCGGTTCAAGTTCTATTACGCAAACAAGGAACGCATTGACAACATCAACAAGAGTTTCTTTGAATGGCTCGACGGCTATGCAAAGCTGAAGGAGCAGGGAGCCGACGCCGCGAAGTTGGAAAAGTATCTTGAGCTGGAGGAAAAGTTTGTAGAGATTGCCGAGTTCATGTCCTTTGATAATAATTTGGTTGATTATAAAAAGGCAAGGCAGGGCAAGCCGACGGTCTTCGATACGGCGGTTGAGCTTTTGCAGGCTTATCGGGACAACTTGGACGACCCGGACGCCGAACGCAACTTTAAATATAAAATCCGCGGGCTGACCAACATCATCTACAAGCCTAAGGAATTTGTCTTCATGTATCGGTTTGGAGGACTGGAGCCGCACAAGGATTATCGTCCGCCCGAAGAGATTGCCGCCGCTGAGGCTAAAGCCGACGCCGACGCCGTCGAACAAAAAGAAAACCCCGTCGCTGTCGACGAGGCTTAAAACGTCTTTACCCCCAGAACATGTGCTTTTTCCAAAAAACGACCGCCGCACAGATTGAGGCAAGCAGGGCAATTACAATGACTATGATAAAGCCCAAATTGTTTTCGGCGAGCGGCACGGGCACGTTCATTCCAAAGAAACTGGCAATGACCGTCGGCACCGCGATTATAATCGTCATCGCCGCAAGGAACTTCATGACCATGTTCTGATTGTTCGAGATTATCGACGAAAATATATCTGCCATCTGCGAGAGAATTTGGCTGTACATCTCAACCATTTCTCTCGCTTGTTTATTCTCAATGATAACGTCCTCTAGCAAGTCTTCGTCCTCTTCGTAAATCTCCAAGATACCTTCGACGGTGCGATTGTTCCTGAGGCGCAGGAGCTTATCAAAGACCGCGTCATTGGAACGCAACGACGCATTGAAATACGTTAGACCCTTTTGCAATTCCATGAGCCGCAGAATATCCGAGTTGTGCATTGAGCGGCGTAGTTGCTCTTCGATTTCGTCGGAGAGCTTATTTATTTGCCGCAGGTAGCGCAGATAGAACGTCGCTGAGCGATACAGTATCTCGAATAAAAACCGCGTGCGCTTGTAGGTGTGGAAAAGCCGCGCCGTTCGCTGATTGAAACTCGACATAACGGGCGTCTCCTCTAGGCAAACGGTGATAATGTATTGCTTAGTCAAGATGATTGCAAGCGGCAACGTGTCGTAGCTCTCTTCCTCGTAGACAATCGGGACGTTCGTTAGAATCATGACGGATTCTTCCTCAACGTCCAAATGCGAGCGTTCCTCCTCGTCGAGCGCGGCACGGAGAAAATCTGGTTCGACGTTCGTCAGCGCACTGACTTCCCGCAATTCATAGGGCGTCGGGTCGATGATGTTTATCCACGCGCCCTTCTGCAACGTCTTTAGCGTCAACTTCTCCAAGTGTCCCGACTCCTGCGATTTGTAAATTTCAACCAACGGTATCGCCCCCTTCCTTGAAGTCATTTTACTACATTTGTTTTGTTGCGTGAAGGAAAATTTTCTGCGGCGTGTAAGTTATCGCTTGCAAAGCTTGAGAATGATTCGTTCCAGAGCCTCGACGCCCGCCCGTCCGAATTTCAAATTGAAGTCCGCCTCAGCCAGTTCGATGAAGACTTCTTCCAAAAGTTTTTCCGGATAACCCTTAGCAGTCTCGCCGACCTTTTGGGCAATGTAAGGATTAAGCTCAAGCGGCTCACCTAAGCGACGACCGACGACACCTTGAGCCATGAAAAATTTTGCGCGGAGGAGGCGGCGCACGTGATTAGCTAGGAGCGTCGTCACGAGCGGGATTTTGGTTGGAACTTTGGCTTGCAACTTCAAAAGGTAAAGAGCTTTCTTGGGCTTGCGTTCGTCTATGGCGTCGGTTAAGGCGAAGTTCGAGACCTCTGGCGGCGCGAGCATGTTGCGTCGTAAATCAGCCGCTGTTATCTCCTTGCCCGCGACGTTTAGGGCGACTTTGTCCAACTCGTTCTCCAGATACCAAAGAGAAATCTCCGGAAGGATTCCTAGTCGTTCGTTGAAGTGCCGCTTTGCCTCGCCGCTCATGACTTTGCCCAAAGCCTTAAGCTTACTATTCAACCAGTCGTCGACTTCCCATGGGCGCAAAGGTTCCGCCTCTAGCACGCCGCCGACCTTATCAATCAGCTTGTAAAGCTTGCGACGCTTATCCGCCGCCTTAGCCGTAAAGATTACGTAATTAGTTGGTTGCATGTCGCGCAGAATGTTTTCGAGCCGTTCGGACTTTTTCTCCGCGCTAAAGAAGGCGGCGTTCTTGACGAGGACGACATTGCGGGCGGCGAAGAGGGGCGCGCTATCAATCGCGCTTATCACGTCGCTTAGGGCGGGTTTGGTGTCGCAGTCGATTGTAACTAGCTCCGTTGTCCTGTCGACGCCGAGCCGCGATAAAATTTTGTCCCGCGCCTTATCGATAAAGAAAGTTTCCTCGCCGGCAAGCAAGTAGACGTTCTTTATCCCGCCGTCAAGCGTGCGCATAAATTCTTTGAACTTCACGCTATCACCCCTTAATTGATTGGAGATGTTTGAAATGATTCTTCGAGACGTTCACGCCGAGATTGACCTTGACGCCCTGCGCCACAACTTAAAGGCGATTCGTCAGCACATTAACCCCGCGTCTAAACTCTGCGTCGTCGTCAAGGCGAATGCTTATGGGCATGGTGCCGTTGAGGTATCCAAAGTTGCCGTCGAGTGCGGCGCGGACTTCTTAGCCGTTGCAACTGTCGAGGAAGGTTTGGAACTCCGCCGCGCAGGTTTCAGCTTGCCGATTCTGATTCTGGGCTTGATTCCCTATGCCGCGGTTGATTCTGTCGTTGCCAATGATTTAACACAAACCGTCGCCGACTTCGACTTAGCCGCAAGATTATCAGCCGCCGCCGCGAGCTTTCATAAGACAGCCAAGGTTCATTTGAAGATTGAAACGGGCATGGGGCGTATCGGCATTGCTCCGGATAAAGCTGTTGCCCTTGCCGAAAAGATTTCCCGTCTGCCGAGCGTCGAGTTGGAGGGAATGTTTTCACACTTCGCGGACGCTGACTCACCTGACAGGACGTTCACCAATCATCAAATCGAAGTCTTCAAAGCAACAGCGGCTAAGATTCGGGCGGCGGGCGTTGGGATAAAACTTTTGCACCTAGCGGAGTCCGCCGCGATTCTCGACATCCCCGAAGCTCATTTCGATATGGTGCGGTCGGGCATCATCAATTACGGGCTGTATCCTTCCGCAGACGTTCGCCGCACGATTGACCTTAAGCCCGTCATGAAACTCGTAACGCGCATTGCATATCTTAAAAAAATTTCGGCGGGCGTGTCAATCGGCTACGGTCGAGAATTTATCGCCGAGCGTGATTCGTTGATTGCCACGCTCCCCATTGGCTACGCCGACGGTTATATCAGAGCCTACAAAGGTTTTCATGTTGAGGTTAAGGGCAAGGGCTTGGCACCGATTGCCGGACGCGTCTGCATGGATCAGACGATGATTGACGTGACTGACCTTGACGGCGTGAAGCTCGGCGATGAAGTGATTCTATTCGGTTCGGATTCGATTTCAGCAGACGACGCCGCCCGCCATTTGAAGACGATTAATTACGAGATAACCTGCCTAGTCTCTGCGCGAGTGCCACGGGTCTTTAAATCGGACAATCTACTTGTAATTTAAAAATCAGTCGTTTATAATGCGCCGTGAAAGGAGATGTTGTAAATGGTAGGCTACACGCTACGCCAGGAGCGCGAGCGGCAGAACTTAAAAATCGAAGACATTGAGCAGGGTACGAGTATCCGAGCCTCTTACATAGAAGCAATCGAGAACGGAGAGTACGACAAGTTGCCCGGCGCAGTTTATACCAAAGGCTTCATCAAGAACTACGCAAAGTTCCTAGGCATGGACGCTGACGCCGCGGCTAAGGAGTTCGCCAAGGATTTAGCGGAACTTGCAGGCGAGACGACGGCGGAGACTCCCGACGAGACTAAGGAGGTACAGCCCGCGCCCGAAAAGAAACCTAAGCCCAAGGCTGAAAGCAAGCCCGTCGGCTACTCAATCCAAGATAAGGGGCAAGGTTCTTCGAGCAAGTTAATCGTGGCGGCAGTGGTCTTGATTGCGGCGATAGCGGGCGGCTTGTGGTCGTGGCTGACGAGTTCGGAAGGCGACGTTGCGACAGTCAATCCGCCTACACAGCAGACACAACAGACGCCGCAACCCGTCGAACCTGAGCCGGCTGACAATCCCACGCCCGTAGCCAATGCAAATCCTGTTCCTCCGCCAAGTGACAAGGTCGAAGTGCAAGCGCGTTTCAATGATCGTTGCTGGGCACTTGTTACGGTCGACGGCGCAGTTGTTCAAGAGGGCGTCATAGAAGGCGGGCAAACTCTTTCATGGGAAGGAAAGGACAACATAACCTTCCGGCTGGGCAATGCGGGCGCAGTTGAGTTTTTCCAGGGCGGCAAAAGCTTAGGTGTGCAAGGCGCGATTGGCGATGTCGTCGACAAAACTTTTACAAGGCAATAAAAAAATCCTCGCCGCTCTCAATGAGTGACGGGGATAAATTTTTAAGGTGATTGATATGATTCAGCAGCAAGAAGAACAACCCGTGCGCATCTCGATTAACGATTTGATTTACGCTCAGCAGAAAGATTTGGGTAAGCGCATGGACAGATTAGAACAGCGCATGGACAGATTGGAGCAACGTATGGACAAGCAAGACGAGAAGATTGACCGACTCGCTGATAAGATTGACGCCTTGCACAACGAGATTAAAGCTTCCACCGGTCACATTTCAATCGCTAACATCTCGACCGTCGGCATTGCCCTCGCCGTCATATATTCTGTCCTGCGTTAAGCTTATTTGATTGAGTTCAAACGTTCGGCGATGGTGTAAGCGTCCTCGTCGCCGTCGAGCGGAGAGATAATCGGCTGATTGCCCAACATGACGGTGCCATTTTGGACGGTCGCCTCTTTTTTATTTTGTCCGTTATGATAAGCCGCCGCCAAGTTGCCGAGCACGAAGTAGGAACGCTCCGCACTGGACATGGTATCGGACGCCGCAACCGTTATCAAAGTCTTGTTGTTCACGGTGATGATTCCGTCCTTAGCGGTGACGTGCTTGCCGCTGTACTCGAAAAGCTTCTGAACGTAAGCATCGCGGCGTTTTGCGCTGTCGGGGTGGTCGCTGGGCAAGAAGATTTTCTCCAAGCCCGAACGCTTGCTATTGCCTTCAAGCTCGACAAACTTTTGCATGACCGCCGCACAGGCTCCTGGATTGTAATTTGTGTGAGTTATGTAATCAAAGCCCAACATATCGGCTTCGGTCTCGTATTTCCTAGTACCGTGCGCAACCGAGTGATTGAACGCCAAGCCCGCAATAATCGAAGTCAACTGCCCGCCGCCAATCGCCGAACCAACAGCCGTGCCCGCCAAAGACGCTATGACTTGTTTTTGCAGAACTTTCTTGTTGCCCTTTGCGACGTGGCTTTTTTGTCCGTGCCCCATTTCATGACCGACAATCGCGGCAATCTCGTCTTCGCTGGTAATTTGATTGAACGTGCCCTCGTTGACCATCATGACATGCCCCATCGAGCAAGCGGCATTAACTGAAGTTTGCGCGGAGACAAAATAGATATACGGCTTCTCTTTAATGGTCGGGTCGACTGCGGCAACACCCTTGGTTAGGTTCGCCATAATCTTATCGAGTCTTTCTTTGTACGCGGTGTTTTGGCTGACGCCGTATTTTTGCTTGAAGGCGTCGAAGAGTTCTTGGCGACCTTGCTCGGATTCGTCGTAGTGTCGTATCATCTTATTAAGCTGGGCGTTTTGTTGCGAGGCTCCAATAAGGACACTGCCCACGCCGATAATAGTTTCAGCCGTGCCTGCCGAGGCGACGGGAGCCCCTATAGTCAAAGAGACGCTCAAAGTAGCCGCCACAACTGCCGCAGTAATTTTCTTCTTTAAGTTCATGACAATCTTTCCTCCTGAAAAAATTTTCCCCATGATAGCAGAAAAGGTTCGCCCCTGCAAAAATTTTTTTCGCGGCTTGAAAGTCTGAATTTAATCTGGTAAGATAGGCGCAATTAATTTTGAACAGCGGAGGGTGAAGGCTTATGGCGAGGGTTTGGGCGCGAGCACCGTCCTAAAAGATTTGCAAAGGGCAAAGGTGTCTGATATAATCGGCGGCGTCAAAAAATAAGGAGAGTTGCATAATGATGAAATTGGAAAAGAAACAAGTTAGGCTCGTGAGCATCTTAATTGCGGTGATTTTCATCGGCTCGGTTGTGGCAATCGCTTTAACGCAGACGGGCAACATAGCGTCGGCGGCGAGTTCGTCAAGCGTCGGGACGATAGACTTTCAGCAAGCAATGGCGGCTCACCCCGATGTACAAAACCTTCAGGGGCAAATGGAAACGGCAGTTGCTGACATTAAGAAGGAATTCGACGAGAAATCAGCTGGCATGAACGACCAAGAGAAAGCAGATTACTACATGCAATGTCAACAGCGGCTCGCGCAGAAACAACAGGAATTGCTTGCACCGATTGAAAATGCAGTCAATGCGGCAATCAAGAAGGTAGCCGACAAAAAGGGCTTGGCGGTCGTCATCGACAAGGCGGCAGTCATCTACGGCGGACAAGAAATTACTGCTGACGTTATCGCGGAGCTCGGCAAGAAATAATTTTCGGGACTAGGGACTAGGGACTAGGGAACAGTTCCCAAGCCCTAATCCCTTTTTTGTTAGGGGGCGATGTGTTGGATTACAGAGTGTTGGCGGCGTTGATGATTGCATTAATCGGCGGCGGTCTCTATCTTTATCAAACGCCCGAAATGCCCGCCGAGCCCGTCGACAAGAAAGCCGAAAAGCCCGTCCAAGAAAATCACGGCGTCGGGATAATTGACATAGAAAGAATCCAAGCAGCACACCCCGAAGGCGGATTACTCGACGAACTGCGAGCAAGGGAATTGCGCTTGCGTCTTGAGTTTAACGAAGCGATGAAGGTCGTAGCCTTGCCAAAGCCGGAGCCGCCCGAAACTAATAAGGAAGTTTTTGACGAGGCAGCGTGGCAAAAGAACGCTCAACTTGTCGTCAGTCAGCTCGCCGAACTGGAAAGCCGTAAAAAAGCGGCGGCGGAAGAATATCGCAAGAAGTCGGAGCCGCACTACATTGAAGAACGCAACAAGATTCGCGACGCTTACCTAAACGAGCAGTTAAACATTCAGCTCAAGCTAGACAACGCCGACAACTTGCAACTGACGCAGGAACAGGTTAATGAACTTTTGCAACAGCTGGAAAAGGTGCAGTTTGAACGAAACAACCTTCAGAAAGAATTGCTTGATAAATGGATGGCGGAGATTGAAAAATACGCGAACGATTCTATTGCCGAGGACGAGGCACGACTTAAGGCAGAGGCGGAACGATTAAAGGCGGTCATGGAGGAACAGACGCGCCAGAAAGAATCAGACGTTACTGCACGCAATAGAAAGTTAATGGAAGACGCCTTGCGGGAAATGGAAGGGCGGCAAGTCAGGCGGCGTGAACTCCTAACCGAGCTAAACGAAGTCGTCAGGGAACGAGCCGAGCTTGAGAAAAAAATTTTGGACTCGATAGTTGATAAGGCGACGATGCTGGCGGCGGTTCATAGGTTGGAAATGGTTTTCGTCAAACGCAGACCCGACGAGGAAAAAGTTTTGCGGCGGAATATCGAGTGGAATTTTGAGCTAAAGCAACCCGAACGAGTAGGAGCCGTCCTCTTCCCCGGCAAGGACGCAAAAGACTTAACCGACGACTTGATTAAGGAAATGAACAGACTTTGATTGGAGTGTTTATAGATGAATGTTGGAAAGAAATTGGCGGCGGTGGCTTTGCTAGCGTCGTCGCTCATAATAGCCGGTTGCGGCGAAGGGCAAATAGGAGCCGTGGACGTGGAAAAAGTCATGGCGGAGGCTCCGCGAGTCAAAACGCTGATGACGGAGGCTCAAGGCAAAGTCACCGAGGCTCAACAGAAATTCGAGCAGGACACCGCCAATAAGGAGCTATCTGACGAAGAGGCTATGAAGATTCAATCGGACTTTCAACGCAAGCTTGAGGGCATAAATCAAGCCTACGCCTCACAGATTAAGAGCCGTATGGACGTGGTGATTGATGAAATTTCACGCGAGAAAAATATTGACGTGGTAATAAACAATTCAAAGGAGCAGAAATTAATTTTCCACGGAGCGATTGATATAACTCAGGACGTTATCAATAAAATGCAGTGAGCAGGCGATACTATGGAAAAACTTTTACACGAGATAGCCGAGCTTATTGGCGGCGAGGTCACGGGCGAGCGCACGACGAAGATTAGCGGACTAGCGAATATTACTATGGCGCGGGCGGGCGATTTAATCTTCGCGGTGCCGCCGCACCTAGACGAGGCTAAGACTTCGGCGGCGGCGGCAGTGCTAATCCCACTCGACACGGAAAACTTTCCAAAGCCCGCAGTCAAAGTCAAAGACCCGCGGGCGGCCTTCGCGACGTTGCTTGAACTGTTCACGCCTAAGCTTGAGATTCCAAAGGGAATAAGTCCTAAGGCTCATCTCGGCAAGGGCGTCAAACTTGCTGACGACGTGACGATTATGCCGTTTGCGGTCGTCGATGACGGGGCGGAAGTCAAAAGCGGTGCAGTGATTTATCCACATGTCTATATCGGGCAACACGCGACGATTGGCGAGGATACCATTGTTTATTCAAGCGCGACGGTTCGTGAGTTCTGCAAAATCGGCAAGCGGTGCGTGATTCACTCTTCGGCGGTTATCGGTTCGGACGGTTTCGGCTTCACGACGGCGGGCGGCATGCATACAAAGGTTCCGCAGGTCGGCAACGTCATCATTGAAGACGATGTTGAGATTGGGGCGCATGTCGGCATTGACCGGGCGGCGATGGGTTCGACGATTATCGGGCACGGCACGAAGATTGACAACCTAGTACACATTGCGCATAATTGCAAAATAGGCGCGAACTGTTTAATCGTAGCTCAGACGGGAATCAGCGGTTCAACGACGGTCGGCGACAACGTGACCTTCGGCGGGCAAGTCGGCACGGTCGGGCATATCACTATCGGCGGCAATTCGGTTTACGCGGCGAGGTCGGGCATAACTAAGAACATGCCAGAAAAATTCTTCGGTTGCGGCTTCCCAATTCAAAGTCATAGCGAGTGGCTCCGACAACAGGCGGCGTTAAAGAAAGTTCCAGAGCTGATAGAAAAAGTCCGCCGCCTCGAACGCGAGCTTGAAACTTTAACTAAGTCTTAACATAAAATGCGATTAGAACGATAAGAACTTAACGGAAGGAGTGATTTCGTGGCAAAAAAGAAGAAGAAAGTTTCCGCAGACAAGTCCTCTACCGCCAAGCCAGCTGTGATAAAGTTTGCTGCTATCAATTCGTCTTCGCCTGCGGTCTCGATAATCATTCCCCTATACAATGCGGCAGAATATATCGGCGAGTGTTTAGACAGTATCTTAAAGCAGACGTTCCAAGACTTTGAAGTTATCGTCGTGGATGATTGCTCCACAGACAACAGCGCGGCGATTGTCAAAGGTTACGTGTCGAAGTTCAAAGGACGGCTCAAGCTCACCAAGACCAGTAGCAATTCGGGCGGCGGAAGTGTGCCACGCAATAAAGGCTTGTTCTTCTGCAAAGGCGAGTATGTTTTCTTCTTGAACGCCGAGGACTTCATCTTACTGAACGCGCTGGAGACTTTGTACAACGTGGCAAAGAAGAATAATGCGGACGTGGTTTATTCGGGGGCTTACTACGATTTAAGGCAAGCTGATGATGTCTATGTTCAAAGGGATGCAAAAGGGGAGCAAGCCCTAAGGGAAGCCCGCGAAGACAAATCGTCCCTGAGCGGCATGGAGCTTAATAAAAGTCTTAGGCAAGTCATCTATGAAGGACATTTTTGGAGCACGTGGACAAGATTTGTTCGACGTGAATTTTTAATTAAGAACGAAATTATTTTCCCAGAGATAAAGATTGGTGGCGACTACCTCTGGACGTTGCATATATGCTGTTGCCCGAAAAGGCTTTGGCGAATCCCGAAGCCGCTATACTTTCGCAGAAGTTACTTTGCCGCAGAGATGACACTTTCGGAAGCTCAGCTGAGTTTAGCGTTTGTCGATTGGTTAAAGGCGTTAAAAGAACTTTCAAGCCGCCTCAAAGTATTAA
>JAFQZB010000051.1 GCA_017406175.1 Selenomonadaceae bacterium | reverse complement strand
TACAAGAAGAAAGTCCGACGAGTAAAAAAATCAGGCGTAGTGGTCGGCGTCAATCCGTATAATAAAAAATTGATGTTGCATGACGGTGTAGAACACATATTATTGGTTGCGCCGACGAGGAGTGGCAAGGGCGTTAATACCATTATCCCAACGGGATTGGTATGGAGCCACTCTATTTTTTTCTTCGACGTGAAGGAGGAATTGTGGCAAGCGACGGCGGGTTATCGACAAAAAGTTCTTGGACAAAAGGTGATGAAATTCGCGCCATTGGTCGGTGACGGCAGTTCAGCTCGTTGGAATCCGTTAGCGGAAATAAATTTTCGTACGGCAGAAGAAATCAGCGATGTAGCAATGATAGTGGGGATAATGGTTAAGCCGGACGGAGAAAAAGCCGGAGGCAGTGGCGATTCGGCATTTTGGGATAATTCAGCGGCGGCATTGATAACGGGCGTGATAATGCATTTGCTTTACAAGCATCACCAAGAAAATCTGCGATTGCCATGCCCGACGGACATCATGTCATTTCTTTCAAGTCCAGACATGGATTTAAAAGAGCTGTTCACGTATATGAAAAATTATCCGCATATATCGCCGGAAGAATTTCTCGAACTTCCCGATAAAAATGGGAATCCGCGAGTAAATCCGTTGAAAGAAATTTATGGCGAGTATGTGCAAAATTTGCGACCATTTTCGAGGATATTTAGGGATAACAAGATAAAAAATTTGGAAGATGTGCGATGTGCAATCTTGAAAAATATGAAACCAAAGGAAATAGATTGGAAAGGAGACAAAAACAGCTATTCACCGTTTCACATTTTGCTGACGCACCCAAAGGTAGCGGAATGTGCGGCGAATATGCTGAACGGCGCGGAACAAACACGAGCGTCAATCATGCAGACAGCGCAAACTGCACTTGCCCTGTATCAAAATCCGGTCGTGCAGAAAAATACGGAGGTCTCGGACTTTTGCATAAAAGATTTGTTGTCGCCGAAAAATGCAGTTAGCTTGTACCTTTGTATGCATTCAAATGAAGTGCAGACGCTAAAACCGTTGTCGCGCCTTCTGATAAACACAATGCTCCACAAATTGATTCGGGACATAAAATTTGACACGTCTGGCGGGGAAATGAAACAAAGATTGTTGCTGATGCTCGATGAGTTTCCGCAACTGGGCAATTTGAAATCAATGGAGCTGGCGTTGGCGGTCTGCGCGGGCTATGGAATAAAAGTTTGCATAGTGGCGCAGGACGTTAATCAGTTAAACAAAGAATACACGAAAGATAATTCGATAGCGTCAAATTGCCACGTGCACATATATTTCACGCCGAATTTGGATTCAGGAGCGGCGACGGCGGAATCAATCTCAAAAAATTTGGGTAAAAAGACGATAAAAACGGTCAGTCACTCCGATGGCGGCGGCTTGGGCAAAGGTTCCAATTCAGAATCATTTACTGGACGAGATTTAATGACGCCAGACGAAGTTTCGCATATGAGTTCGGAGCGTGAATTAGTATTCGTCGCGGGACACCGCCCAATATACGGAAACAAGCTTAGATATTATCTTCAACCATTTTTTATGAAAAGATTGGCAATGTATCAAGAAATTTATATTCGTGAGCACGGTTACGAGGCGGAGTGCGCGAAGTACACGAAAAACGGCAAACATGATTGTGCGCGATGCGTTAAAGAATTTAAGGAAGCGCAAGGCAAAGTAGCGATACCGTGTCCGACATATCCATTGTACAGCGACAGCGTTACGCGGGTCTTGTCGTATAAAGATTTATTTGCGGTCAATGAGAGTGAAAAATTGGAGCGAGAGGAAAAAGCGCGTGCGGTTCAGCTTGAAAAGAAATATGAAGCGAAGAAAATAGCCAAAAAAGTGAATTTGGTTAAGGAAGATAAATTTGAGGAGCAAAAAGTAAATGAAAACTCTGAGCCGACTGAAGAAAATCGGGACGATAACGACAATGACGGAAAAAAGCAAGCAGGGAACGGACTCACAGAAGAAGTTGGAAGAAGCGGCGACAATTTGGGAGGACAAACGGGAGCGAGTGCGCCTGAAGAACAAAAATCGGAATTAACGGAAAGAAAATTAGTCGAAAAAATAATCACGAAATTAAATCTTGACAGTGCAGGGAATGTAGGTTCGGCAAAATTTGGCGAGGGCTTATCGGCAATTCAAGAATATGCGGAAAGTTGGTGGAGATACATAAATGGAGATAGAAAATCGGGAAACATTTCAAATAACGATGATGACATTAGTCAACTGCATGAATGATCTAATGCCACTGTTGCAGGACGAAAATATATTTGAAATTTACATAAATCCGGACGGAAAAGTCTGGACGGACGGATTTCGCGGTAGAGAGTGTACGGAAAAGGTAATGTCTGCGGCACAAGTGAAACAAATAATCTTGAATGTGGCGGCGTTGACAAATCAGCTGGTGACGGACGAGAAACCTGCGTTGGACGCCGAAATTCCTCGCAATGAATACTTCGACAAGTGCCGATTTGAAGGAAATTTGCCGAGAATAGTATTATCGCCGACGTTGAACATAAGAAAACACCCGAAAAAAATTTTTACCCTTGAAGACTACGTTAAGCAAGGAATTTTGACGGAAAACCAGCGGGAAATAATAATCCGAGCGATTCACGACAAGAAAAATATAATTGCGGCGGGCGGAACGAAAAGCGGCAAGACGACGTTGCTAAATGCGTTGCTTGCGGAGATTTCAAAGCTTAATGACAGGGTGATCTTAATCGAGGACACTCCCGAACTACAGTGCACAGCGGCAGATTGCGTGTCAATGCGTACAATGAGGACGTTTTCAATGTCAGATTGCTTGCGAAGCGTTCTTCGCATGACGCCGGACAGAATAGTAGTCGGAGAAGTGCGCGGCGGCGAGGCTCTGGCATTATTGGACGCATGGTCAACGGGGCATGGCGGAGGTTGCTCGACAGTTCATTCAAACTCGGCGAAAGATACGCTATTGCGATTGGAAAACATGACGGCGCGGGTGTCGCAAAATCCTCAGCAAGCGACGATAGGTCAGGCAGTCAATTTGATTATTTATCTGAAATACGTGGGCAAGCGTCGAATCGTAGAAGATATTATCGAAGTCAATGGCTATAACGCCGCTAAAAAGGAATATAACTTGAAAAAGTTGGTATGACAAAACGCAAAAAAATAAGACTTTGAGCGAGTAAATTTAGTGTATCATTTCAAGTAAGATTGGAGGTCAAAAATTATGAGTAAAGTAAAATTCAAAGCTAAAGTAAAAAAGTTTTTGAAGGAAAATCGTTGGACGCTGGCGCGAATCGGCTTAGCGGCGGCGGCAATGGCGATTTTACCGGATTCGGTGAGTTACGCGCAGAGCGGAGCGACAGACGACACAATTTCGGTGTTGACGCAACCGTTGTCGCGAATGGAAAGTTTGATGTCCGGACCGGTACCGAAAGCAATCGTGACAATCGGCGCGGCAATCGGTGCGGCATCGTGGGCACTCAATGTAGAGAACGTGCGACTTGTTCAGCAGTGAAAAGCTGTTGCGTCTGAAAAGGCGAACTGGTTATCCGAGAAGTAGAAAGAGGGAGTAACGTCCCGAAATGCTTCCCTTGAGCTCCGACCGGCAAAAAATTTGTCGGAAGCTCGGTAAAGGCGGTTGAATGCGCTCGCTGTAAAAAAATACAGCAAAAGCAAGCCCCAGAAGGCTGTGAGCGTCAGACCGGAGGTCTAAAAATTATCTATGGTGAGATTAACGAATCTGCGAAATTACGGGTTATGAAAAAATCTAACAGGTTTTTTTCGTCGGTGTGGACGAGTAAAAATGTTTTCTATGAAAATCCATAATGCGTTACAGGCGCATTCAAGCCGACGGACTCAGAGCAGACACCTAAGGATAAATGTACAGATAGGATAATCGGAACAAGGAAAGGCGTTGAACGTTCAGTAAGCCGACGAAGAAAAATAAGCGGCTGAATTGACGCTGAAAAGCGAAGCTCGAACCAATGAAGTTTCTGTAATGGAAATGGAGGAATGGGCTTTAGTCGTTTGATAAAATATTTTTCTGCTTTCTGGGAAGAGAGTGAGGTCTTACGACAAAAAATTTATGCAAAGAGTTAAGCAGAAACGAAAATCAAACGATGGCAAGCCGTGTGCGGTGAAAGTCGCACGCACGGTTTAGAACGGGGGAAAATTCCGAGATAATATCAGAGAATTACCTATCGTTATCAAATTATCAAAACGACGATGAGAGTAGTGGGCGGCGGCTCGGTGGCATTGGCAGCGGCAACTTTTTTTAATCAAACAACAGGCATGTTGATTCCTTGAGGGTTGATAAATTATGGCTAAGGAAGAAACAAAGCCGGTTGCATGGTTTGAATTGCCGTTCTACAGGTCGCTGACAGAGCAAATACTGTTTCTGGGTGCGCCGCGCTCAGCAATAATGGTAAACGCGCTGATAGCATTTTTATTCATTATCAATTTCCATTTCTGGTACATCTTGCCGATGTCGTTGTTGTTTCACTTCGGATGTATTTATCTGGCACGAAGCGATGACCAATTTTTTGACTGCTTAAAGGTGTATCAGAACAAGAAAAATTATTACTGCACATGAAAAGACGGGCGGAGCGGAAAAGTGCTTCGCCTTTTTTACGGAGGCTTGATATGTCGTTACTGAAAGAATATGACGTAAAAAATTTGGCGGTGGAAGAGTGGTTATCGTGGGGCGGAATAACATTGCCGCACGTAATGCAACAAAAAGGCGGTAGTTGTTTCAGCGTGATTGAATACGAACCTTACGAGCTAAATTATCTGACGAAAAAATTGGATTTGCCAAACTTTCGCAGAGGTTGGGGAGTTTGGAACGAACGCCAGCATACGTTGACGGGCGACAGAGATTTTATCGTGGTGTTTTGGAACCCGTTTGAGACGAAAATCAATCCGAACATAGAAAACACGCTCGGCGACAAAGTTAAGAAAGAAAATTTTCTTGAATACTTCGGCGCGGAGGTCGAAAAGCTTTGCGCGGAACTTTCCAAAGTCACGCGGGTAAAATTACTGGAATATCAAGAACTGATGAATTTTCTGTCGTTCGAGTTGAACATGGAAGAAGTCGAAATAAAAATGCCCGACGTGCCGCTGTATATGGACGCGCTGTTGTCGCAAGACGTGCAATTTGACTTCAAAGCAAATAATATTTACATCAACGGGAAAAAATTACTGGTGCTGACGTTGCCGACGATGCCAAATACATGGGAAATCTTCGAGAAGGTAAAAAATTTTTCGTATCGCTATGTTCGGCGGATTTTGCTGTTCGACGAGCAAGAATCGGAACTGGAAATGAAAAATTATGCTGGTCAATGGTGTCCACGCCGAAAAATCATGCTACGCGAAATTGAAAAAGAAATTCTCGCGAGTTTTAACGGCTACTGTTGGAACGGCTTTATATTTCGGCTTGATGAAACGGAGTATGAAACATTTCGGCAGGATATGGACGAATATTTGACGTTGAAAGAAATTCCGTTTGTGTTTGAGCATTACAACTTAAAAGATGTATGGTGGGGAAGTCTTGCGGGAATATTTTTGGCGAACATAACGCCGCCACTAATCGGTTTCGACTCGCTGGAAGAATTTATCTTGCACAAAGAAAAAATCACGACGACGCGGCAGGAACACCGATTCAAGCAGATTCTTGAGGAAATGGAGCAAGAAAAAAATGTATCGAATGGACAGATTTAATCGTAAGAAAGAATATCTGAAGTTTACGCTACCTTATGCGCGAATAATTCATGAACCGGCGATAGTTTTGAACAAGGACGGAAGTTTGCAGACGACATGGCAGTACAGAGGTCCGGATTTGAACTCGGCGATAAAAGAACAGCTGGCGATAATCGCGCAACAACTGAACACGTCGTTTCAAGGCTTGGACACGGGCTGGGTCTTGTATTTTGAGGCACAGCGCGTGGCGTCAACGTCGTATGCGACCGATGTGTACTTTCCCGACATAATAACGCGGGCGATGGACGCGGAACGGAAAAATTTTTTCTCTGACGGCAAACATTTCGAGAGTAATTATTATGCAACGGCTTATTGGATGCCGCCCAACGACCAAGAGGGCAAAATCCGCGAATTAGTCGTTGAAGGAGCGAAACGCAAGGAAATTTCAGCCGAAGACAACATCGAAGCGTTCGCGGCAGTCGTGGATAAGCTGGTCGGGATATTCGCGTCGTTAAAAATCCCTGCGCATTTCCTGAATCAAGACGAAATGCTGACTTACCTGCACTCATGCGTTTCGGACACTCCGCGAGCAATGAAAATGCCAAATCACCCGTTGTTATTGGACAGCTACCTTTATGATTCGGATTTTTATGGGGGATTAGAGCCGCGATTGGGTAAAAAGCACGTCAGAGTAATAACGCCGACGGGATATTTGGGAAATTCGGTGTTCGGAATGTTCGACCGCTTAAATCAGTTGGATTTTTCATATCGCTGGGTGACAAGATTCTATTGCCTGTCAAAACAAGACTCGATAGAAGAATTAACGAGAATCAAAAAGGGCTGGTACGGAAAAATCAAGCCATTGTCGGTAATGCTCAAAGAATTGTTGCTGGACAGAGAATCGCCCGAAAATTTGAATGAAAATGCAGTAATGAAATTCGACGAAGTGAAGGACGCGATAACATCAGTCGAAGCAGACGTGACAAGCTATGGTTATTATTCGACTGTGATAGTAGTAATGGACGAAAATTACGAGACGGCGAACACGAAAGCACAACTTGTGGAGCAAACGCTAATAAATCTGGGATTTCGCGCCAAAGTAGAGGATTTGAACGCGGTAGATGCATGGGCAGGAAGTTTGCCGGGCAACGTGGGCAGATTTATTCGTCGCCCAATGGTGTCGTGCGCAAATTTAATCCACATGATGCCAATTTCGGATATATGGGCAGGAGAGCCGCGAAATAAACATTTTCAAGCCCCGCCGCTGATTTATACGCAAACGGCAGGCAATACACCGTTCAGATTGTCG
>JAFQZB010000050.1 GCA_017406175.1 Selenomonadaceae bacterium | reverse complement strand
GCGGACTTTTTATCGAACACGTTCCCGATTACTACGCCATTAAGACTGACCCCGGTCCGAAGTTCATGAGCGGCTTGCAGTCTCAGCTTGAGAAGGACGGATTAATCTTCTATGACCCTTGAGAATCGGCAGGCGTTGATTGATGGTCTGCGGGACGGCACGCCGATTGGTTTAGGATATTTCGTCGTGGGGTTCTCGTTGGGCATCGTCGCCAAATATGTCGGGCTTAGTCCGTTGCAAGGGTTCGTTATCAGCCTGCTAAATAATGCCTCGGCGGGCGAGTTCGCGGCGTTCACTGTCATCGGCTCGGACGCGCCTTACCTTGAAATCGCCTTGATAACGCTGGTCGCCAATGCCCGCTATGTTCTGATGAGTGCGGTCTTAAGTCAGAGGTTTTCGCCCGACGCGCCGCTTTATCAAAGAATCTTTATCGGCTTCGCTGTGACGGACGAACTCTTCGGGATAACGATTGCACGCGGCGGACGCTGGCTCAATCCCTTTTACAACTACGGCGCAATGTTGACGGCTCTGCCTGGTTGGTCGTTGGGGACGGCTTGCGGAATCGTCGCTTGGTATTTCTTCTCGGAGGCGGCAGTTAGTGCATTGAGTGTCGCTCTTTACGGAATGTTCTTAGCAGTGATAATCCCGCCCGCCCGCAAAGATAAAGTTACCGGTGGCTCGGTCGTCGTCAGTTTCCTTTTGAGCTACTTAGCCGCAGAATTTTTCCCTGACGTTTCGGCGGGCAATCGGACAATCATCTTGACGATACTAATCGCGGGGGCGGCGGCTATCCTTTATCCCGTAAAGGAGGACGACGATGACTCACGACATTAACCTTTACATCTTGGTAGCAAGCGCGGTGACCTTGGCGATAAAAATCCTTCCGCTTACCTTGATTCGCGGCGAAATAAAAAACGTCACGGTGCGTTCGTTCCTGCACTACGTGCCCTATGTGACGCTGGCAGTCATGACCTTCCCCGCGATAGTCCACGCCACGCAGTCGCCAATATCGGGAGCCTTAGCACTGGTCGCGGGAATAGCGGCGGCTTGGTTCGGCGCAAGTCTCTTCAAGGTCGCATTGCTCTGTTGCTCGGTCGTCTTCGTCACAGAACTATTTATTTAACATAAGAGAAGACAACATACATAAGCTTTTGAGAATCAACCAGAAGCTTTCATTTATTTTAGGAGAGTGAGACTCATGCAGTACAAGTGCAAGCTGACGGTTATCGATAAGAAGGTTTTCGACGACCTGCAGGAAAAATATTTGGCTGACCCGCAGTCGGGCGCGTGTCCTTTCTATGAAGTCGGCGCGGAATATCTCTTTGAACGTTACGGCGACGAGGACACTTTTGGGACGCAGGGCAAAGGCGCACATTGCTCCGAGGCGTGGGATTGTTTCAGCCGCTATGTTTATACGGCTCTGCAGGGCGGTTCGATTATGCGCGGCTGGACGAACGACGAACACATGATGATTGCCTGTTGCAACGATGGAACACGTCCGGTTATCTTCAAGATTGAACGCCTTGATTATAAGGTTGTTTATGTCGACGCGGACGCTTACGAGCAAAAGTTAATCGCCGACGCTTTCAAGACTTTGGACGGTGTGACGGACGCGGCTTATCGGGCGGACAAAAATTTTATCGAAGTCTTCATGGATAGGAATCACGGGGTAAGCGACGAGAAAATTATCAAAGCGGTTAAACTCGTTGGCGCGTTCAAAGTCAATCTGATTGATTAGGAGGCAACCATTGGACAAGGTAAGATTAGCGGCGACAAAGATTATCTGCGACGTGACAACTAAGGGCGCGTGGGCTAACGTGGCACTGGCGCAGATGTTGCGGCAAGAGAAGTTCAGCGACTTGGACAGAAAGTTTTGCACGGAGCTTGTTTACGGCACAGTCAAAGCGGGCGCGTCACTCGATTGGAAAATCTCAAAGTACCTCAAGCGACCGCTCGCCAAGGTCGACGATAAAATTTTAGCTGTCCTGCGCGTGGGGCTTTATCAAGTCTTCTTCCTCGATAGGGTTCCGAACTCGGCGGCAGTCAATGAATCGGTGGAGCTGGCAAAAAAATTCTGCGGGCTGGGTGCGTCAAAGTTCGTCAACGGCGTCATGCGTTCGGCGGTGCGTGAGCCTCATAAGTCAGACTTCCCGACGGGCGACGACTTACAATCGCTGGCGTTGAGGACGTTCCATCCGCTGTGGCTCGTCAAGTTGTTCGTCGAGGAGTTCGGGCTTGAAGCGGCTAAACAACTGCTTGACTTCGACAACACCGACCCGCCACTTTGCTTACGTGTGAATTGCCTAAGGTCGACTCGCGAAGAAATCTTAGACGCTCTGAAAATTTTCGGAGTGCAAGCCGAGCCGTCGACACTCGCGCCAGAAGGAATCATCTGCAAAGGTCATGGGGCGTTGGATAAGTTTCAACCGCTCCGCGCAGGGCTCTGCCAGGTGCAGGACGAAAGCTCCATGACTGCGGCGCGGCTCCTAAATCCTGCGGCGGGCGAATTCGTCATTGATTGTTGCGCGGCACCAGGCGGAAAGTCCACACACCTTGCCGAGCTCATGAACAATTGCGGACGAATCATCGCGGCGGACATTTACGAGACTAAGCTTGAGCACATCAAACAGAACGCCGCCCGACTTGGCATTAAGATTATCGAGCCGCTTTTAATTGACGCCCGCGAACTTGGCGACAAGTTCCTTGGGCAAGCCGATAAGGTTTTGGTGGACGCGCCGTGTTCGGGCTTGGGCGTGCTTAGGCGTAAGGCGGATTTGCGTTGGCGGAAGACTTCGGACGAGGACTTGCCGACGTTGCAAGGAGAAATCCTATCGAGTGCGGCGAAGGCTCTAAAGCGCGGCGGAACTCTGCTTTACAGCACATGCACTATCACTCGGCGCGAAAATCAGGAGGTCGTAGAAAAATTTTTAGCGGCGCACGAAGGCTTTAAGCTAATCGAGATGCAAACGCTCCTACCGCACGTCACGAACACTGACGGATTCTTTTCCGCCAAGCTGACCAAAGAATAAAGGCGAGCAAACAATAGCGAACGCGACATGAATCAATAACGATTGCGCATTGCCAAAAAAATTCGCTGTGCTATAATTCGCGCTGTTCCCAAGGGAATGGGACGACATCCTAAGACAGGAGGCAATCATCATGAAGAAACTTTTCAAAGAGAACGCAGCGATTTTGGTATTCAGCACCGGATTGTTCAGCGCGTCGCTGGTAGTCGGGCTGGTAGTCCTCTACGGTCTCGAAAAAATCTTTTGATAGCTTCACGCTCGAAACTTTGAGCAAAGGAGGCATTGACTATGAAGAAAATCTTCAGCGACAGTGTCTTGACGGTGAGCACAGGAATTTTCGCTTGCTCGCTGGCAGTCGGTCTGGCACTGGTCTACGCATTCGATAAAATGATTTGACCGACGACCTCCCCCATTTAAGCGGCAACTTGAAGCCGTAAGATAGAACTTTTAACATAATCCCTCCCTAAAAAAATTTCCCCGTTCAAAGCGAGCGGGGAGTTTTTTTTATTTCCGTGTGCAGATGATAGACGCAAAGACTTTCTCGGCTAGCAAGGGAACTACCTCGGCTCGTGAAGTAAAATCGGCTTCGGCTGGCAGTTGCGCCTTGATGAATTTGTTCGCGGCGTCGATTTCGCTTTTAGATAAAGGATTGCCACTCGTCAGCCGAACGAAAACTTTTTGCGCGGTCTTTACTTCGTCTTCTTCGAGCGTCGGGAACTTCGCGGCGACTTTAACGGCGTCAAGGGCGGTGTTCGCCTCGCCGTAGCCAAATGCCGCATTGCCGAATTTTAAATCCTTAAGCTCAAGAAGAATCTTCACGCCCTGACAAAAGACATCGTCGGCAACGTCAAAGAGTTCATGCAGGGAAACTTGCGGCTGATTGATTCGGAAGACAAAGAACTTTTCGGCGGGCACGGCAAAGAGCGTATCGACCTTGCCGAGCAGATTGTTTATCGTGTAAGCGGCGTTGGTCTTGCGTAAAGAGTTCTCGAAGATTGACGGCTTGCAGACAAAAGCAACGGTCGCGGCGTCGTAGGTCTTGGCGTAGGACGTGATGATTGGAATCGCCGAGCGAGCCGCATTGCCCGCCAGCCCCGCCACGATGATAATAACTTTGGCACCGTCCAGGGCGTCGAAGATGCTTTTATAAATAATCGTCAAGTCGCGGTTGAGGAAAACATTCTTCCGCGCCGCACTCGTCAGCATGATGTTTTCGTCGTTGCCAATCGCAATGAACTCGACGGACTTATCCTTGCCGACGCCCGCTTGAATCAGTTTGCTAATCGTTTTCGCGCCGCCCTCGCCCACGCCGACGATTTTAATCTTAGTGTTCATGAAACTTTCTCCCCGTCAATCGCTTTGCCAAATCGTGCCGCTCAAGATGTCCATGCAAGAAATCTTCCCGTCCCGCATGAAGGAGCCTGTATCCAAGAGCGTGATTTTGTTCCAAAGCCGAATCGGATAATAGCGGTTGCGTTCGATAAAGGGCGTGGGTGTGTGTCCGCATATGATATTCGCCGAGCCGCGATAGCCGTTATAGAATTCCTCGCGAATCCAAAGCAACGACTCTTCGTCCTGCTCCTCAAGCGGCTTATTCGGCTTCAAGCCCGCGTGCACGAAGATATAATCCTCGCCGCCGATCGTCATCTTGTGATAAAGCGGGCGGTCGTTTATGAACCTCAGCGCGCGATTGAGTTCTTCCTCGTTGCACCACTTGTCTAGCTCCGCCTTAGTCCTATCGCCGCCGTTGGGTAGCCATATCGCCGCCTGCGTGCCGCCGAGCAAGTAGTAATAAAGCATCATCTGTTCATGATTGCCGCGCAGTGCCACGACGTTGGGTAGCTTACTTATCCTCATCGCCCATTGCAGGCAGTGAAGATTTTCGTTGCCGCGGTCTACGTAGTCGCCGAGCAGAATCAGGAAATCTTTCGAGCTGAAATTAATTTTGTTGAACACCGACGACAACCTATCAAACCGCCCGTGAATGTCTCCTATCGCTAAAATCCGTCGATAATTCATCGCCGCGCCTCCAAACTTTAATCTTTGCGCTGATTATTTCTGTCAACGGAGGAATTATCCTGCCTTACTTCCACTTGTTCGCGCCGCCGACGAAATTATTTTCCTCGTCCCAGTCCGAAGGCATTCCCTTAGCAAAGATAATCGGCTTAGAGCAATTCTCTTGCACATATTTAGCGACGGAGCCTAAGCCCTCCACGTCAAAGCCGCCGAAGCCCCGATTGCCCATGACGACCAAATCATAAGCCGCCGAAGCGTTGACAATCTCTTCCGCTGGCTCACCGACCTCCACACGGATTTTAACTTCAATCTCACTCGGAATCACTTGCCGCAGTTCGTTTAGGAATTCATAAGCCGCCGCGTTGAGTTCGGAGGGAATGTAGCCGCCCAAGCTGACCTGTTCAAAGGCGGCAATGTCTTCCTCAATCTTGACGCACATCATCAGCGTAATTCGTGCGCCCCAAGCCTGTGCAATGTCAATCGCCTGCAACAGAGCTTTGAAGGCTTGCCCTGAACCGTCCGTCGGCACCAAAATATTTTTTATCAAAGCCTCGTCGGGAACCTGAACGCCCTGCAAAGTCTCCGCTTGCCTCGTCTTGATTAAGTCGTTGCGTTTGGTGTTGAAACGTAAGCTCAAGAGTACCGCGACGATTGCAACGTAAATCATGAACGCGCCGATTTCCGAACTGATTTGCGGCAGAGTGGCTCCGCGTTGGATTATGTCCCTCGTGAAGTGGAATTCCCATGTAAGCGGGAAGATGTGCGACGCCGTCACGACCCAAGGCGACAGGTGCGATAGCGGACTTGTCACGCCGCCGAGGATAAAGCCGCCGGGGATAAACAGAATCATGCGACTGGACGCAATGCCCGGATTCGACGCCGTCCACCCGATTAATATGCTCAACATGCCGAGCATCACCGCGTAGACGATTTGAATCAGCAGGAAGTCGACGACGCGCCCGCTAAAGACCAAGTCGCCCCACACGCGCAGGATTGCCAGCCCAAAGAAGAACGATACGACCATACATGCCGCGTAGGGAATGATTCGCCCGATTAAATCCCATGGCGTCCCGTCCAATAAAATTTTGTCGAGTTGCTTAGTCAATCGGAGGCGCGGCACCATTCCTATCGTCGCGAAGACAAAAAACATCGACCCGAAGAAGAACAAGAAGCCTTGCGTTTGCGTATTCGACGTGGAGCCAGCTGGATTGAATAAATTTCTGTCGTTGAGGACTAAGCCGCCGCTCGAACCAGTCATCATTGCGTTGTTGATTGCAATCAGTTCGTTCATCGCGGCTTTGATGTCGGCAGTTTGTGCGGTGTTGGAGTTGTCGTAGAAGATTCCGACGGGCGAAGACGAGCCGCTATAAAAATTTTTCTCCAAGCCTTCGGGCAGATAAATCACGGCGTCAGCCTCGTCGCGGTAGAAAAGGTCGTTTGGCGTGGTCGGCACGTTCAACACAGCCTTAACCCGCATGTACTCCGAAGAATCAATCTGCGTGATGAGTTCGCGGCTATATTTCGAGTTGTCCAAGTCAATCACGATAACCGGCGCGTCCTTAGCGAAGTTGCCAGCGAGTAGCACGCTCAAGAACACGCTGATAATCATCGCGACCATAAGGCAAACTTTTTCGTAGGGCATGCCCTTGCCGCTGAACAGGAATTTAATCTCGTCTTTGAATGAATTTATAAAGCCCATGCCGTCACCTAGAATTCAACCGTAACTGTTTGCCCCGCTAAAACTTTTTCTGGCTCGTCGATGTAGATTCGCACTTGGAACGCCGATAAATCGGCTTGCCCCTTTTCCCGCGACTGCTTTAAGTCTGCAAAGCCCGGAGCCTGCGTCAGCAATCGAATCGTCCCGCGAACCTCTTTGGCGTCGGCGACTGTCTTGCAAATTATAGCGTCGCCCTCGTGCAGATTGACCGCTTGCTCCTCCGAAAGATAAATGTCGTAGTAAACGCGCCGCGACTCAAGCAAGACTACTGGCACGTTCGGAGAAATCATCTCGCCTTGCTTCTGCAGGATTGATAGTATCTTGCCGTCTTCGGGCGCGTATAGCGTCAATCGGGATTTGGCAACCTCCAATTCCTTAAGCTGAACTTCCAACATTTTCTTCTGCTGAGTTAGGGCGGCGATGTCGTTTTGAATGTTCTCCGCCGTGGCTCGTTCCTGTTGGATTGTCGGCAAGAGCAATGAATCAGTCGCGCCCGTGTCCGCTATGCCAGCTAACAATCGGTCTAGGAGCTGTTGTTGAGTGTCGACGTTAGCCCGTGCCACGTTAAGAGCCATAGTTGCATCGTCGAGTTGAGATTTTGCTATCGCGCCCTCCTTGAAGAGTTCCGCCTTGCGTTTGTAATCGAGTTCGGCATTGGATAGCGTCGCCCGTGCCGCATTGACGGCTCCGCGTTGGCTATCGATTTGCCGGAAGGATTGTTGCTCGTCGTTCGTGACTTTGAATAGGCTTGTGCGCATGTTGCCTGATGTCGAATTGATTTGCGCGTCGAGTTGTGCAATCTGCGCCGTGAGCTTTTCAATCGCTAAGGTCGTGTCTGTCGCGTCGAGTTCCATGACGACTTGCCCCGCTTTGACTTCCTGCCCTTCGCGAACAGCCTCGTTAATCAATCGCCCGCCCACCGAGTCGAACGAAAGCTTGATTTGCTCTGCTGTCAAAATTCCGTCCTTCTTTTGCGTGGCGAGCACCACCGCATCATTGCCGCGATACATAAGCACCACGCCGCTTACTATCATCAGCGCGATAAATAAAATCCCTGCTCGTATTGCCTTGCGTCTTGGTTGCATAAATGATTCCTCCGTCCAAAGTTTTGCCCATTTTATCAAATCGGCGGCGGGCAATGTAATAGCTAACTTAGCTTTTCTTTGCAATTAGCAAGGAAAGTTGTTAAACTGGCACGGACAAAACTTTCAGAGGTGATTATTTGAACGACAAAACTTTAACGCCGATGATGGAACAGTATCGCGCACAGAAGACGCGGCACCCCAACGAGCTTTTATTCTTCCGTCTAGGCGACTTCTTCGAGATGTTCAACGAGGACGCTTTGACTGCTTCAAAGGAAATCGGCTTGACGCTCACTCAACGGCAAGGCGTGCCTATGTGCGGCGTTCCCGCCCATGCCGTCGAAGGTTATCTGCAAAAGCTCGTCGCCAAAGGTTATCGCGTGGCAATCGTCGACCAAATCGGCGACCCTAAGGCTAAAGGTCTGACTGAACGTGCGCTAACTAAAATCGTCACGCCGGGCACGATTCTGACTGAAGACGCTTTGACGACGGCGGGGAACAATTACCTTGCGTTGATTGCCGAGGGCGGCGAAGAACTTTCCTTGGCGGGCGCGGACATCTCAACGGGCGAAATCTTCTACGCGCTCTATGACGGGGCTAATCGTGAGCAAAATCTTTTCGACGAACTCTACCGCCTCAGCCCGCATGAAATTTTAATCGCGGGCGAGCTGACCTTCCTAAAGCGGCTACGAAACTTCGCTGACCTTAAGCTTGACGGTTGCACGTTCACGACGATTGACGCCGCGCAAAACTCCGCCGAAAATTTTTCCGAGCAACATTTTAACGCGGACGACTTGCCCGCCGCCGAGCTTGCCGCACGTGCCGTGGAAAATCTCCTGCAGTACATTCATTCGACCGTGCGCACCGACCTAAAGCATATAGCTAAACTCACGCGCCTTGACATGAGCAATCACCTTGTCCTTGACGCGACGGCTTTAAGAAATCTGGAGGTCGTCCGGAACCTGCGCGACGGCTCAAAGAAGGATACGCTCTTCGACGTGCTGGACTGTACGAAGACTGCCCTTGGCAATCGTCTGCTACGTCGTTGGCTTGAAAGTCCGCTCGTGGATATCACCGCGATTAATCGACGACTCGACGCCGTGGAGGAGCTTTTTAAGAACTTCACGACGCGAAGAAATTTACGCGAGGCTCTCAAGGATATTCACGATTTTGAACGGTTGATGACTAAGATTGAGGTCGGCTCGGCTAATGCCCGCGACTTGACGGCGATAAAAATTTCAATGCTTGCCCTGCCGAAGATTAAGGAAATCCTGCACGACGTGACGAGCGATATTCTTGCCGCGTGTCGAGACGGCTTAGGGGACTTCAGCGACGAGGCAAAACTTATCGGCGAGGCTATCAGCGAGAGCGCGTCCTTATCAGTTAGGGACGGCGGCATCATCAACGGCGGCTACAATGAAGACCTTGATAATCTGCGTCGGCTGTCGGTTGATAATAAGGCGATTCTGCAAGGCATAGAGGAGCGCGAGCGGACTAGGACGGGCATTCGGGCGTTGAAGGTCGGCTATAATCGCGTCTTCGGCTACTACATAGAGGTTCGGCACAGCGGAGCAAGCAAAGTTCCCGCCGATTACATTCGCAAGCAAACGCTGGTAAACGCCGAACGCTATATCACGCAGGAGCTTAAAGAGTACGAGACGCAGATACTTGGTTCGCAGGAGCGCATAGTTAATCTTGAGTACAATCTCTTCTGCGAGGTTCGAGACCGCGTTAAGGCTCGTCTGCCTCAAATCCAGGACACTGCCAAGCGTCTTGCCGTGATTGACGTTATCGCGTCCATGGCGGAGGCGGCGCACCTTAACAACTACACGCGCCCCGACCTGAATATTGAGGGCACGATTGACATTCGCGACGGGCGGCATCCATTGGTCGAGAGGATTTTGACTAGCAGTCTGTTTGTCCCGAACGACACGAGCTTAAGCCCGAACCGTTGCGCGATGATGATTATCACCGGACCGAACATGGCTGGCAAGTCGACTTACATGCGGCAAGTTGCGTTGTTGACTTTGATGACGCAGGCGGGCAGTTTCATTCCGGCGGCTAGTGCTAACCTTTGCCCTGTAGATAGAATCTTTACCAGAATCGGCGCGAGTGATGACCTTGTCAGCGGGCAATCGACGTTTATGGTTGAGATGAACGAAGTCGCGCAGATTTTGAAATACGCAACCGACCGGAGCTTGATTATCCTTGACGAGGTCGGGCGGGGAACTTCGACGTTTGACGGCATGAGCATTGCCCGCGCCGTCATTGAGTACATTGATAAAAAGATTCGGGCTAAAACTTTGTTCGCCACTCATTATCACGAGCTAACCGACTTAGCGGAGACTTCAGCGCGGATAGAAAATTTCTGCGTGGCAGTCAAGGAACGCGGGAGCGAAGTTATCTTCCTGCGTCGAATCAAGCAGGGCAGCGCAGATAAATCATACGGCATTCAAGTCGCAAAGCTAGCCGGGCTTCCAAAGTCCGTAATGAAACGTGCGGAGGAAATTTTAAAGTCAATGGAAAAATCGGAGCCAGTCCGCCCCGTCGTCAACAGGAAAGGTTCCTCGCCCGATATGTTCGTTGCGCAGGGCTTTAAAGATTTGCTAGCTATCGACGTGCCCAGCTTGACGCCGATTGAGGCAATGAGTAAACTTTATGAACTGCAACAACAAGCAAGAAAGGAATTCGGACAATGAGAAAGATTTTTCTACTACTGCTGATGATTCTGACTGTAAGCGGTTGCGGCTCGTCGCAGGATAAGCAACAGCCAATCAAAGTTGGCACGCTCACCCAGCTGAACACCACGCCCGAACAAGCCGCTAAATATTCTGGAGGCGGCGAGCTAAACTTCTACGACAATTTCAATTCAATGCAGATGGCTTTGTCGGCGGGCAACATCAACTCGATTCAAACCTATGGCAGCGTGGCAAAGTACATGACGGCGAACAATCCCGATTACCAAATCGATGAAACGGTTTCTCTGGTCGATAACTTCTGCTGTGCGATGCGCGAAGACGACGTTGACTTGAAGAACTCCTTCAACGCGGCGATTGAGGCAATGAAGGCTGACGGCACACTCGACGCGCTCGTTGATAAATACGTCACGCATTTTAACGAGAATCCGATTGCCGTTGAGATTGTGCACATTGACGGCGCGGAAACGATTAGGGTTGGCATTACCGGCGATTTGCCCATGCTGGACTTTGTGCTAGCCGACGGGACGCCCGCAGGTTTCAATACGGCTGTCCTTGCCGAAATCTCGAAGCGTATCGGAAAGAATATCAACCTCGTGCAGATTGAAAGCGCAGCCCGTGCCGCCGCGTTGACTTCGGGACACGTCGACGTTGTTTTTTGGGTAGTGGTGCCCGCTGACGATTCAAACCGCCCGAAGGACTTCGACAAGCCCGAAGGCGTAGCCGTGACCGACCCTTACTATCAAGACGTGGTTGTTAATGTAAATCTTTCGAGCCTCAGCGCAGGCTTTTAAGGAAGGGAGTTTAGACAATGATTAACTTTGAAGACTTCGACTTCAGCGACAACGAACGCTACATGGATTATCTTAGCCGGTGCATTCAGATTCCGTCCAATGCGTCGCCGCTGATGGTGCTTGCCAGCAAGGATAAAGCTAATGCTAAACGCGCCTATGCCGAGAATCTCTGTTGGCATAAGTTTACCGCCGACGATATGGAGCTTTGGGGAGCACCGCTCGGCGATTGGGACGAGATTGACTGGAAGAAAACTTTCAAGGCGCATGTGCCCGCCGGTACCGTCTTTAACTTCGTGCCGGAGTATTTGGTTAAGCTTTGGCAGCGCGAACTCGGCGAGGCTATCGAAGTCGAAGACGACCGCGACATGTGGGATTATATCTTAGACCTCAACCGCCTAGAAAATCTTACGGGCAAGCAGTTTAAGAGAATGCGCAATGCGTGCAACGCCTTCGAGAAGAATTACGAGTACACGGTCGAGGAGATTACGCCAGAGATTTTTAACGACTTGTGGCAGTTCCATGTCGGCGCGGAAAAAAATCTTCAAGAGCGCGTCGAACACGTCGATACGGCTCAAGATGACAGTGACGCATTCTTGTTTGCCATTGAGCACTGGGACGACGTGAAAAATCTTTTCGGATTCGTGATTCGCGTCGACGGTCATATTGTCGCTTATAGCCTTGACGAGACTATTGACGCGACGCACTCAATCGGGCTGTTCGCGAAGGCTGATTACAATATCAACGGCGTCAATCATTTTGCCTATTGGTACGACGCTAAGATAAGTTTGGAGCGCGGAATCATCACGCAGAACTTGACGGACGACGCTGGCGAAGAGAACTTGCGCTTCTTCAAGGAGCATTTGTATCCGCTAGTCATGCTGAAGAAATATGTAGTGACTTACAACCCCTCGGAGCAGGTTCGGGACGTGAATATTTCTTCCACACGCGACGGCGACCATGTGACGATTAAACTTTCTGGCAAGCTAAACACCGACGCCGCGAACGCCACTAAGGACGAGATTTTATCCCTGCTTGATGGCGCGAAGGACGCTACGTTTGATTTGAATGGGCTGGAGTATATCGCGTCGGCAGGCTTGAGGATTTTGATTACCGCAATGAAAAAAGCTCGTGCGCAGGGCGGGACGATAACGCTTAAGAACGTCGGCAATCAAGTCATGGAAGTTTTAGACATGACGGGATTTGCGCAGATTTTCAATTTGAGTTGGAGGCCTAACATTAAATCATGAGAGAGGATTTTTTCTCAACGATAGCCGAGATTATCAAATACGGCGGCTCGACTTTTGTAGCTCTGGTCGCGATGAGTATCTACACGGCGACGGACGGATTTTTTATCGGGAATTGGGTTGGCGTCGACGGCTTGGAGGCTATGGCATTAATCTTCCCGATTACGATGATTTTCGGGGCACTTGGGACGCTGTTTGAGACTGGCGGCAGTGCGGTCGTATCGGAAAAGATTGGCGCGGGCGAAAAAAGCCTTGCCGAAAAAATCATACGAACAAATTACCTTTTTGCGGCAGTCGCTGGAATAATCGTTGCGGTCGTCGGGAACATCATCATTGAACCGTTGCTTAGTCTCTTAGTCGACACTCAGGACGAGCAACACGTAATCGATTTGGCGGTCGCGTTTCTTAGAATCTCTTTTTGCGGCTTGCCCTTCCTGCTGACGGTTTACATGACGGGGGCTTTTATGCGTTGCATCGACAAGCCCGCGCACGTCCTCTACCTGGTCGGCTCAACCGTCGTGATAAACATAATCCTAGACGCTCTGTTTATAATCGTGTTCGGCTGGGGCATGGAGGGCGCGGCTTTGGCTACGGTGCTCGCGCAAGTCTCTGGCTCGGTGATTGTCTTCTGGTACTTCAGATACTCGCGGCAAAGGTTTTCTAGCTCGTCGGGCTTCAGCAGTCTCGAATATATCTTCCGTGAAATTAGAATCGGTGCAGGCTTCGCGATGGCGACGGTGATGATGTCCGTTATCGAATACTTCCTGAACGTGATGATTCTGCACTACGACGCGGCGAACTTGCTGGCTATGGCGACGGTCTCGAACATAATCTTAACGTTCGTGTTCTTGCCGCTGAATGGACTCGATACGGGCGTTCAACCTTTGGTCAGCCGACTCTACGCCGCAAAGAACGAAAGACATTGTACGCGGGTCATGCGGTACAGCTTCTTCTTGACGGTGATTTTAACGTTCGCGATATATGCGGTGCTGATGATATTCACGG
This sequence comes from Selenomonadaceae bacterium, assembly GCA_017406175.1. Lineage (GTDB taxonomy): Bacteria > Bacillota > Negativicutes > Selenomonadales > Selenomonadaceae > Quinella. The sequence continues at coordinate 16,352 of JAFQZB010000050.1, read as the reverse complement.
AGGAGTTGACGCGGATTTTCCTAGACACCGACGAGCCGATAACGCCGGAGATGCTAACCTTCCTGCGGGCAATGTTCGTCTTGCAACCGTTCGTCGGGCTGTACACGTGGCTTAGCGGAATCATGGCGGCTTTGGAGGACGAGTGGCGCAATCTGGTAATCAGTCTGATTCCGCTGGTCGTGCAAGTGCCGCTGATTTGGCTGTTGCCCAAGTTCTTGCCGATAGAATACATTTCCCTGAACTATTCAATAAACGACGTGGCGGAAGCATTGGTCGCATTCGTGCTGATACGTTCGTTCCTCAAGGAGAAGAAGCTATCGTTCCGGAAAATTTTTCATTCGCGGTGACTTAAGGGGGGTAGCTTATGGCAGATGTTAAACTCCTTGACACTAGCACGATAAACAAGATAGCGGCGGGCGAAGTCGTTGAGCGTCCGGCGTCGGTTGTCAAAGAGCTTGTGGAAAATGCAATCGACGCAGGCGCACGGCGTATCGAAATCGAGATTCAGAACGGCGGCAAGGCGTTGATTCGCGTGACGGACGACGGCACCGGCATGAGCATAGAGGACGCCGCGTTGTCAGTCAAACGGCACGCAACTAGCAAGCTTTCCACCGCCGCCGACCTTCAACGAATCACAACACTTGGCTTTAGGGGCGAGGCTCTTCCGACTATTGCTGCCGTGTCGAAGTTCACTTTGCAGACGCGCCGCGCAGAGGATGAACTCGGCACCAAAATTAAAATCGACGGCGGCAAGTTGCAGGACACGCACGAAATCGGCTGTAAGGTCGGGTCGACGGTTCTGGTTGAGGATTTGTTCTTCAACACGCCGGCTCGGCTCAAATTCCTAAAGTCCACGCCGACCGAGGCAAATAAAATTCACGACTTCATAGTTAAGCTTGCACTTAGCCGCCCGCAAGTCGCCTTCCGATTCATCAACGGCAATAGGACTGCACTCGCCACGCCCGGCAACGGCAACTTGCTTGACACCCTAAGCGCGATTTACGGCACGGAGCTAACTGACTCACTGTTGACGCTAAAGCGGGACGACGACAGTTTAAAGCTCGCGGGCTACGTGACTAAGCCCAATATCCTAAAGAGCTATCGCGGCTGGCAAACGTTCATAATCAATGGGCGTGTCGTGGAAAATCGGACGATTTCAAAGGCAGTCGACGAGGCTTACAAGTCGCTGATACCCAAGACGGGCTTCCCGCTGGCAATCGTTATAATCGACGTGCCGCAAAGTTCAATCGATGTCAACGTTCACCCGCAGAAGATTGAGATTAAGTTCGACGACGAGGGCAAAATCTTCAAGGCGGTATATCACGCGGTAAGACAGGCGGTCGAGGGCAAGGACGACGCCCCCGAACACGACTTAACGGAAGTCGCCGCCGCACCAGAGACGCCGCACTTTGAACAGCTCGACTTAAGCCAGGAACTGCAGGAGCCGCCACCTAAGAAGACTTCCGAGCGCAAGAAGAAACCTAAGGACGATTTCGACTTAGAAAAAACTTTGCCGCCCGTCGAGCCTAAAGAAGTTCCTAAGAAGCAACCGAAGGTCGAGCCGCCGAAGAAATCTTTTGAGCTGGAGCCGATTGGACAAGTCGCCCGCTGTTATATCGTGGCGCAAGGCGGCAATGATTTGTACCTGGTCGACCAACACGCCGCCCACGAGAGGATACTTTTTGACAGGCTGAGCAATTACGCTGAACGAATTCCCGCGCAAGGCTTGCTGATTCATCGGGTCATGAAGTTTGATTCGCGGGAAGCGGAGCTGATTGAAAAAAATCTTAGCGTCTTCTCGGAGCTGGGCTTTACGTTGGAGCCGAGCGGCGATAACGAGTTCCGATTAATTGAAGTGCCACTCGACGCCGCAGACACCGACGCCGAAAACCTCTTGCGCGGAATCATCGCTGAGATTTTCAACGGCGTGAACGAGGCGGACGACATTGCAAAAAAGATTCGGCAGGCAATGTTGGCGACGACGGCTTGCAAGGCGGCAATCAAGGCGGGGCAGGAGCTTAACTTTAGGCAAATGGAAATCCTGCTAAACGAGCTATCGACGACGGCGCACCCGCACACTTGCCCGCACGGACGACCGACGATTATAAAATTCACTGCCGACGACCTAGCCAAGATGTTCAAGCGAACCTGAACGCGGGAATAACGTTCGACTTAGCTGACGGCTTAACCGCGACCACTGGATGCAACGTCCACGTTGCTGTTCAAACGAACATAAGCAAAAGAAAAACTCCCCGACATTATGCCGAGGAGTTTTTTTGTTATTCGTCACCGCCGAAGTCGCCCAAATCATCATCGCCGCCATCGTCTATCAATTCTCCTTAATGCTTATCTATATTTCATGCGGACAACGGTGATTCGCGGGTCGGAGCCTCTTTCCAAATCCATGACCATGAACGAACCGCGAGTATCATCACGCGGACGCGAGGCACTGCCCGGATTTAAAATAATCGGTGGACCAATTAAGTATTCAACAATGTGCGTGTGACCATAAACGGCAATATCCGCGTTCTGCGACTCCGCCGCCTCCATGATGTATTCCTGTGTGTAGCGCACGCCGTAGTTGTGACCGTGCGTGATAAAAATTCTGTGGTCTTCCACGTCTATAATTCTCTCGTATAAAATATTCGGCGTCGGCCAGTCGCAGTTGCCCGCCACGCTGTAAACTGGAACGTCAAGTAATGATTGCAAGTATTCTGCGTCGGGTGTGCAATCGCCCATGTGAAGCCACATATCCATATTCTGCGCGATACTTAACGCTTGGTCTATCGCCAACCAATTTCCGTGAGTGTCGCTGATAAGTCCAATCTTCACGGCAGGTGCCGCGCTCACAATAGGCGCGACCTTCCTCCTTTCTGCGTTGCCTTACGAAAACTTTTTCTTCAACTGTAAGACCATCTCCTTTAAAGCCTTGCCGCGGTGGCTGATTGAGTTCTTATCATCGGTGGAAAGCTGAGCCATCGTGCGTCGGTCGTCAATGTAGAAGTAAGGGTCGTAGCCGAAGCCGCCGTTGCCTTGCGGGACGATTTTTATCTTGCCGTCAATCCTGCCCTCCGTCAAAAGCTCGGTGCCGTCAGTGTCCACGAACGCCAACGCACATCGATAATCCGCCGCCGACTCATCAACGCCACGTTTCTTAAGTTCGTCTAGGAGTTTTTGATTGTTGGTCGCGTCGTCGGCATGATAGCCCGCGAACCTAGCCGAATGGACGCCCGGCAAGCCGCCTAGCACGTCGACTTCAAGCCCCGAATCGTCAGCTAAGCAAGCTAGCCCCGTTTGATTGCAGAAGAACCTAGCTTTGATTAGCGCGTTCGCCTCGAAAGTCAAGCCGTCTTCCACAGCGTCGGGCAGGTCTCCGAAGTCAGCAAGCGATAAAATTTCCATCGGCAGACTTGAAAGGATACGGCGCATCTCCTTGACTTTATCCGAGTTCTTCGACCCAATCACAATCTTTTTCATCAGCCAACCCTCCCAACTCTCCAAACAAGTTCTCTGCCGAGTGCGTCCTTTTGCAGGGAAATCAATTCGTCAATGCCGCCCGCTGCCAAGTCTAACAGCTCATTAAGCCCAGCACGCGTGAAAGGTTTCTTCTCGGCGGTTATCTGCACTTCGACGAGTTCGCCCGAACCAGTCATGACAACGTTGCAATCAGCCGCCGCCGTCGAGTCTTCCGCGTAGCACAGGTCAAGAATTTTATCGCCGTCTTTGGTAATGCCCGCCGAAACCGCCGCAACGAAATCTTTCACGGGGAAGACGCCGCCGACTTGATAAATCGTTTCGCAAGCCTCGACTAACGCGACGAAAGCTCCCGTTATCGACGCAGTGCGCGTGCCGCCGTCCGCCTGCAGAACGTCGCAATCGATGATGATTGAGCGTTCGCCAATCGCCGTCAAGTCCGTCACCGCACGCAACGCCCGACCGATTAGCCGCTGAATCTCCGCTGTCCTTCCGCCGACCTTGGAACGTTCACGAGGAATTCTTTCCGCTGACGAACCTGGTAGCATTGAATATTCCGCATTGAGCCAACCAGTTCCCGTTCCTTTCAAGAATGTTGGAACGTGGTCATCAATCGTCGCCGCGCAGAGGACTTTGGTATTGCCGATTTCAATCAGTGCTGAGCCCGCCGGATATTTTTGTGCCCGCCGCTCAATGTAAACGTCGCGCAATTCGTCCGCCCGCCGCCTGTCAACTCTCAAGCCGTCACCTCCTCTTTATCGTTTAATAAATAGCTGGTACATTTTACACAAAAAATTTTTGAGCCGCAACGCCTTGAGAAAATTTTGTTGCGGCGCGATTGACGAGTTTTAGCCGCTGTTGTACAATTCCTTGCATAAAATTTGAACAGGACGGTTGATTAAATGCCGATATATGCTTGGACGTTCGCGGTTGCATTGGTTGTCGCCTTGCTCGTGACCCCGCTGGTAATTTTGCTGGCAAACAAGACTGGAGCCATGGACGCGCCCGACGCCCGAAAGGTTCACAAGAAACCCATACCGCGAATCGGAGGATTGGCAATATACGCAGGCTTCATGGCGGCGATAATCTTCGTCGCGGCTAGGTTCGGATTCGATGCAGAGTCGATTAAAGAAACCGTCGGGCTGACGTTGTCGGGCAGTCTAATCGTTGCAGTCGGCTTAGTTGATGACTACAAGAACCTTCCCGCCAAAGTCAAGCTCCTCGGACAAATCATCGCGGCGGCAGTGTTGGTCTTAATCTTCGACGTGCGGATTGACTTCGTGACTGACCCTTTTGGCGAGTACATCTACTTCGATAATCTCCCGATACCTTACCTAGCAGTAATCGTGACGATGTTTTGGCTCGTCGGCTTAACAAACACCGTGAATTTAATCGACGGGCTTGACGGGCTGGCGGCGGGCGTCGCGGCGATTGCGTCGTTCACAATCCTCTTAATCGCCCTCGAACAAAACTTTATCCTCGTCGCTATCATGACGGCGGCATTGGCGGGAGCGGCGGTCGGCTTCTTGAAATACAACTTCCACCCCGCGCAAATCTTCATGGGCGATACTGGCTCAATGTTCTTGGGCTTCATGCTAGCGGGCATATCAGTGACGGGTGCGGTTAAATCCGTGGCGACAATCGCGCTAATCGTTCCAATCTTCGCGCTGGGTCTGCCGATACTCGATACAACCTTTGCAATCGTCAGGCGCGTGCGCGGCGGCGTCCCAATCTTCAAACCAGACAAAGGACACCTTCACCACAGACTGCTTAGCGTCGGTTTCACGCAATGTCAAGCAGTCCTTTTAATGTATGTGATAAGCGCGTTGTTCGGCTTGAGTGCGATAGCCTTGACGGCAGTCAGTTATCAAATCGCTGTGCTGATTCTGTTCGTAGTCGTCGTGGCAATAATTTATGGCGTAAGGAAATTGGGCATAGCTCGCCCAGTCAATTAGGTGGCAATCATGGAAAAGTTAAAAGTCATGTCGATATTCGGCACGCGTCCAGAGGCAATAAAAATGGCTCCCGTGGTTTTGGAGCTTTGCAAGTGCCCGCAGATAGAATCTTGCGTGGCAGTCACGGCTCAGCATCGGGAAATGCTCGACCAGGTTTTGAAGCTCTTCAACATTCGTCCAGACTTCGACCTCAATATCATGTCGGAAGGTCAGACGCTCTTTGACATAACGAGCCGCGCCCTCCTCGGACTCGATAAAGTCTTGACGGAGGCTAAGCCCGATGTCGTCTTAGTTCACGGCGATACCACCACGACCTTTGCGGGGGCTTTGGCGGCTTACTATCATCAAATCGAAGTCGGGCACGTCGAGGCAGGTCTTCGCACGCAAAATAAATTCTCGCCCTATCCCGAAGAGATGAACCGACGCTTGACGGGCTCGCTTGCCGATTTGCACTTCGCCCCCACGACGACTGCTAAGGCTAATCTCCTGCGCGAAGGTGTGGACGCCGATAAAATTTTTGTCACGGGCAACACAGTCATCGACGCACTTTATCAGACTGTCCGTGCAGACTTTGAATTTAAACACGTCGACCCAAGCAAGCGGGTTATCCTCGTGACGACGCACCGCCGCGAAAACTTAGGCGAGCCACTGCGTCAAGTCTATAAGGCGTTGCGGGCACTGGTCGAGGAATTCACGGACGTTGAGATAATTTTTCCCGTGCATAAAAATCCAAAAGTTAGAGAGGTCGTCAACGAGGAGCTCGGCGGGCTTGAAAGAGTCTGCTTGATTGACCCTTTGGATTATGAGCCGTTCGCTAACTTGATGAATCGGGCGACTTTGATATTAACGGATTCGGGCGGCGTGCAAGAGGAAGCCCCAGCATTGGGCAAGCCGGTTTTAGTCCTGCGCGACACGACCGAACGTCCAGAGGCGGTGGAGGCGGGCACGGTTAAACTAATTGGCACCAATCAAGAGAAGGTCTACGGCGCGGCGAAAGTCTTGCTCACGGACGCGGCGGAGTATCGCAAGATGTCGGAAGCTCGAAGCCCCTATGGCGACGGACACGCGGCTAAAAGAATCGTCAAGGCTTTGCTATGGCGTCACGAATTCTTGACGGCTCGCCCCGAAGAGTTCGCGGGCTGAAAAAATTCCTTGACACGTAGCGGGCGTTGTGGTATAAGTTAGCGCGTTGATTGATTCACGCCGGCTTAGCTCAGTTGGTAGAGCAGCGCATTCGTAATGCGCAGGTCGAAGGTTCGAGTCCCTTAGCCGGCTCCATAAGAAATCCCAAGCCTCGGAAATTTTCCGGGGCTTTACTCATGTCATGACTAAAAAAATTTTCTGCCGATTCAACAGGAAAAAAATCACGCGAATAGAATACCAACTTCAAAACGTGATTAAAGGAGCGTATAAAGTTATGGCGGTAAATATTTCAGGGTTCGGCGCATATGATATTCGCGGAGTTTATCCCGAAAGCATAAATCAAGAGCTTGCTTATCGTATCGGCAGAGTTTTTCCGGAAATCCTCGGCACAAAGAAAGTTGCCGTTGGTCATGACATTCGCCTTTCGGGCTCGACGCTCTTTGATGCGTTGGCTCGTGGTTTAACGGAGGCAGGTTGCGACGTTTACGACATCGGGCAATGCGGCACGGAAATGATTTACTTCGCGACGGGTTTTCACGACTTCGACGGCGGCATTATGATTACCGCCTCCCACAATCCCAAAGAGTATAACGGCATGAAATTCGTTGGCAAAGGCGTGCGCCCCATTTCCCCGAAAACTGGCTTATCGGCGATTAAAGCGGCAGTCGAGGACGAGAGCCGCGATTGGTCGTTCAGGAAGGCGGCGGGCACTGTCCGCAGGATTGACATCATGCCCGATTACGTTAAGTGCCTCCTGTCATATGTCGACGTTAAAAATCTCAAGCCGCTAAGGGTCGTCATAAACACTGGCAACGGCTCGGCGGGTCCGATTATCAATGAGCTGGAAAAGTTCTTGCCATTCGAGATTGTCAAAGTTCATAACAACCCCAACGGCTACTTCCCGAACGGCGTACCCAATCCCCTGCTCCAAGACGCCCGCGAAGAGACTTCTAAAGCTATCGTCGCAAGTGGTGCGGATTGCGGTGTTGCGTTCGACGGCGACTTTGACAGGTGCTTTTTGTTTGACGAGACCGGCGGCTTTATCGAAGGTTACTACATGGTCGGGTTCCTTGCCGAGGCTTTCCTTGCCAAGAACAGCGGCGAAAAGATTATTTACGACCCCCGCGACATTTGGAATACGATTGACATTGTCGAGAGGCTCGGCGGCAAACCCGTCATGAGCCGTTCGGGTCACGTTTATATAAAGGAAATGATGCGTGCGGAAAATGCGATTTACGGCGGCGAGATGTCGGCTCATCACTACTTCCGCGATTTTTATTACTGCGATAGCGGCATGATTCCCTGGCTCCTCGTCTTGGAACTCCTAAGCAAAGCCGATAAACCGTTGTCCGTGCTCATGGCGGATAGAATTGCTAAGTATCCCGTAAGCGGCGAGATTAACACGAAAGTTTCAGGCGTCGACAAGATCAAGGAGATTATGTCGCGGATTGAAGAACGTTACGGCGCGGGCGGCAAGGTCTATCATATCGACGGGCTTAGCATTGACTTTGACGATTGGCGATTCAATCTGCGCGGCTCCCAGACCGAACCTTATATCCGCCTGAACGTAGAATCTCGCGGCAACAAAGCACTAATGGAGACTAAACGCGACGAACTGCTTTCCATTATCAGAGGATAGAGACATGAAAAAATTTATTTTGATGATGATTGTTTGCATGGGGATTATAAGTGCGACAACTTTTGCAGAAGCGGCAGACCAGTGGATTTACACAGACAGAAACGGTTATGAATACTATTTGAGAGAAGCGGCAAGAGATGGCAGAACTTGGGCTTCGGCTAAAGTTGTAAAAATCAAAGGGAATAACGTAACAGATTTGCTTTATATATTTGAAGTATGGAATCAGGTTCCCTATAAAGTTTATCATTACCAAGGCGGATATTCGCACGATTATAGAAACGGTAAATTTGGCTCACCGATAGAATTTAGTGATAATGTTTACAGTAATGTTGTAGCTTCTAAAATTTGGGATGAATACATACCTCATCCACAGCTTAGGAATTAGAAAAAGAATTGACTTTGCCTAAATCGCTCAATCGCTGAGCATGTGATAAAAATTCTTCAACCAAAGGAGGACTCTCTATGAGTAAAACTGTTGTAAACCTTCCGTCCTTGATAAGCGATTACTACACCCTCGCGCCCGACCCGGAGAATAAAACTCAGGGCGTTGCGTTCGGTACGTCGGGTCATCGCGGTAGCTCCAAACTCCACAGCTTCAACGAACAACATATCCTCGCCATAGCGCAGGCAGTCTACGAATATCGCACGGCGGAAAAGATTCAAGGTCCGTTGTATATCGGTGCGGATACTCACGCCCTCAGCGAACCGGCTCTGCGCTCCTGCGTCGAAGTCCTCGCGGCTAATGGCGTCGACATTATCTTGCAGGAAGACTTCAAACCCGTCCCGACTCCGGTTGTCAGCCGTATCATTCTCGCGCACAACTACGAACGCAAAGAGGCTAAAAAGGCGGACGGTATCGTTATCACGCCGAGCCACAATCCTCCGACTGACGGCGGCATCAAGTACGACCCGACCACGGGCGGCCCTGCCTCAGCTGAAACCACGAAGATTATCCAGAACCGCGCTAACGAAATCATTGCTCAAGGCGTCGATAAGGTCGTTAAGCGTATCCCCTTTGAACGCGCAATCAAAATGGATAACGTTCACTTTATGGACTACATGCGCCCCTACGTCGAGGCTTTGGACAGAGTTATTGACATGGACGCCGTTATCAACAGCGGCTTGAATGTCGGCGCAGACCCGCTCGGCGGCTCCGGTATCTTCTACTGGGATTTGATTAACGAAGTCTACAAGATTAAGAACCCTATCAAAGTCGTCAATCCCGAAATCGATTACACGTTCAAATTCATGCCGCTTGACCATGATGGCAAAGTTCGTATGGACTGCTCGTCGCCCTATGCTATGGCAAACCTCATCGCGCTCAAGGACAAATACGACATCGCTTTTGGCAACGACACCGACTACGACCGCCACGGCATTGTTACCCCGCAAGGGCTGATGAATCCGAATCATTATCTGGCAGTGGCGATTAAGTATCTCTTTACGCACCGCAACGGCTGGAGCAAAGATGCTATGGTCGGCAAGACTTTAGTCTCAAGCTCTCTGATTGATAAGGTCGCCGCTGACATCGGTCGCAAGCTCTGTGAAGTTCCCGTCGGCTTTAAGTGGTTCGTTGACGGCTTGTTTGATGGTTCGATGGGCTTCGGCGGCGAAGAGTCTGCGGGCGCGTCCTTCCTTTGCAAAGATGCTAGCGTTTGGACGACTGATAAAGACGGAATCATTATGGACTTGCTCGCCGTGGAAATCACCGCGAAGACTGGCAAGAATCCTTCCGAACACCACAAAGAGCTTACGGACAAATTCGGCACCTTCTACTATGCACGCAAAGACACTCCCGCCACGCCCGAACAAAAAGCGGCGTTGGGCAAGCTCGCCCCCGAAAACCTCAAGGCTGACACTCTCGCAGGCGCAAAGATTACTGGCAAGTTCACGAAGGCTCCGGGCAACGGCGCGTCTATCGGCGGCTTGAAGGTCGTCACGGATAAAGGCTGGTTTGCGGCTCGTCCGTCGGGTACTGAAGATATGTGCAAAGTCTACGCTGAAAGCTTCGTTAGCGCAGACCACCTTAAGCAAATTCAAGAAGAGGCTGGCGAAATCGTCGCTTCCGTCGTGTAATTGAAAGGAGACCTAATCAATGGCATTAACTCTTAAATCCGGTTTCAGCTTCGACTATGATAATCTGTTCGGCGAAGGCAAAGTTACTCAAGCCGACCTCGACAGCTACAAAGACGCACTCAAGGCGGCTCACGAGGCTATGAAGGTTATGCGCGAAACGGGCTTTATCAAAGCTCACCTCAGCAAGGACGGCGCACCCGAAAAAGTTTACTTCTCTAAGCTCCCTTACATCACCGAAGAGAACGGCAAACTTAACCTCAACTCGCCCGCAAGTATTCAAAGGCTCCACGACTTCACCGAACGCATTCGCAATAACGTCGACGCGGTTGTTTCCCTCGGTATCGGCGGCTCGTTCTTGGGCAATAAAGTTCTGTTCGACATCTTCTGCGGCGAATTCTGGAACACGTGGACGACTGAACAACGCAACGGCTTGCCCAAAGTTTACTTCAGCGGACAGAACATCGACCCGCGCAGGACTGGCGACATCATCAATCACCTTAAAGCTATGGCGGCTAACAAGCAGACCCACGGCGGCGGCAAGTTCAAAGTTATGTTAATGTGCATGTCAAAGAGCGGCGGCACCCTCGACACCATGAGCAACTTTATGGTTATCCTCGACGCCCTCAAAAAGGATGCCAATATCGAAGTCGAATGCGTCGCAGTCACTGACCCGAACATGGAGAAGAAGACCCTGCTTAAGCAAATCGCTGTCGAAAACGGCTGGGAATGCTTCGCGGTACCCGACGGCGTTGGCGGTCGCTTTACTGTCTTCTGCGAAGTCGGACTTTCTACGGCGGCTGTTATCGGCATGGACATTGAAAAATTCCTCGAAGGCGCACGCGACATGGACGAGGCTTGCAAGAACGACGACATCTGGCAGAACCCCGCTATGCTCAATGCCGCGTTAAAGGTTGCCGCTTACAAAAAGCACGGGCGCAATATCGAAGTCATGATGCCCTACGGCGATTACCTCAAGTCGCTGTCCGAATGGTATATCCAACTGTTAGCGGAGTCGCTCGGCAAGCAGTTCGATAAGGAAGGCAAGGAAGTCTGCGAAGGACGCACGCCGCTGGTAGCAGTCGGCACGACCGATATGCATTCCCAAACCCAACAACATCAGGAAGGCACGCTCGATAAGGTCGTTCAGTTCATCAAGGTTGCAAAGTGGGCTAACGATTTGACAATCCCGAATGTCTTCCCGAACGTCAAGAAGCTCGCGGACATCTCCGGCGTAAAGATGGGCGACGCTTTGGAAGTTGCTCGTCAGTCGAATGCGGACGCTCTCAAGTCCAATCATCGTTTCAACGCCTGCTTCACGCTTCCCGAAGTCAACGAGTATCATCTCGGCGAACTCATGTATCTGCTGGCTATGTCGGTTGCTTATGAAGGCGAACTCCTCAACGTCGATGCATTCAATCAGCCGGGCGTCGAGGCTTACAAGCGCATCATGGGTCCGAAACTGCAGGAGCTCAAAGCTAAAGGATAAAAGTTTTTCTACGCAAATAAATTTGACCTCTCGTCCAAAACGGGCGGGAGGCTTTTTGTTGCAAAAAAAATCCCCCGCGGCGTTCGCAGGGAAGAGTTTTATTTTGGTCACAACATTGACTGCCCGAAGTAAACCACGCAACCCATAATCAGGATAAACGGTATGTAGACTTTAACGGCGAACTTCATAATCTGAGACTCGACACCGAAGGCACCGACCGCCGCCGCGCCGATTGCGATTGACTGCGGGGAAATGATTTTGCCGACGCACGAGCCAGAGGCATTCGCCGCCGCAATCCACGCTTGAACAGTATCACTTAGACCGATTGCTAAAGCCGCGTCGACTTGCAACTTACTCAAGAGGACGCAGCTTGAGGTCGCCGAACCAGTGATGAACGCGCCGATTGAACCGATTACAGGCGCGATGAACGGATAGAAAGTGCCAGTTGCGGCAACAGTCGTCGTCGCGATTGCCATTGTCATTCCGCTGTAGCCCATGATACGTGCCGTGGCGATGATTGTGATGATTGTTATAAAGGTCGGGATAAGGGTTTTAACCGTGCGCGACAGGACATTAATCATATCGCTGACGGAGGCTTTATTGACTAGACCGGCTATTACTGCTGATACAAAAAGGATTGTAGGCGTCGTTATCCATTGGAAAGAAGTTGGCGCGGCGTCTGGACCGGTATAAATCATGACTCTGGTAACTACGGTTTTCAATACGGCGGAAACGGCAGGTATAGAACAGATAACCAAGAAGACGAAGATTAGTAAGAAGACCAGCCAAGCGCACACAGCCTCGCCGAACGTGATAGAAAAGTTTTCGTTGTAGTCGTCAATCTCATATTCGGGGTCTTTAATGGGGAATTTCTTCGCGTAGATGACAAGCAATGCCATAGCACACACGGCACCGCCAATACCAGCCAAATCTGCGCCCATTGTAGAGGCTCCGATTATCGACGGCACGGCAAATCCAAGTCCACCGACGAGGCAAGCGGGAATCATTCCCCTTAAAGTCTTGAAGCCGTCAAAGGCAATCAGCATGATAAACGGCATAAGGATTACCATGATACCCAGTTGTAACGTGGTGTATGTGGCGATTTGCAAGGCGTCAAAGTTGGTGAGCTTAGCAAGCGTCGTAAGCGGCAGACCAACCGAGCCAAAAGAACTCATTGCGGCATTGGACACGAGGCAGGCGATAACGGCATTTACGGGCGGAACTCCAATCGTAACCAACATGCTTGCGCCGATTGCGACCGCCGTACCGAAGCCCGACATACACTCAAGGAAGGCTCCGAAGCCCCAAGCAATGATTAGTATGAGCATTCGCTTATCGGTCGACACGGAGGACAGCATATCTTTAATCTTCTCCATGCCGCCTGTTTGCACGGTCAAGTTATACGCAAATATCGCCGACACGATAACGCCTAAGATAGGCCATATCGCCATAAGTGCACCTTCAAGCGTGCCAGTCGCCACGTCCATTAGCGGCATATCAAAGCACTGCCACGCTATCAAAAACGAGATAATCAGCGCGATTGGGCACGCCTTCCACGCTGGCAATTTCAGAACGCTCAGCGCGACGATTAGCCATAGAATCGGTGCTAACCCTTGAATAAACAATCTCCTCAACCCTTTCCCTCTAGTTTATCTAAAACAATCCTTATATCGTCTGGCAACGGAGCCGTGAACTCCATTAGCTTGCCTGTCGTCGGGTGAATCAAGCTAAGTATGTGTGAGTGCAGTGCTTGCCCGTGAATGTCAAAAGGATTCTTCCGCGCCGTGTATTTCGTGTCGCCCAAAAGAGGATGACCGATTGCCGCCATGTGCACGCGGATTTGATGTGTCCTGCCCGTCTGTAGCTTGCACTCGACGTAAGTAAAATCTTTGAACCGTTCCAAGACTTTAAACTCCGTGACGGCGGGCTTGCCATTCGGGACAATCGCCATCTTCTTGCGGTCAACCTTATCTCGACCGATTGCGCCTGTGATAATGCCTGCGTTGTCCGCTAAGACGCCGTGAACTATTGCCAAGTAAGTCCGCCTCGCAACCTTGTCCTTAATCTGCTCGGCAAGGCTCGTGTGTGCGGCGTCAGTCTTCGCGACGACCATAACGCCTGACGTATCTTTATCGAGGCGGTGAACGATGCCTGGACGCTTGATGCCGTTAATGCCCGATAGGTCTTTGCAGTGATAGAGCAACGCATTGACTAACGTGCCGTGCTTGACGGTCTCGGCGGGGTGAACGGTCATGCCACGAGCCTTGTTGACTACGATTAACGCCGCGTCCTCGTAGAGAATGTCCAGCGGCAAATCTTCGGGCAAGTACTCGACCTCGGCGGCGTTTGTCTCTTGGATAGAAATTTCTTCGCCGCCCGCCAGCTTATAGCTTGCCTTGACTCGTTCGCCGTCGACTGTGATAAGCCCGTCCGCGATTAGCTTCTGAACATGTGAGCGCGTCGCTGAAAGTCTTTCGCTAAGGTAAACATCAAGCCGCCTATGCTCCGCCCCTTCAACAGAAAAATTCATCGTCTGACTTCCTCAACCTCATTCAAGCCGCCGTCGAGCCGAAAAAGTATCGCGTAAATCATGAAGCCCATTCCTACGACAATCGCAATATCGGCGACGTTGAAGACCGGCCAAATCCTAAAGTCGAAGAAGTCCACGACGTAACCCGTCTGCGCCCTGTCGATTAGGTTTGCGACCGCGCCGCTTAGGATAGCTGTCGCCCCCAGTCTCAAGTAAGCGTCTGACTTCTTGAGTAGCGGATAGAAGTAAGCAGTCGCCGCGATTAATACCACGCCCGTGACTAGCAAAAAAACTCGCTGATTAGATAGGATACCGAACGCCGCGCCCGGATTTAATACGTAAGTCAAGTGGAAGACGTTTTGCACAATCGGGATTGACTCGCCGGGCACCATCGACTTCATAACCAAAGCTTTTGTGAATTGGTCACAGGCAACGACCCCGACGAACAAAATCTTTTCCCAGTGAAAGAACGCAATCGCAATTACGCACTCGACAACCAGCAGAATCTTTTTGAGCACGTCGACAAAGGATTTCACTTTGCCTCCTCCTTGTCGAGGTTCGGCTTAACGGGCTTGTAAGTTTTCGTCTCGTCGGTGACGGGCTTTACGTCGACGATATTTGATTCCGCGTTGTCGTCAATCGTTGGTGCGGGCTTTTCTTCGGGCTTAGGAGCTTCGACGGGAGGGGCAGGTTCTGCGACGGGTTGTGCTTTTTCTTCCGGCAAGATTTGTTTGACGTTCTCGGCGACGTTCGGAACGTCTTCGAGCATTTGCGTTGTTATCGTCAGCTCGGACTCAAGGATTGTCCGCAACTTCAAAAGGAAAGCGTTTTTCTCGCGGACGAACTTATCATACTCCGCTAAGATTGCGTCGCGTTTTACCTTCGCGCTGTCAATTTGCTGCTTTGCCTCGTACTGTGCCTGGTCTTTAATCTGCTGACACTCGCGGGCGGCGTTCTCCTTCATGTCGTCGGTAGTTCTCCTAGCGGCGGCAATTACATCATCAGCCGTGCGTTGTGCCATTATCAGCGTATCGTTCATGGTCTTTTCAAGCCCGCGATACTTTTCCAACTCCTTTTCCGTCGTGTAAAGTTGAGTTTTAAGCCGCTCGGTTTCGTTCAAGAGCTTTTCAAAGTCAACGACAATCTTATCGAGGAAGTCATCAACCTCATTTTCGTTGTAGCCTCTGAAACTCTTTTTGAACTGGTGATCGTGAATATCCATTGGCGTAAGCAAATACATCGCCTCCAAACTGCATTAAGGATTTGGCTCCTGGAATTTTTTATCGTAGCGGAAGTTATGTCCGCCGTGCGTCGGGGGCGGCAATTTCGGATTTTTCTTGTCGCGTTCCGCCGCTAAGTCCTCTGCCAAGAGCCAGCCCGCCGATTCAAGCATTGCTACCGAGACTGTCGGCGCGACCAGTTGCCCGATAAACGGCAGGACTTTTGAAATTTCTTTCGTGATGACCCGGAGCGGTTGTTTCTTTATCGTTGCGATAATCGCGCTGGTTGCCATGTTCTTAGCGACTGATTCTGTTATCGAGCCGCCGAACACCGACGCTAGAGCCATTGCCATTGTTGTCATTGTCACGGTATCAACTGCTATTCCGACGCCCGGCGCGGGTACCAAGTTTCCTGCCGCCGCCGCTGCCGCGTGTCCGTGAATTATCTTTCGACACTTACTCATTTCCTCTTCCGTCATTGGCAAGTTTCATTCCTCCTTAGAAGAATCTTTTCAAGAGAACACCGACACGACCCTTTTTAGTCTGCCCGCGAACCTCGGCTACTTCCAAACGCCCGCGCCCGCGCATACTCAGAATATCGCCTTCCTTAATCGACTGCGACGCATTCTTGACGGTCTGCCAGTTAAGCTTAATTTTCTCCGCTGCAATTTCCGTAGCCGCCTTGCTCCTAGACATTCCGAAGCCCGCCGCCGCTATCGAATCCGCACGCAGGGACGCAACCGTTGCTTTAATCTCCTTAGTGCGCTCTTCCTTAGCAGAAATATTTTCCAGCTCGTCAAGCGTCGTCGTAACCGAAGTCCCGCCGATT
>JAFQZB010000049.1 GCA_017406175.1 Selenomonadaceae bacterium | reverse complement strand
GAAATTCAACAAGGCGTCAGCAAGAGTCAATATAGCCATATAGCGACAATAGTCGGGAAGCAATTCGGGATAAGCCGCAGTGAAAGCATCAACAATCTCTGTGTACCATTTGCGCAAATTATCAAAACCGAGTTCAAAAACTTTATTGATGACAAGCGGGAAGACAAGTCCATAATTTTCCTTGATAATGGCGCGAATCTCTTTACAAACGTCAGCTGGAAGAATGACTTTGGGAGCGGCGATGGTAAGCAAGCGAGTGTTCGCGCCGCCTGTGACATTATCGGGGAGCAAGAGAGTTTCGCCTGTCATGACAACTATGGTTCGCCAATCTTGTATCTTTTTTACCGTTGAGTCTTTATTCAGTTTGGTACGACCGATGCCATCAGCGAGAGAGTAAACAAGAGTATCGAATTGTTCTTTAAGCTTAGAATCAGCAACTTGTTTCTCATCAACAAGGAAAGCATAATCGGAAACATCAGTTGCCACTCCCGCCAATCCGTTTCTTGTAGCATCGAAGGAACGAATAATTTTCTCGGAGCCGATAGCGGATGCGCCCAAATACAAGGCAGTAGTTTTACCGGCACGAGTTGGTGCATAGATATGGAGTAAAAAGTTCCGTTCGCCTAAAATTTTAAGTAAAATGGGAGCAATGGCAGCGGCAACGATTATTCTTGCGACGGGAGACTTTTTAGCTAATTCGTAAGCTCTTTTCCAATTCTTAAGGCTACCTATTTGGCGTAAGGATTGAGCGAATTGGCTCGTTGAGTCTACGACGACACTAATATTTTTTTCTTTGTTGGTGATGACACAATTACGACGCGGGTCAATGAAATGGTCTGTGTCATTGAAGTGATACCAACCACAACGAGGCACGGTGTAAGTCATCGGAAATTTGCTTTCGTTGTCAGCATTGAAAGCGTCGAGGTAATCGACGAGTAAAGTGGCATTGGAGCTGGTGACAGGTAAGCCATTGTTAGCTAAATCAACGAGTTTGTTTCGATTGAAGATGATAGCGGCTTCGGTGGCGGGCAAGCTTTCCATATCTCCAGTTGTTTTCATATAAGCCAGAATCAGCTTGTAGATTTTCTCGTCAACGCTGAAGGTTTTGGATTTGATGACGACAGGGCGTCTGCAAACGGAAATCATTGTTTCACCGGCGACTTTCTCAATACCGTTTTCGCTGACGCTATAGCCAGAAGGAATGTAAAAGTTCTGCAAGTCATCTACGTTAGCAATGAAGGACAAGGAATGGATTTGGGCTTGAATTTCGTTGCGTCGCGTTAATAAGTCGTTTTGGCGAGAACCAATCTCGGTAGCTTTATCACGAATTTCAGCAAGCCAGTCGGTGACGCTGACTTTTTTATCTTTAGCGTTACGGTTACGCGAAGTTATTGCGCCTCTGAAGTCGGAAAAAGCTTTTTTATCGAAGACGCGAGCAAAAGCCGCTGACTTAATGACTTCTTCAGAAAAAACGGTGTCTGAATCGAAAGTTTCAACATTCCTAATCTGTTTCAAAGCCTCGTTTTTTTCTGTGTCGAAGTCAGATATAGCTTTGGTGACCTCGCGGAGTTCATTTTTCAGTGAATCAATTTGTGACGTGTGTTCATCATCAACTTTTTTGCCAGTCGAGGGTTTGAAATTTGAATGCAGGTCGCGCCATTCGTGATAAATGTCCTTAGCGTCGTAGCCATTAAGCTCGGCGAAATGGTAAAGAGTGCCAATGTCGTAGCCATCGCGATTAAAGCCGTTCCATTTGTATTCGCATTCGCTCTCTTTGAAACGGTCATCAGAGCGACTCCAATTTTCCCAATCGCTACAGTCACAGCCGCTGTTTTTCAATGTCATACCGACGGCAAGCCATTCGTCGTAGGTTAAGCTTGAAGGGGCGATAAAATCGAGCATACGGCGAACGCGAAAAATATTAAAATCTCTGTCGTCGGAGAAGTTTTCATTAAATGTCTGCGTGGATTTAGACAAATTGGTGGTGGTTGATTGTGCTTTTGGTGTTTCGGCTAGGAGCATCGCGCTCAATTTTTCGTCGAGTTCGTTGGGAGAAAAGCGAGCGTCGTTTACTTCAACAAAGTGACAGAGAGGAGGATTCTCCTTGCCGAGTTTATAATTGAAAGTGCTAGGCGTGCGAAGTACACGGGGTAAGTCACCCACGCCGTCAATCTTTTTCCCTTTTGCTTTAGCCCGAATAATGTCAAGCACAAGATTGTTTCTGCGTTTAATTTCTTCGCGGTTTTGGTCGGTGATAGCGATTGGTGTATCGAAGATATAATAGGCGTGAAGTCCGTAGCCGGAATGAATAATCAAGCTGGGAGTGAAGGGCAAAAAAGATTTAGCTTCCTCGAAAGAATTAGCAAGGTTATTGCTTTTATGCGCGTCTGAACAAATATCGATTTCAACGATGATAGCAGTTTGAAAAGAAACGACAGTCTCGTCGCCGCGTTTACCGTCTGTGGGTCTGGCGTAAACAGGATTAACGGAATGCCAAATATCGACGCCGCAATCTGAGAGTTCGACAGCCTTGATAGCCATAGCCATGCGCTGAGATTCCTCGTTGATTTGAAAAGAAAAAATCCCGCGCTGTTTCGTCCAAAGATATGCGAAATGCGGAGCCGTGATTTTGCCGTAGAGTATGTTGAAAAACGTTACTGTCGTGTTAATGCGGCTTTGCTTTTCGTCGATGATTGTGGTAAAATTTCCATTGGAATTATTAGCACTTATAATGTTTGCGTCGGTTTCGGTCGACGTTCTTTTTTTATCTTGCAGTACGGATTCTGTTGTTGGAGATTCGGGTGGTTCTTTCATATTTTAGCCTCCTTTTCTAAACAAAATGTTTATGATAATGTTCTTGTTGAGTATATCATTAAGCTGATTGATTGTCAAAAAAAATAGCCCCGAAGGGCAGATACTTTTATTCGAGTCCTAAGATTTGGTTTCCATTCATATTTAATGCTTTTGCAAGTCTTATTATTGCGTGAACTGGAACATCACGTTCACCACGCTCATAAAATGAAAATCCTTGAGGAGAAATGTTTATAAGGTCGCCTAATTGCCTTTGTGATAGCCCTAAATCTTGTCGTATTTGTTTTAATCGATTGGCAAATTCTTTCCTATAATGTACTTGGATTTTTTTTTCAATGTTGCGATAAAGCATCTTGAATTTATTCATTAACTCTAAGACACTGAGAGATGCACTGAAATATTCCATTACGGGAGCGGGGCGTTGAAGTTCGGTTATTCTAATCTTTTCGGATTTAGATTTTTTTTTGTTATATTTGTCGAGTCGCTTTTCGTTATGTTGATTGATTAGCTGGCGAAATTTTTCCAAACGGTCATGTATTGCTTTAATGACATATAAATTTTTTTCCCAAGAATCGACGGAATCGTCCGTTACATTGTTTAGTGATTGTAAAATTTCAGCGTCTGATTTGTCTGGTTCAAAATAAAAATTTTTGAAGAAGGGACGTTGAAGAATGCGCTCTGCGTCGAAATCACGAAAGGCGAAAGCATTTTTAGTTTTTGACATGACGACCGCCTCCATTATTTTTTGTCAAAGTAGCTTACATGTTTATATTTGTAGCGGTAAACGTTTCGTGTAGAGATTCATCTCCTGAAAGAAATATAACGCAAAAGTCGGGTGGCGTCAACGTGAATGGAGTCAAATGAGAAAATTTCTGAACACATGTTTGCAAATTTTTTCCGTTGATTTATGGCGTTGTCATGCGGGTTTTATCCACTTATCCTGCGGATAAGTGGTAAGTGAACTTTCACTGCAAATTCAGGGATACAACATAAGATTTTTGCCGCTACTCACAACTCCCGAATCATCTTCTTGTTGATAAGTTCATCTTTGTCGAATTCGGTCATCATTTCCCAGTCCTTTTCCATTTCGAGAAAGTTACCATTTAAACGGGCGACGAGTTGAACGGCATAAGGTTCGTCCATGAGTGCATCGGCAATAATATCAGTGAGTTCATTTTCTTTCAAAGATGTAGTTTTCGCAGAATCATTCACGGGCTGAATTACTTGATACAAGCGATTTTGCTTCTTATTTGAAGAGCTATCGTTCAGAGCCTTGAAACGTTTTTCCGCAACGTGCAGTTTTTTCGATAAATCAGCGACTAACTTTTTTGCCTCTTCGTACTCATGAGCGATTTTCAAGTTTTTATGAAGGATGGAGGCGGCGAGGAGCGCGATTTTTTCTTGCGCCTCTTCTGTTTGACAAAGATTTTCCAATCTGGTTGATTCGTTATCCAGCTGAATTTTAGTCTCCGAAAGATTTCGCTCTGTTTCTTCCAAATGAATTTTTTTCTTGGTGAGATAATAAAGTTCGCGAAGTCTATCACCGCAGGAACTCCATTTTTTGTCATTGAAGGTCAGTTCCCAGTGAAGGTATTCGGATTTATCCCGCTCGAATTTTGCCAATGTTTCTCTGTATGATTTCTGAAGAGAGTGCAATTTGTCAAAACCGCCATGAACAAAAATATTCTTGGCACTGAGCAAAGCGTTCAAGGGACTTACTTGCTTGAGCATCAAAACATTTTTTGTATCAACGGCGTCTGCATATTGTTTTTTCAAGGAGCGATATTGATTCCGGATATTATCTCTGATTTCGGACAGCGTAAAAGTCGTTTTAAAAGTATCGCGCAATTTAATACTGTCGCGCAACATGGAGACGTTTTGTAAAACATCGTCGCTTGTTTTTTTCAGCTCTGCCAAAATTTTAAGGTCGTCCTGCAAAAGTCTGTGAATGACAAGTTCAATATTTTTGCGCTGATATGGGTTTTGCAACTTTTCGTGTATAGCCCAATAGTGAGGATTTTGTTGCGTAAGGTAAGTATGCAATTTGGAATGTTTATCCTTAATGAGGCGTTCGATATAGCGTAAGGCTCGTTCATTATCTGGATATTGCCAACTTGAAAGTTCAAGCTCATGTAAAAGTCGCTCAAGATATGCTCGCTGGTTCATTTTGCTTTTGTAGTCTCGAATGAATTTGTAGTCTGCGATTGACAGATATTCTTTCTGAGCCTGTTGTCTGGCACGTAAACCACCGACTAAGCCTCTTTTTAGTTCTCTGATTCTTGTAAGTCCAGCTACGATTTCTTGATTCAAAAGTCGCAAAGATTCATCGTTCAGAATTGCAGACCTATAGGCTTGAGAATTCATCAGCGCACGACTGGCTCCTTCAGCTTGGTTGACGGAGAATAGAGTTTCCCCTTCCGTAGTGGCTTTTTGGTTAAAATCGACAAGAAACAAAGAATGTTGTTTGTGATGAATTACCTGGCGATACTTTTTAACCTCAGTAGCTGTAGCACTTTCCGTATGTGCCGCTATTACCCCAATGTGCGCTTCGGGTGCTCTTTTATAGACTTTAGCCAGAAACTCATCGCCATTTTTCTCCGCTTCTTCTCTTTGAGCCTGTAGCGTCCGATGATCTACACGAATGGAAAAGCCATTTTTTTTTCAGCACGTCATTTTGAATCCGCGCAAAGTCCTCTCGAAGTTCAATTAGATAATTTTTATCGTGCCATTTTTTATCTTTAGGTGCGCCATGTTGACAGCGACGTTCAAAACTGGCGACTTGTTCGCCTCTTAACGGTTTAGCCGCCCTGCGAAAGTATTTATACGCGGGTCGCTCGCTTATTCTCTCCACGTCGTCAATTAAACGCTCCGAAAACATGATATGAACATGAGGAGTACGTTCGCCAGACAACTCGCCCTTTTTCGCGTGTATCGCGTAGGCGTAATAATGATTCGCTAAATGGTTGGCGATAAATTTGTCCACGATTAGGCGATTCTGCTCCAGAGTCAATTCATTGGGCAAAGAAAGCTCGATTTCCTTATATCGGCGATTGCCTTTGTCCTCGTAGCGCGTCGCCGCTGAGAAAAATTTTTGAGGCGAGCCTTTTGCCCATTTTGGTAGCTGACTTCCTTTGAAAACACAATCATTGCGGTCGCTCTGTGCTCCTTCCCGATTGATATAGTCCGCGTGGGATTTGCCGTCCTCACGAAAAATATAATCAGCGTGACGTTTAGCTGAAACTTTTTCACCACCAGACTTAGTGTCATTTTTTACTCTCAAATGATAAGTAGCCATGAAAAAACCTCCTTGTGCCCATTGTGGCACAAAAAGAGGCTCTCAAACTCTTATGTTTTTGCGTTTTACTCTTCGTCCGTTTGTAGCGGGATTATGATTTAGCTTAATCTTTCAATTTTCTGCATGATATAGAACAGCACTTGTAGCTGTTCGTCGATTGATTCTAAAACCTCGTTGCTGTCAGCATTTACAGTAAACTTTTCAGAAAAATTTCGATTACCAGTAATGTCCACTTGTCCCGTTACAACCTGATTTACTGCATTCCTTAACATTTTTATGGTTTTACAAATTTTATGCAACAGAGGAGCGAGTTGTTCAGAACGATTGTCGATCAAAAAATTTTTCTCTTCAAGCAGGGCTTCATAGTAAAATCCTGCGACACTTGCTAAAAGTTTGCTTGCACTCTGAATAGAAGCTACCCGTTTTCCCGCGATAATTTTTACATCAGGACGAAGGCATTCACGATAAGTTTCTGAGAAAAGCATTTTTTCACCAACGAGACAATCGACGCCAATAATGTAGCGGGCACTTGTCAGCGCGGCACAAACCTCTTCAAACGACATTTCATCATAAGCTATGGAATGAAAATTTACATTGTCAACGCCCAAAGCTCGACACTCGGTTGCAAGGAGTTTGGTATAAGGCAAAAGATTATTGAAAACGTAGACTTGAGAACCGGCTGGAATTTGAGCTATGTCCAGAAAAAATTTCGTCGTTGGATGTAAGTCAAAAACAAAAAGATTCTCGGAGGGAACAAAAGACTGTAAAAAATGTTCTTGACTCTTTGCGCAGATGTAAAAAGTATCAGTTTCGCTTTGCTCAACTTCTCTGGTCGTGGCAGTATCAATAAAAATTTCTGTACCAATGAAAGATTGAGCAACAGATTTTATCTCGTCGGCTATAAGTGGACTGCTACCAACGGCTCTTAGTTTTAATTCACGCATGTTTAAGCTCCTTCCTGACCGAATCCAAAAAAGCTTCTGCCGCGTGCGATTGCTTACGATTCTTTTTATAGGCAATTACAGGTTGAAGATAAATCGGCGGCTCAAGTGCAACCGCAATCAAATTATCGTCTTGCTCAAAAATTTCTTCGGGCAGAATTGAAACACCCAGTCCTGCAGAAACCAAGCTTTTAATCGTCTGCACATGAGAAATTTCAGCAACAACGTTCCGGAGAATGTTCGAGTCAACAAAAAAATCTCTCGCGGTTTTGGGCAAGATTAAAGACTCGTTGCCAAGTTCCTCAAGCGGCAAAACATTTTGTCTGCGAAAACGGTGCCGACGATTACAACAAAGTGCAAGCTCTTGTGGCGGCAATTCTAAATAGGCAAGTGTCGATTTTTCTTTACCGGAAAATACGAAAGCAAAGTCCAGCTTATCTTCGACGAGCAACTTTTGTAATTTTTCCGTCTCATCTTCTCTGACAGAAATTTTTATGTTTGGATAGCCTTCGACGAATTCTTTCAATAGAAAGACGCAGGAAGGAATGCCGCCCAATGCTGTCAACCCGATGTTTACGATACCGGTTCCCAGATTTTTCAACGAGTTTATTTCTTCCAGTGTGTTTGAAATACCGTTCATTATCTGTTCGACGTGTGCAAAGAAAATTTTCCCTTCCGTCGTCAAGAGAGCCTGTTTCTGACTGCGGTCAAACAGTTGTATGCCAAGTTCGTCTTCAAGACTGCGCACAGCGTTTGTTACTGCCGGTTGTGAAACATAAAGACGTTCTGCCGCTCGCGTAAAACTGTTGACTCGGCTGACCATCAGAAAATATTCCAATTGCCTTATCTCCAAAAAGATTCGCCTCCTCAAGCGATATTCTAACATCTTCGCCTGATATTGGCTTATAATAAAATAGAATCAAAAAATAACGTTGCCTTATGCGATTCGTAATTTGTTGCGTTCGACTGCTGAAAATTTTCAAGACACAGGTAAAATCATCATGAAAAAATTTTAGCTTTATCTTTCCATAAGAGCAAGATATTTCACGGCGAAAATTTTTTTTGCTATCATTGTGCCAAGATGAAAGACTTAAACGGACTTTGAAAGGGGTTTTGAAAAATGGTTATGCCGTCCACCGCAATCGACAGCCAACTTCATGGATTTTTGTTCAGCACCGACGAGATGCGCTCCGCTCTCAGCGACCGCGCTTGGATCCAAAAATGGCTTGATACAGAAGCTGCACTCGCCAAAGCTCAGGGCGAACTCGGCGTCATTCCGAAAGAGAAAGCTGACATCATTAACGAATATGCCAAAGCCGAACTTCTCGACGCTAAAGCCATCGGCGAATTCTTCAAAAGCTCGATAACGATTGTGCCGCTCCTCAAAGAATTCAAGAGAATTCTCCCCGATAACGCCGGTGAGTACGTTCACTGGGGCGCAACCAGTCAAGACATCGTCGACACGGGAATTGTTCTCCTCCAGCGCGACGCCTACAAAATTATCCTGCGCGACATGAAAGCTTGCCTCAATGCTTGTCTCAAGCTCGCGAAAAAATATCGCTCCGTACCGCAAGCGGGCAGAACACACGTTGTCCACGCGATACCAATAACTTTCGGCTACAAAGCGGCGGTCTGGGCTGATGAACTCGGTCGCGACATTGAACGCCTTGAAGCAATGGCTCCGCGTGTTTTCGTCGGCGAAATGGCGGGCGCAGTCGGAACTCTCGCCTCCCAACCCGAAAAGGGTCTTGAAACTCAAAAACGCATGTTTGAAATTCTTGGCTTGGGCGTCCCGACTATCGCTTGGCACGTTGCTCGCGATAATCAAGCCGAATTCGTCAGCACGCTCGCAATCTGCGCGGGTACACTCGGAAGAATCAATCACGAAATTTTTACTCTTCAACGCTCGGAAATTCTGGAGCTTGAGGAACCTTTCTTCATGGGCAAAATCGGTTCCTCCACCATGCCTCAGAAACGCAATCCCGCTGTTTTGGAAAATGTCCTCGCAGTTCTTCGCAACGTCCGCAGTATCGCGCCGGCTATTGTCGAGAGCATGATTAGCGAAAACGAACGCGACTGGGGTTGTTTCCTCAGCGAGTGGGAAGCTATTCCGCGTGCTTGTCATCTCATGGCGGCGGGCTTGGCAAAGTCCAAACACATTCTCGAAAATCTCATCGTCTACGAAAAACACATGGAGCGCAATCTTGACCCGCAGAAAGGGCTTATCGTCAGCGAAAATGTCATGATGCACTTGGCGACCAAACTCGGACGCATGACCGCTCATGAAGTCGTTTACAAGGCGGCTATGGAATCTTACGAGAAAGAAATCCCGCTCAAAACCGTCCTCATGAAAACGCCCGAAGTCGTCGCGGCTTTCACTGAAGAGGAAGTTGACTTCATGGTTGACCCTCACAACTACGTTGGACTTGCACCCGTCTTTGCGGATAGAGTCATCGAAAAATACGACAAGTAAAAATATAAATCCCTGATACAATCGGACGCGGCTTTATCCGACACTATTTGAGCGGCGTCCGATTTTTTTACAAGGAGGGAAAATTTATGGACGCCAACAAAAAGAAACGATTCGCGGCTGTAATCATCTTCGGCTTGGCAATTTGGTTCTGTCCGCATATTGAAGAAATTACCGACGTAGCATGGCATCTCTTTGCTATTTTCGCGGCGACAATTCTCGGTTTCATCCTTCAACCTATACCGATTGGCGCGGTTGCTTTTATCGGTGTAACAATGGCGGCTCTAACCGGCGTCGTTACAGTTGGAGTTGCAATTTCCGGTTACGGCAACAGCACTATCTGGCTTATCATCTGCGCATTCTTACTGGCACGAGCATTTATCAAGAGCGGTCTCGGTCGCAGAATTTCATTTCTAATCATCAAGGCGATAGGAAAATCTTCGTTAACTCTGGGCTACGCGATAACGCTTGCAGATTTCGTTATGTCTCCTGCAACTCCTTCCTCAACTGCCCGCGCAGGCGGTATCATCTACCCGATTATCAGAAGTCTTTCCACTGCTCTTGGCTCGGAACCTGGTGCAACTGCTCGGAAATTCGGCGCATATATCATGCAGATTGAGTATCAAGCCAACGCTATAACTTGCGGCATGTTCATGACGGCTATGGCTGGCAACCCTATGGCTGTTGAACTCGCGGCAAAAGCAATCGGTGTCGAGATAACTTGGAGTTCTTGGGCAATGGCAGCTATTGTACCGGGCTTAATCTCGCTGGCGGTCATGCCGATTTTGATTTACAAACTCTTCACGCCCGAAATTCACGAAATGCCTCACGCGAGAAACATGGCGATTGAAGAACTCGACAAAATGGGCAAAATGAGTTACATGGAAAAAGTTGTGGCAGTCGTATTCGTCGGAGCTTTGGTACTTTGGGGCACGTCTGAATTAACTCACATGAACGCGACGGGCGTCGGCATGTTAGCAGTTACTGTTCTGATAATTTCAGGCGTCCTGACTTGGCAAGACGTTCTGCAGGAAAAAGGCGCATGGGACACGATGTTTTGGATGGGGTCGCTTATTGCTCTTGCAAGTGCGTTGTCGAAGTCGGGCTTTATCAAAACAGTATCAACTATGGCGGGCGACGCAATTCAGTCGGCAGGATTTTCTTGGCTGACTGCGTTCATGATTCTGATTTTAATCTACGTCTATTCGCATTACGCCTTTGCAAGTGTCTCGGCACATATCAGCGCAATGTATGCGGCATTTTTATCCGTGTCGGTCGTCGTAGGAACTCCGCCGCTTTTGGCAGCAATAGCTTTTGCCGCTTTATCCAACATCATGATTCCATTGACACATTACGGCGGCGGGGCGGCTCCCATTCTCTACGGAGCAGGTTTTGTAACACAAGGAAAGTGGTGGCAACTCGGTTTCATCATGGTCACTGTTAATTTAGTCATCTGGCTTGGTATCGGCAGTCTCTGGTGGAAACTTATAGGTCTTTGGTAATTTAGTCGCCATCAGGTCAATTATCTAAGCTGAGTAGTACAGCAAATCCGCTTCGTGTTGGAGGCGGATTT
>JAFQZB010000048.1 GCA_017406175.1 Selenomonadaceae bacterium | reverse complement strand
GTTCTTCGGGTTGCTCATCGTCAAGAAATGGGCAGGATTAATCGACATGAAAAGTTTGAAGTCAATTTTCTTGCCGGAAAGCTCATCGGCGAACTGGGCGAAGAGATGTTGGAATTGACTGCCCGCGCTCAAATCAGTGACGCCGAGCGAATCGCAAATGGCTTTGAAAATCCGACTGCGCTTTTTGCGGGGAGCATAGGCATTAGGCGAGAGCTGATTGATAGCGTTAATGTAGTTGTCTGGTTTGTCGTTAGGACGGGAGAAGAAGCAGACGGCGCGTTCAATCAATGTGAGCTTATCGCAGTCGGCGTCAATTTTGGCAGGATACAAAATGGAATGAGCGAGGTCGTGAACAAGAGTGTAATCGGGATTGTGCGTCTTCGTCCCGTTGATGACGATAGCTTGCAAGTTTTCGTTCCAGCCCTGCGACTGGCAGAAGAGTTCGCGCAGAGCGCGTTTGCTGTTGATAGAATCGTTAGCGAGACGTTCGACGAATTCCTCGGAAATGTTTTCGTAAACGTCGTCGGAATCGGCATGGCAGAAGTAATCGTCGAAAGCCGTCCGAATGTTGTTGCGAGTGAGTTCTTTGAGATTGTCCATGGTAAAGACCTCCGGAAATAGAAAAAGCCCTGAGCCGTTGAGCTCAGGGCTGATTAACTTTTTAAGCGACGCTTTGTTGGGAGCGTTGGCAATCGTAGCAAAGAAATCTGCCGAATTTGGCTTTAGAGTAGTCGGCAACCTTTTGAGAAATATTGGAGCCGCAGTCGTGGCAAATCAGCGCGTTGGCAGAATTATTTTTGCCCTGCGCGGGCTTGGCTTTAGGTTGCATGACCTCATCAGTGTGGCGATCGGCTTCGGGGTCGTCGTTGGTGGCAATGGCAAGACTGTTAAGGTAGCAGTATTTGATAGCCATAGTTTGAGCCTTTGCGACAGACTTATCGCCAGAATCTTGCCCAGAGCCGAGCCCTTTGAGAGTGAGAGATTCGCCTGATTCGGCGTCGATAAGAGTGACGGAAACTTCAACGGTAACGATCTGTTCGACATTGCCTTTGGCGGTCGTGATTTCCTTCGAGCCCAGCAGATTGATGTCGACGACGGAAGCGAGTCCGTGTTTGGTGAGCGAGGCGTTGACTTTTTCAAGCACGTCGGCAGCAGTGGCGTATTTGTAGCGGTGGAAGTCGTTGGTGCCATTTTTAGCGACGTGAGAGCAGTCTTTCATGACCTCGACGAATTTCTTGGCAATCTTTTGCATAAGCACTCCTCCAATTAAAACCAACTTGCGCCGAGAGATTCGTGACCGAGAATATTTTGGTCGACGACGTTGAGGGCAAGTTTGAAATCAAGACAATGGCGATACTTGATAGACGCCCTGAGGATGTTGCGGTTAATGGCGATAAAATCGTTATCGCTGTTGGTGCCACGCTTCCAAGCGATGTCCAAGTAGAATTCGCAGAAATTTGGCTGATTGTTTTTGTAGTCTTGAATAGCCCGAAGAGCGGCAAGCGGCGTGAAGTAGCCGATTGAGTAGGAAATGAGCGCGGCGATAATGTGCCGGTACCGCTTGAGCAAAGCTCTGTCCTTGTCGCGAATCATCTGGCATCCTCCTTGAACATGAGCGGGAACTGAGAGAAATTTTTCGGCGGCTTGTCGGCGAAGGAAAGAAGTTGCCAAGCCCAGATACCGACGCAATCAAAGCCGGTGTTGCCCTCGTGGAAATCCCCGCCGCCGCGATCGTTGCCGACAGCTGTGAGTAGCGGCAAAGGATGAATGCACCAGCCGTCTTTATCGACCGACAACTGCTTGTACTCGTTCAAGTCGACGAATTGACGCGTATCGTGATTGAGCAAGAATTTACCGTCAAGAATGAAGTCGGAGGAGTAAACGGTATGGGTAGAAACGGTCTCGCCCCAAACTTCCTTGTAGCACGGAACGTAGAAAGCGGAACAATTCGGAAAGTCGAAGTCGTCGGTCTCGTCAGCGTAATCGCCAACCCAAGCGACGCGGCTCGGCTCGTTGTACAGGAATTCGGAAAACGCATTGACGAAAGAATTTTGCCACCAGCTGTGTTCCATGAGTTTAGCGAAGGTGTATTCGTGGTTGACGGAACGGTCAAAGACTTTGCAGTTGAGCCCGTAAACGTCGCCGAGAATAGCCATGTAGTATTGTCCCATAAAAATCACCTCCTGTTCTTGAGGAACTTGAGCAATTTAGCGAACTGTACGATAGCGAAGTCCCAAAGCAAGTGAACGTCGTCGCGAGAAAGTCCTGCCAAATTGCCGTCGTCGTCAGTTTTAGCGAAAGCAACGGAGCCGAAGATAATCAGGTCGTCGTCGATGTAAAGATTTGGCGCAGGCTTGTCTTTGAGCAAAGCTTCGTCGTCCGACCACACGTCGAAGAACTTACCGTTGACTTCAATTTCGGTGCAAGTGACGAGATCACAGTTGAGAATCCGGTACAAGTCTTTGAGGACATTATCGGGCGAGATGTACCTGACGTGCGGAGAAATGGAATTGGTTGCGGTGTCGTATTCGAGCGTGAAAACTCTAAGCAGAGAGCGAGATTTCATCTGGTATCACCTCTTTGTTTTGGGATTGGAGCCGCTGAGCATAGGGACAATTTTCACGAGCCGCACAGTAAGCAAGGCATTTTCTATTGCCCCAACGTTCGCGGAAAGAGCAGACGGGCGGCAGATTTTTCGTCGTGATTGCCTCCCGCAAAAGTTTCGCCTTGTGCTGAAAATAGCGCGTAAGCCAGTGGTCACTGATTTTATTTATCGGAATGATGTAAACGGGCTTATCAATGCCGCGTTCTGCGGCAATACGGAGGGAAGCGTCGCGACAAATTGCTTGAATGTACATGCGGCTGATTTTGAAGCCTGCTCGTTCTAGCAAAAGGCGGTAGTAGTTGAGTTGGATACTCCAATCGAGCAGATCACGAACGCCGTCAAAGTGAAGTTCAGTCTTGAATTTAGGTTGCCCCTTCTTGAGCCCCGACTTGTAAATTTCGCCTGTGTCAACTTTGACTTTGTAAATGCCGAGAGCGCGCATAAGTTTGAAGCTGGACGTAATTTTCAAGTCGCCCAGCACACCTTCATCGGCGTCGAGAATTTTGCCGAACAAGTCGAATTGCCCACTTGTGATGTCGTCCTTGAGGCGTTCTTCGGAGAGAATCGCGCCTTGCGTTTGTTGCTCGTTAATCGAGTGAATAGCCTGTCCCTGCAAAGCGTAAAGAATAGACGCGGGTTCGACGGCATAAGAACTTGTTTTCTTGAGGTAGGTTTCACGAACTCCAGCAATGAGCTCGGTTACTGTCGACTCGGCAATGTTGCGGTCGAGAGAATTGGCGACGGCGCGCAACGTCGGCAGGAACATGCACCGTTGTTGATTCGGGCAGGAACGTAAACAATCATCAATGCGAATGCGTTGCCCGTTGGGGCAGATGAATTTTGTTGCCGGCATTTTTTCGCCTCCAGAAAAAGGATAAACCCCGACTACAGCCGCAGTCGGGGCTTTGAAAACGTTTGAAGTTAGAAGGGCACAGCAATGGCGTAATCGTTGTCGTAGAAGTTATCGGCGTGGTAATAGCCGTTGTCCTCGTTGATGATTTGGACAGACAAGTCGCCGAAATTTTTTTCTTCCTGCAGAGCTTTGAACTCGATTTGGGAAAGAGCAACGGACAAATACTTGGCGAGAACGCGCACTTGGAAGGGATTGAGGGTCAAGTGAATGGACGTATTCTTTCCCTTATCCTCCAGAGCGAGGAAGACGACGTGATCATCAAGACGAATCGTGGTGTCCACGTCATCATAAGCGGCGCAGTTGAAAAATGAACTCATGGCAATCACCCCCTTTCAACCAGCGCGTTGAAGTTCGCGAACGGGCAACGACTGATAGTCAGAGAAATTGGCGGGCGGCAGAAGGTTCCTCGGCACAGGCAAGGCAAGAATTTCACCGCCGATTCGCTCAAGGTCGGTCGCCCTTTCATAGGACTTGGCAATCTTGCTGGCGGCAGTCACAGCGTTGACCAGTCCGTAGCGGGAACTATCGGCTCCCATAAAAAGTTGCCTTAGAATGTCGCCTCGTTCGTTTTCCGTCAGTTGAAATTTGTCAGCAAGGAGTTCGACGGCTTTAACAGGGTCGTGCTTGAGAGGAATTTGAGTGGCTTCGCGGAGTTTGTCGACGGTAAGCATGAACTTGGCTTCATCGACGGCAGCACGAACAACGTCCTGCACCTTCATGAAAAATGCTTTGTCGTCCTGAGCAAGAGTGGCGTCGGAATACAGCTCGTAAGCGGAATCATCAGAGGCATTGACTTGCCGCCCGACGTGATACTTTTTCTGGGCAAGGTCTTTGCAGATAAGCCCATTTTTGCAAACGAGACGGAAGACGAGCGGTTCGACACGCAGACTGCCCAATCCCACTTCGCTGTTGGAAACGACAAAGCCGGCTTGCACCACGTCTCCTACTTTGACTTCCGCTTTGACGCGGCGATTGACGACCTTGATGTAAAGGTGAGTCGGAGTAACTTCGCAAGATTCAATCTGCGAGCCTTGCATTTCTTGAATGACGGGCAGGACAGCCGCACACAGCTCCAAATTGTCGAGCCTCCGATAGCGGTCGGATAAGAACGCACGGACTTTGCCGTCGAGCACGCGAATCATTCGACGTTCGGGTTTTTGTTCGAGCCAAGTGTTGATGTTTTG
>JAFQZB010000047.1 GCA_017406175.1 Selenomonadaceae bacterium | reverse complement strand
GCTTTTCCCATTTGTACTTACGCATATTGGAGAACAAGGGCGCGATGACGTCCCATTGCTCGTCCGTTAAATCTGTTTCGTATTTTTTTCTCATAATATACTTATCATATCACTTTTTGGATGTGAACACACGTTCTTAGGAATCGCCGCAGATAATCCAAGTCCGAATAATCCCGCCAAAGCTCCCGTTCGCGCATGAAGTCCATTAGGTACGAAATGATTTTTATCGAAACCTTTCCCAGGTCAGCGGCGATAGGATAGGGCAAAGCTAACAGGTTCGGCAAGTCGCTTAGAAGGAGCCGCGCCTCAGAAAGTTTCATGCCGTCGAGTGAATTGAATATCGCGGCAAGGGACGCCTCCTCGTAAATTTGTTCATTAAGGTAAGTGCTTGCGGCTCGGCAAGTCAACGCGGTCTCCAAAGGTAGCTTGGCACCCGACGCGCACGCCGATAAATTTCTAGTCAAGGCACGTTTCAGACGCGCAAGCTTAGCTTTATCGTCCTCAAAAGAAAAATTCGCCTCGCGGGCAATGCGATAGCTCAATATGCCCTCGTCGAAGACTTCGTTGCGGTCGTACATCTTGAACCACGAATCATCAAGGTAAGTGCTCTTCTTGCCCGCCCGCCCCTTTAAAATCTTTTGCCGATGTTCCTCGCGGCTCTTAACGTGGTAATGATTAATCGCAAGCCGCGCCGCCGTGACTGGCTCATTGCAATAGTTATCGACTCGCCCGCCGCGTTCGTTGACGGAATGATAGCCTTCAAAGTAAATCGGAAAGTGCGCGCTCGTAAAGAAATTCACTTTACGCGGGTTGGCGATTGTCTTGACTTGAGCATTGCCGCCGGGTATGTCGCGGTTTGGAATGGGAACGACCCAATCACTTTTTGCCCGCCGCGTGAATCGCTCCAAGACGCCCCGTGAATAATCCGCTGACTTCTGTTTATTCGAGCCGAACAGTTGCCAATTAATCGCCACGCCCGACGCCGCCTCATCGCCCGATAAAATCTCGTCGACGACCTCCGCGACAGTCTGATTAGTCTTGGGATAAATGAACTCGTCCAAATCCACGAACGCCATATATCGACACGCAAAACGATAATCCCGAACAGCTTCATCATACGCGGCGAACTGCATCGACTCGCCCGGAAAATATTTGCTGGTGACCAAGCCCGCCTTGACATACGGCGCGACAACCTCGGAGTAATCGTCAGTCGATTCGTTGTCATAAAGATAAAAGTGGTCGACTCCAGCAAGCAAATGATAGTCGAGCCACTCTTTAAGATAATGTCCCTCGTTCTTCAAAATCGCGACAATCGCCACGTCATGCAGAAACAAATTCTTATCAGCCACCAAAAGACTTCACCTCGCCTATCTGAGATTGCGTAGCTTCGATTCGATAAAGGCAAGTCCGTCCTCTGGGATATTCGGCTTGCGAACGTGTCCCGCCGCTGACGACCGATTAATTTCGCTGATAACGGAAAAGTCTC
Organism: Selenomonadaceae bacterium; assembly: GCA_017406175.1. Taxonomy (GTDB): domain Bacteria; phylum Bacillota; class Negativicutes; order Selenomonadales; family Selenomonadaceae; genus Quinella. The sequence goes on along the minus strand of JAFQZB010000047.1, from coordinate 4,765 downwards.
GCGTGTCCGTCATGATTATCACGGGGATATTGCTAAGCTTAGCGTTGCTGTTGACGAGCGATAAAAACTTCAGCCCGTTGACGAACGGCATATCCAAACTTACAAGCACCAAGTCCGCGCCGTTTTGCTCCAAAAGCCTCATGCCCTCCGCCGCACTTTGAGCCGTGGTGATTTGGCAGGGGAAACGATTCTTGAGCCGTTCTCTTTCTTGCCTCAGGTCGAAAATATCATCGTCGATAAGCATGATACGGAAAGACGACTTCTGCGGTTTAGTTTCGATGACGGGCGCGGCTTCCTCTTTGATGTTTAGCAATTTGTTTGCACGCTTGATTAGGTCTGCTGGGGCGCAAGGTTTCGTTACGTAGTCTTGCACGCCGAGAGCAAAGACATCCGCAACAACCTCCCGCCGCGTCGAACTAGACATCATCATAACTGGCACGCCCTTAAAGCGTTCGTCGTCCCGAATGCGCCGCAACATGTCTAGTCCATTATAATCCGCGTCCAAGATGACAAGACTTATCTCGCGACTGACGAGCGTATTAATAGCCGTCAAAGGATTGTTCGCCGTGAGTATTTTAAAATCCGCCAAGCCTCGTTCCAGAACTATTTTGGTTATGCTCAAGTTGCGTTCGTCGCTGTTGATAATCAAGATTAAATTCTCGTCCTTGCCCTCGGCGACCCGCTTTAATATGTTGCTTTTAAGAGTTTCCATGCGCTCGCCCTGGACTTTTGCCCGCTCACGAAATTTTTCTAGGCAAGGTTCGCAATACAAACCGCCTTTTATCGGTCGTCCGCAACCCGCGCAAACTCTTCCGCTACCCAATCTGTTTCTGCTGTCTGAAGTTCCTCTTCTTACCATTTCAGCCTCCTTACCTCCTCCAAGAACACCGAGACTGTTTTTTATTAGTTTACTAAAATTCTTCGACATGTCAATAAAAAAATCCGACGAGGTTAAGCCCCGCCGGATTCGTGGTCAATCTTTAATCTCAGCTGTTGATGAGTTTCTTATAAAGTTCAATGTACTCGTGCGCCGAATTCTTCCAGCTGTAGTCGCTGTTCATAGCGTTGGAGGAAATCTGCAACCAAACTTCAAACTGCGCGTAAGTCGAGAGCGCACGCTTTAGCGCGTACATCATCTCGTGGGCGTTGTAGTTCGAGAAGACAAAGCCGTTGCCCTGCTTAGTGTACTTGTCGTACTGCTGAACGGTATCCTTCAAGCCGCCAGTCTCACGGACGACCGGAGCCGCACCATAGCGCATTGCGATAAGCTGACCGATACCGCAAGGCTCGTAGTTACTCGGCATAAGGAAAATATCGGACGAGGCGTAAATCCTCTGCGCCAGTTCATTCGAGAAATAAATATTCGCCGAAACTTTCTGCGGGTATCTCCACGCCAGACCTTTGAACCAATCCTCGTAGACCTTGTCGCCTGTGCCGAGCAGAACAAATTGGAAGTCCTCATGCTGTAAGAGTTCGTCCATCATGCGTACAACCAAGTCGAGACCTTTTGCCGCAACCAGACGAGTAACCATGGAGACAATCGGAATCTTTCTGCCTTGCGGTAGTCCAAGAAGCTCCTGCAATTTGATTTTATTCTCGCACTTTTTATCGAACGCGGCGTAAGCGTCGGAGGCGTCATAGTTCACGAACAAATCTTTATCGGTCGCTGGATTGAACTTGTCGTAGTCTATGCCGTTGACAATGCCGTACAAATCGTCTTTGCGGCTACGCAAAAGCCCATCGAGGTGTTCGCCAAAGTACTCGTATTGAATCTCCTGAGCATAAGTCTTGCTGACGGTCGAGACGTAATCGGCGTAGATGATGCCGCCTTTCATGAAGTTGACCGCGTCATAGAACTCAAGGTCGCCATTGTTGAAATATTTCCAGTCGAGTCCCAAAACGTCGCCCATAATGTCTTTGGTAAAGACGCCTTGATACTTCAGGTTGTGAATCGTGTACAGCGTCTTGATATTTTCGTAGCGTTCGTCGCCTTGGTGTTCAAGCTTGAGCAGGACCGGAACCAAGCCAGCGTGCCAATCGTTAGCGTTAATGACGTCGGGCCAGAAGTCTATTGCGGGCAAGCAATTAAGAACTGCACGGCTGAAAAACGAATAACGCTCCGCGTCGTCGTCATAGCCGTAGAGTCCTTCCCGAGCAAAATATTCCTCATTGTCCACGAAATAATATATCACCCCGTCAAGCTCGTACTTGTCTATCCCGACGTACTTCGTGCGCCATGATACCGGTATCGTACCGTCGTAAATGTGCTCCATGCCCGCGCGATATTTCTCCCCTATCTTGCTGAACTTCGGCATTACCACCCGAACGTCTACGCCCTGCCCCTTGAGTGCCTTCGGCAGTGAACCTGCCACATCCGCCAGTCCTCCCGTCTTTATAAACGGTACCGCTTCAGACGCCACATAAAGAACTTTCATTTCAATAACTCCCTCCTGTTTTTGGGTCCGCCGCCCGCTTTAGGTATATCGTCGTTTGCGGCGGGATTCTCATTGTAATTGAGTGTCTTCGATTTTGATACGCCTTTTCCTCCGCCTCAAGGAGCCCATTCCTTATCCCCTTGCCCCCGTAGGCTTCTAAATCTGTGTTCAACACTTCCTCATAGAATCCGCCTTCGGGTACTCCTATTCGATACCCTTCCTTTGTTTGGGCACTGAAGTTGCTTAGAACTATCAAATACTCCGAGCTATCTTCTGCCTTGCGCAGGAACGTTATTATGCTATTTTCGTTGTCGTTACTGTCTATACACTGGAAACCGTCCCTATCGAAGTCCACTTGCCAAAGAGCTTTGTTGTCCAGATAGATTTTGTTCAACGCCCGCGAATAATTTTGTAGCCGCCTATGCATGTCGTATTCTTCGATTAGAAACCAATCTAAGCTTGCGTTTTCGTTCCATTCTATGAACTGTCCGAACTCGCCGCCCATGAACAAAAGCTTCTTTCCAGGGTGCGCCATCCAGTAGCCAAAGAAACATCTTAAGCCCGCAAACTTTTCCCAGTAATCGCCGGGCATTTTTTCTATTAGCGACCGCTTGCCGTGTACTACCTCATCATGACTAAGCGGCAGGATAAAATTCTCTGTGAACGCATACATGAACGAGAACGTTAATTTGTCATGGTTCCACTTGCGATATTTCGGCTCTAGGCTCATATATTCTAGCATGTCATTCATCCAGCCCATATTCCACTTGTAGTTAAAGCCCATGCCCCCCATATAAACTGGCTTGGAGATAAGCGGCCATGCCGTTGACTCTTCTGCCATCATCAACGCTTGCGGGTGATACTTGAAGACCGTTTCATTGAGCTTCTTTAGGAATTCGACTGCCTCTAAGTTGCCTGTGTCGCCGTAGCGATTTGGTGTCCATTCGCCCTCTGAGCGTCCGAAGTTAAGATACAACATATTCGCCACGCCGTCAATTCTTAAGCCGTCAATATGGAACTCTTCAAACCAGAACAGCGCATTTGAGATGAGGAAACTTTGAACTTCCGTCCGCCCGTAGTCGAAATTGATTGTGCCCCAGCCGCGATTCTCTGAAAGTTGCGGGTTGTCCGATTCGTAAAGATTGACGCCGTCGAAGGTGCGCAAGCCATGTTCATCTTTGCAGAAGTGCCCCGGAACCCAATCCATTATCACGCCGATATTATTTTTGTGCGCAGTCTCGACGAGGTAGCGGAAATCATTCGGCTCGCCGTAGCGACTTGTCACCGCATAATAGCCCGTCGTCTGATAGCCCCAAGACTTATCAAGCGGATGCTCCGTCAGCGGCAAGAATTCTATATGCGTGTAACCCATTTCCTTGACGTATGCAATCAACTTGTCGGCTAGCTCCCGATAACTCAAATAATCGTTGTCGGCGTTGCGTTGCCATGACCCCGCGTGCACCTCGTAAATCAACATCGGGTGCGAATAAGACGATTGACGCTTTTTACGTTCTACCCACTCATTATCTTGCCAATCGTAGCCTTCGAGGTCGTAGATTTTCGAGGCGGTGTTCGGACGTTTCTCTGCCCAAAATCCATAGGGGTCGTCCTTCATTAGGTGTGCCGTGGAGTTGGGTGGAAGGATTGCGTATTTGTAAAGGTCGCCTTGCTTTAGCCCCTCTATAAACGTTTCCCACGTCTCGCCGTCTTCCAGTCGAATCATACTATTAACGCGGGTATCCCAGTTGTTGAAGTCGCCGACCACACTGACCGACTTTGCATGAGGAGCCCAAAGAGCAAAACGCACGCCCTTTTTGCCGTCACGTTCTATGAAGTGAGCACCGAGCATTTCATAAGCATGATAATTTGTGCCTTGGTGGAAAAGATAAAGGTCGTATTCACTTAGGTTGGAAGTTCTCATAAATCAGCCTCCCTCCCGCGTCGCAAGCTATTGAATCTTACACGGCTTGATATTCCAAATCTCAGCGGCATACTCGTCAATAGTCCTATCGGAAGAGAACCTGCCGGAGTTAGCGATATTCATAGCCGCTGAACGGAGCCAACCGAAGCGGTCAGCATAGCGGGCATATATCTCGCTGTGGGCGTCGATGTAGGCGTTGAAGTCCTTTAGGATAAAGAACTCGTCGTTGTCTTGAATCAAATAATCCCTAAGCGAATGGAAATTACCGTAAGTGCCGTCCGTTAGCCTATCGACGACCAGCCGAGCGTTTGGATTGCTCGTATATTCGTTCCACGCGCTATATGTTCCTTTTTCGTAATAGGATAAAACTTCTCCTGCTTTTAAACCAAAAATAACTATGTTCTCGTCG
>JAFQZB010000046.1 GCA_017406175.1 Selenomonadaceae bacterium | reverse complement strand
GCTTTTCCCATTTGTACTTACGCATATTGGAGAACAAGGGCGCGATGACGTCCCATTGCTCGTCCGTTAAATCTGTTTCGTATTTTTTTCTCATAATATACTTATCATATCACTTTTTGGATGTGAACACACGTTCTTAGGCTCGTCCTTCTTATACCACGGTTGCCACCAGAAGCAGAACTCGATTGTCAGCACAAGAACTTTTTTATCGGCATCGAAGTCAACGTGCTCAATGCTACTGTCGTGCAGATAATATTTTTCCACGAATTCAAGCGGCGTCATTTGAAATCACCACGCTTAACCAGTTCGCGAGCCGCCTTGCCAGTCAAGTGTTCAATCGTCATCACGGGCACAACTAACGCACTCAACCTGCTTAACTCTTTGGCGCGGCGTTCGGGGCTTGCCGTCGACGAATACTTATCGGCTAAGAGTTCCAGCCCGCGCAATTTATCGGGGTCGGTGTCGTCCGCGACGATTCTTATCCGCCCGAAGGCAATCGCGCTACTAAAATACGTCGTGAACTCCTCGGCAACGACTTCATGACGGTCGACGACGCAGAACGATACTTTATCATTGTTCCTAATGGCGTCGAGCTTGTGACCAGTCTTAGCACTGTGGAAATAAATCTTGTTGCCCTCCACGGCGTAATTAATCGGCACGGCATAAGCGTAGCCCTCGTCGCCAGAAAGAGCCAATACTCCAAAGTCGCCTTCACGCAAAATCTTTTCCGCCGTCTCCCGCGACAAGACTTGCTTACTGCGCCGCATTTCCCTGAACATAAACTAGCCCCCTTAGGCACTGACGCCCTTGCGAATCAACTTCGAGAGCTTATCGGTCTCCTTCTCCACGCTGTCAATCTTCGTGACTTCGTAGCGGCAATCCGTGAGCATCTTAATCGCCATGTCGATTTTCCTAAGCGTGAAGTCCTCTTCGTTATCGGCGAGCTTCTTTAGCGACTGGCAACAACTCTTCAGTAGCTCCGCTTTCAACTTCGCACGATACTTTTTGCGGTTGGCAATCTCGGCGGTCAAACTCTCAAGCTGTTCAATCGAGTTAATCGCCGCCATGAAATCGTACTTCATCTGCGGGGAAAGCGGTGCCTCCATGTCGTCAGCGTCCATGATTATGCCGCTTTCCACCACTTCCTTAAACCTGTCTACCGTTGCCAATTTGAACCCTCCTTATCTATCGCGTCTGCGTCTGCCGTCACGAGCATTCTTTAAATCTCTTAGGTCTTTAATCGTCCGCGAATCGCTACGAGGTCTATCGCTGCGCGGGCGGTCAGAACTTTTCTGATAACCACTGCCGCCGCGTTGACGGTCGTCATTGCCCCTAGGCGGTCTATTGTCATTGCGCGGGCGGTCGAAGGTCTTAGGCTTAGGATTGTCGCCTTCGAGCAGGGCGCGATGGCTTGCGTTGATTCTGCCCTTGTCGTCAATCTCGGTTATCTTGACTTTGAGCCGGTCGCCAACCTTAACGGCGTCTTCGACAGTCGGAATCCTCTTATCGGACAGTTGCGAGATATGGCACATTGCCTCCTTGCCGAAAGAAATTTCCACAAACGCGCCCGTCGGCATAATCCGAGTAACTGGACCTTCGTAAACGTCGCCAACCTTAACCTCGCGCACAATCTGTTCAATAATCTCAATGGCGCGGTCAATGCCCTCGACGCTACGGCTAGTGACGAAAACGTTTCCGTCGTCGTTAATGTCAATGTCAACGCCCGTTTCCTCGATAATGCGGTTGATAATCTTGCCGCCCGTGCCAATGACCTCGCGAATCTTAT
>JAFQZB010000045.1 GCA_017406175.1 Selenomonadaceae bacterium | reverse complement strand
GCCGAGCAATTTATCATCGCCCGTGCCGCCGTTTAAGGTATCCTTGCCTTCGCCGCCGGTGAGCGTGTCTTTTCCATCTCCTCCGAAGAGTTTATCATTGCCCGCATTGCCGACAATTGAATCATTGCCAGCCAAGCCGTAAAGTGAATCGTTCTTGCTTCCGCCGATAATGGTATTGTCCTTTGCGTTGCCGGTGATTTTAATTGCTTTCGTGCGTTCCGAAGCGTCGATAACTTTAACGGACGAGCTGACAGTCACAGGCGACTTATCCGAGTTCGTCAATATCATCGTGGACGCGAGGTCTTCGCCGTCAATGTTGATAGCCGACAAGCTCGTCGCGCCTTGAAGGATTATTTCTTCCGTGCCGACTTTGATTATTAAATCGTCGCCGTCGTCGCTCTTCTTTGAAGAGAAGGAGCCTTTACCGTTATCAATTTGTAGCGTCGAAGTTTCGTTAAAGCCTTGGATAGTGTCGTTGCCGTCGCCCGTGCTGTATTTGAAGGTGACGTTTTCGCCGTCGACGTTTTCGATAGAGTCATCGCCTTTGCCGCCGATAATCGTAACGTTCTTGCCGCCGTCATCAAATAAGAGTTCGCCATTGCTATAACCTTTTGCATGGTTGGATATGGTGTCAGCCCCAGAGCCGCCGTTTAGCGTGGAGTCTGTGGAGAAGTTACGAATAAAATCATTGCCCGCGCCGCCGCTAACAGAGACATTGACGCCGCCGCCATCGTTTTTGTCATTGTAAAGCGAGTCATTGCCTGCACTGCCGAACATGGTGACTTTATCGCCGAAGTTGTACAGCTCATCGTTGCCGTCGCCACCGTCCATTTTAACGCTATCGCCGCCGCCTTCTACTACGAGTTCACCGTTGCTATAGCCGTTCCTGTAATTAGAAAGCGTATCCTTACCAGAGCCGCCAATCATCGTGGTTTTAATGCCCCAGCTATACAGCGCATCATCGCCAGAGCCGCCGTCCATCTTTACGCTATCGGCACCGCCTTGCAATTTGTCGTTCCAGATTAAATCAGCACCCGCGCCGCCTAGCATAGTGACTTTATTGCCTCTGTTGTCTAAGTGGTCGTCGCCGCCGTTCGCATTGATTGAAACGTTCTCGCCGTAATTCCAAATCGAATCAATATCCGACGCCCCGACGATAGTAACCTTGTTGCCGTAGTTATTAATGGAGTCTTCGCCCTCAGCCGCATAAATCTTAACGGAGTTGTCGCTGTTGTTAATGATGTTCATGAAGTCGGCACCTTCAACATTAATGGTCTTGCCATTCGCGCCGAGCAAAGTCATCGCGCCGCCGTTTACGAAGTCAAGGACGACATCATTATTGACAGTCGAGCGTCCGTAGTAGCCGCCGCCGTCAAAGGCAATGGTATCGTTCTCGTTGAAGCCTTCGATAGTGTCGTTGCCGTCGTCCGTGCCGACTTCAAACTTAACGCCGTTTTCGTTGTAGCTTTTAATGGAGTCGTCGCCAAGCCCGGCATTAACGGTAGTAGCTGTTGCGTTGCTAAAGATATGGACATAATCGTTGCCGTCGCCCGCATTGACCGAAGAGACTTGCGCCCCTGTATAAATTGAGTCGTTGCCTTCGCCCGCGTCAACGGTATGATTCTCGGCATTGACATAAAGATAAACGTAATCGTTGCCCGTGCCCGTGTCGATTGAGGCTACCTTTGCTGCAGTCTCAACGGTGTCATTGCCTGTGCCCGATTGATTCGTTACGTTGTAAGCATCGGCGTAGAAATGTATAAAGTTATCGCCGTCGCCCGCATCAACAGAAATGTTAGTTCCATAAGCCATTATGCTGTCGTTGCCGTCGCTAGTGCTAATCGTGGCATTGGAGGCGGAACTTTCAACAGTGTCATTGCCGCGGAAGGTCGTAACTAAAGTATCGTCGCTGTTGCTTATGGTCACATCGCCCGCCTGCCGAGCCAGATAGCGGAAGAACATATAGCCGCCGTAATACATGAAACCTTCGCTCGTGCCCGTGTTGGTTACGTCAAGTCCGTCCTCGAAAGCTTGAGAGTCCGCCGAGACATTCTTTATATCCCACTCACGGAACTTTTCTGCACCGACTGTCATCTCCGCCAAACCCTCTTTAAGGAAACCAGGCAAAGAGTTCATGACCGTACCGAAGATATTTGCAAACATAACAGCGTGCGTAAGTTCATGGGCAACCGTATTACTGAATTCGGAAGTAGCTTTGTCGAGATTGTTTTCCAGTCCGTCGTAGTGTTGCAAGTTAATCGCAAGTCCAAGCTTGAATGTTTCACCCGAATCAGTCCAATAGTTATAGCTAGTGTAAGCGAGCGTCCCGCTGTCTTCCGTGTAAAACGTGACGGAGATTTCTTTTACTGTGGCGGACGAATTATCATCGAAGCCGAAATTGTCGTCGTAACTCTCGGCAATGAGGTCGAGCGAAGCGGGAATCCACCACGAGTGCAACCCTTGCCAGATGAACTGTTCGGTTGAGGTCAGGTCGGAAAAAGTTTTCTCGTCGCCGAGCGTAACGGTTAAGCCCCTAGTGGTGAATGACGAATCCGTAAAGCTCGTGTCCAAGTCTCCGTTTTCCGGCACGACGTCGTATTTGTCTTTGCTTGTCGTGCCGCCCGCGTCCAAACCGGTTATCGAGCCGGTGTCGTCGGTGTCGTAGTCGATACCGCAAAACCTCTTCAAGAGGTCGTCGCCGCTCCTCGCGTTTTTAATATCCTGAATCATCGCGGCTTTGACCTCAGCAAAGCTATTGAACGTCGAACAAGCTTTAATCGCCTCGTCTACTGCCGCCTCGCCCGTTAGGGTCGTGGTGTCCAACGACTTCATGAACGCTGCGATTACTTCACGTTGCGTCGCCATAATAACATCTCCTTTCTTTTCCGCCATATTAAACGATTGGGAAAATATTTCAAGCGTCGCCGAAAAGATTTTGACGTTGCGAAAATGCTTTAGGTGTTGTAGACTGCGAAAAAACTTTTGGAGGCTGAGAACATGTCGGCAAGGATATTATACGGAAAAGAATTCGCTGCCAAGATAAAAGAATCGGCGCGGCAGGGAGTCGAGGAACTTAAAAAAGATTTCGGGATAACGCCGGGGCTGGCAGTCATAATCGTCGGCGAAAACCCCGCGTCGCAAGTATACGTCCGCAACAAGCACAAGACTTGCGAAGAACTAGGAATCGTCTCGGAAGTCGTCGCCATGCCCGAAGACACGACTAAGGACGCACTCATTGCTAAGATTGACGAACTCAACGCGAACAAAGCTATTCACGGGATATTAGTTCAGCTACCGTTGCCCGCCGCGATTAAGGCGCACTCGGAAGAGATACTAAACCGAATCGACCCGCTTAAAGATGTAGACGGCTTCCACCCCGTAAACGTCGGCAAGCTCGTAATCGGAAGTCCCGCGCTCGTCCCGTGCACGCCCGCCGGCTGTATCGAGATGCTTGACCTCGCTGGCATCGAGATTGACGGCAAACGCGCTGTCATTATTGGCAGAAGTAATATCGTCGGCAAGCCGCTACTGCATTTGCTTATGGCTCGTCATGCAACCGTGACTGTCTGCCATACGCACACGAAGAACTTAGCGGAAGTCGCTCGCGAAGGGGAAATTTTAGTTGCGGCGTCGGGCAAGCCAAAGCTCGTTACGGCTGATATGATTCGCCCTGGCGCAACCGTTATCGACGTGGGCATTAATCGCATTGCTCCGAAGAAATTAGTTGGCGACGTGGACTTTGACGCGGCGATTGAGATTGCCGGCGCGATTACTCCCGTACCTGGCGGCGTCGGACTTTTAACCGTGGCAATGCTCATGAAAAACGTCGTTAAGGCGGCGCGGTTCCAATGTTTATCCTAATCGTTGCCGCGCTCCTCGGCGGGATAATGGCGGTCGCGCTCGTCTCGATAAAGTTCCTCTTCAGCGAACACATCGCCAAGAAGTTTTACAGGCTCTTCGCCCTAGCTGACCTTGCAATCATCGCTGTAATCGTCGGGGGCTGGGCAATCCGTTCGTTCGTGCCGGGGTGGTTCGTCTCGGTCTTCGGCAACTGCGCGACGGTCTTCCTAATGGCTCAGCTAATTTGCGGCGTGTTCGTAATCTGCGCGCTCGTCGTGCGGTTCATTTATCGCAAGCTAAACAAGCCCAAGCCCTTCGACCCGTCAAGGCGGCGGCTCCTCGCTTACGGCATGATTTATCCGCTGATGTCTTTGGCGGTCTCGCTTTACGGCAACCGTATCGAAAAAAACTCTGACGTTGAGAACTTTTACGACGTGCCGATTAAAGACTTGCCGCCCGACCTTGAAGGCTTCCGCCTCGCGCAGATTAGCGACATTCACCTTGGCGCGTATTACTCTTTGGAACGCTTAGAAGGTCTCCTTAGCCGCGTCGCTGATTCAAAGCCCGACCTCTTAGCGATTACCGGCGACATTTTCGACGATGTGCCAATGAACCCCGCCGCAATTAAAATTGTCGACGCCTTCGCCGATAAGTTCAAGTTCGGCATTTACTACATTCACGGCAACCACGAACACTTCAGAGGCATCGCCGCGATTGAACAGATGATTCAGCAGACGAAAATCCATTGGCTCAATAATAGCTCGTCGCACGTCACCTCCAAGCTTTATGTCCTAGGTGTCGATTATCCGCCGCGTGCCCCGATTACCAGTTCAAACGACCCCGAACGCGAGAAAGCTTTTGCCCAAACTCGCAAGGCTTTTGTCGACAAGGCAGCTGAGAACGTCCCCGAAGACTCCGTTAAGATTTTGCTGGCTCATCACCCCGAATTCATCGACGACGGCGCACAACGAAATTTCGCCCTGACTTTGACGGGTCACACGCACGGCAGTCAAATCGGTATCTTCGGCGTGCCGCTGTTCCCAGTCTTCAAATACACCCGCGGCATCGTCAAGCATGATGATTCAATCGGCTATGTTCACGTCGGCAACGGCTCTTGGTTCCCGTTTAGATTGGGTTGCCCGCCTGAAATCGCTTACTTCACCCTAAAGACCAAATAAGCCCGCCTCTTTGAGACGGACTTTATCTAAAGCTGAAGCCTCCTTAGCGGGAGGCTTTAATCATTTGCGCAATACGTTGTACCGATAAAAATATCCTTCGACGAGTAGTTGCCGCGCTGACTTATCCTTTTTGAACTTGACGATATGCAATAAGTCTTCGTGCGCCTTCTTGATTTCATTGCTCTTGCCGAGCCTTAGCATATTGCGGATTGTGGTGATTCGCATTTCGCTGGTTAAGGTTCGGACGAGCTTAGCAATCTGTCCTAGCAATGAATTATGAGCCGCCGTGGAGATTGCCTCATGGAATTCATCATCTGCCACGAAAACTTTTTCCGCGTCGCCGCCGTCGATTTCCTCAAGCAACTTGTGGAGCTGCTCTTCAAGCTGAAATAAATCCTCTGGCTCGGCTTTCTCCATTGCCAATTCCAAAATCCCGAAGTCCACCCACTCGCGCAGTTCCTTTAGCGAATCGATTGAGTCCGATTGGTCAAGAATGATTCCGTAGAGCAGAGGATTAATCATCTTGTCCGAAAAGCCACTTGCTACAAACGTTCCCTCAGGTCTGCGAATATCGAGCACGCCGAACGACACTAGAATTTTTATCGCCTCACGAATCGAATTGCGTCCGACGCCGAAGCTCGCTGCCAATTCCATTTCCGTCGGCAACTTGTCGCCGGGACGGAGTTCTTTATAAATCATCGCATAAGTTAAGCGGTCAATCACTTGTTGCACAACCGACGTGTTGTCAATCGGGCGCAAGAAACTTTTTTCAACAACCTCGCCGAGTTCCATAACGGCAACATCCTTTCTGTTTAGAGTACGTTTGAATTATAACTTGCAAAAATTCCCTGTCAAGAAAATAGCCCGTGTCCACAGCTGTAAAATTTTGTCTGCAGTCGCTAAGGACGCCGCAAAAGTTGTTTTGCTTGCCAAGGGGCATATCGGCGATTACAATTCAGCATAGGTTTAACAAGAAGTTTTTTTGGAGGTGTTATTCATGCAAGAGGCGATGCAAAAGTTTGGTCGCTTCCTCAGCGCGATGGTCATGCCCAATATCGGCGCATTCATTGCCTGGGGTTTTATCACAGCACTCTTTATCCCTGCAGGCTGGATTCCTAATGAAGGGCTTGCAGAACTCGTCGGACCTATGGCTAAGTGGCTGTTGCCGCTACTGATAGGCTTCACGGGCGGCGAGGTCGTCAACGGTCACCGCGGCGGCGTCGTAGGCGCGATTGCCACTGCTGGCATCATCGTCGGCACTGATATTCCAATGTTTATGGGCGCAATGATTATGGGTCCTATCGGCGGCATTGCGATTAAGAAGTTCGACGAGGCGGCGCAAGACTCCATCCCCGGCGGCTTCGAGATGTTAGTTAATAACTTCTCGGCGGGCATTATCGGCGGCGTGCTTGCCTGCGCGGCTTACAGTTTCGTTGGTCCGATAGTCTCAAGCATTACGGACGGACTTGCCTCGGCGGTCGGCGCAATCGTCAGCGCGGGTCTTCTTCCGCTCGTATCAATCCTCGTCGAGCCAGCGAAGATTCTGTTCCTAAACAACGCAATCAATCACGGCGTCTTCACTCCGCTCGGCATGCAACAAGCTCAGGAAGTCGGCAAATCGGTCTTCTTCATGATTGAATCGAACCCCGGTCCTGGTCTCGGCGTACTGCTTGCTTATTCACTCTTCGGCGTCGGCAATGCTAGAGGTTCTGCCCCCGGCGCGGTTATCATTCACTTCTTCGGCGGCATTCACGAGATTTACTTCCCCTACGTCCTCATGAAACCTACTCTGATTCTCGCGGTTATGGCGGGCGGTATCACCGGCGTCTTTACCTTGACGCTCCTCAACGGCGGTCTCGTAGCTCCTGCGGCTCCTGGTTCCTTTATCGCGATTATGGCTATGACGGCTCCCGGCGCGTACTTCGCTAACGTGGCGGCTGTCGCGGCGGCGGCGGGCGTAAGCTTTGCAATCAGTTCAATCTTTATCAAGGCGACGGCGGCGGCTGATGCTGAGAAGGAAGACGCACTCGAAGCGGCTCAAGCCAATATGAAGGCAATGAAGGCGGCTAGCAAAGGTCAAGCCGGTGAAAAGCAAGTCGAAGGCAAAGACATTAAGTTTATCGTCTACGCTTGCGACGCGGGTATGGGCTCCAGTGCACTCGGTGCGGCGGCTCTGCGTAAAAAACTCCACAAAGACGGCTACAAAAATATCACGGTTAAAAACTTCGCTATCGGCAACATTCCTAAGGACGCGCAAATAGTTG
>JAFQZB010000044.1 GCA_017406175.1 Selenomonadaceae bacterium | reverse complement strand
GTTGTAGTCCACGCCTTGACGAGGTTTTTAATAACGTCTTGCCCCGTGTAGCCCGTGCCGTAAATTTTCGTAGTCGTCTTGCCAGAGGAGGAGTCTTTAACGGTGATTGCGCGTCCCTTCATGTCAACCAGCCGCAAGGAGCCAGAGCCGATTTTAAAAATCAAGTCGTTGCCGTCGAAGGAATACTTATCGACCTTCCCCGCCGCAATCTGAATCGTATCGCCGCCGTTGTAGCCTGTGATAGTCTCTTTGCCGTCCGTGTATTTGTAAGTCTTCGCCATGAACATTCCCTCCTTTGAATTGCGTCCAATGATAACAAAGCCGCCGCGTGAATACAAGCCGTTGAAGGTTGACGCCATGCGAGTTTGCGAATAAAATATTTTTCAACGTGAGAAAGGAGCGATTACATGATAAAGATTGGTGAAGAACTCAACGGCTTCCGCCTAAAGAACGCTTCCGAGGTTGAGGAGATTGGCGCGAAGACCTACGAGCTTGAACACGTAAAGACGGGCGCGCGGCTCTTCTACGTCGATACCGCAGACGATAACAAGGTTTTTTATATCGGGTTCCGCACGCCGCCCAAAGATGATACGGGCGTTGCTCACATAATTGAACACTCCGTGCTTTGCGGGTCGAAGAAGTATCCGCTAAAGGAGCCGTTCGTTGAGTTGGTCAAAGGTTCGCTGAATACTTTCCTAAACGCGATGACGTATCCCGACAAGACGGTTTACCCCGTGGCGAGCCGCAACGCTAAGGACTTCCGCAACTTGCAGGACGTTTACCTTGATGCCGTGTTTAATCCAAACATGCTGACGACGCCCGAAATCCTCATGCAGGAGGGCTGGCACTATGAAATTGCCGACGCCGACGCCCCGTTGACTTATAGCGGCGTGGTTTATAACGAGATGAAGGGCGCGTTATCTTCGCCCGACGACATCTTGAGCGATAAACTCTTGCGCGAGACGTTCCCTGATAATTGTTACGGCTATCAATCGGGCGGCGACCCTGAAGCAATTCCGAGCTTGACGCAAGAAGACTTCGCGGCTTTCCACCAGAAATTTTATCACCCGTCGAATAGCTTTATCTATCTTTATGGCGACATGGACGTTGCCGAGCAACTCGCTTACCTCGACCGCGAATACCTAAGCAAGTTCGATAGGATTGAAGTTGATTCGGCTATAGACTTCCACCCTGCCTTTGACGAGATGAAGCGCGTCGCTGAAGTTTATCCGATTGGCGAAGACGAATCCGCCGCGGAAAAAAGTTTCTTGTCGCTTAATCTGGTCGTGGGCGACACGCTAGACACCCAAACTAATCTTGCCTTGGAAGTCTTGACGCACGCATTGTTCACAAGCCCCGCCGCGCCCGTCCGCAAGGCTCTGATTGATTCGGGTTTAGGTAAGGACGTTGATGCCGGGCTTGAAGACGATTTGCGCCAGCCGACCTTTACAATCACCATGACGGGTTCGGAAATTGACCGCGTGGAAAAATTCTACAAGCTCCTGACTGACGAATTGCAAAAGCTCGTTGACGGCGGCATTGATAAAACGTTGTTGCAGGCGTCGATTAATTTAATGGAGTTCAAGCTCCGCGAGGCGGACTTCGGACTTGCGCCAAAGGGATTGATTTATGGCTTGCGGCTCCTAAAGACCTGGCTTTATGGCGGCGACCCGAATGCTTATTTGCGTTATGAGGACGACTTAGCGGCGATTAAACGTGGGCTTGATGAGGGTTTGTTTGAAGGCGTAGTCAAAAAATATTTCCTCGACAACCCGCATAAGGTTTTAATGACGCTTGCCCCCGACAAGACTTTTGCCAAGAGACGTGATGCCGCTCAAGCCGCAAAGCTCGCCGAAGTCAAAGCGACTTTGACACCCGCGCAAGTTGAGGAGATTATCAGCACGACGCAAAAGCTTAAACTTCGTCAGCAAACACCCGACGCACCCGAAGCACTAAAGACGATACCAATCCTCAAGCGTGAAGACCTTCGCAAGGAGGCGGAGCATTTGCCGCTACAGTTCCGCGACCTCGACGGCACGAAGATTTTGTTCAGCAACCTCGACACGCACGGGATAATTTACCTGACGTTCTATTTCGACGCGCTGAAGGTTCCGCAAGATAAACTTTTCCATGCGTACCTGCTCTCAAGTCTTTTAGGCAACGTCGACACCAAACGGCATTCTTATGAAGAACTCGCGATACTGACTAACCTAAACATCGGCGGATTTGGTTCGACACTTCGCGCAGATTCCGAAAATAAATTGCCGCATTCATTTGCGCCGCGCTTAAAAGTTTTCGTTAAAGCCCTAAAGTCGAAGCTCCCAGAGATGACCGACATACTAGCCGAAATTTTCAACGAGACGACCTTTAACAATAAAAAACGCCTCCGCGAACTGATTGAGCAAGACCAAATCGGCTTTGAACTCAACCTGCAGAATATGGCGACGATGATAATTTCCTCACAACTCGCCGCGTATCAGACGAAGACTGGAGCCTACAACGCCGCCGCCTATTTGCCTTACAACAAGTTCTTAAAGGACTTGCTCGCCGACTTCGATAACAAGTTTGAACAGCTCGTTGACGACCTGCGCGACGTGCGAGACCGCCTGATTAATCGCAACGGCTTGATTGTCAGCGTGACGGCGACCGAGGAGCTTTACAAGGACTTCACGCCGCATTTGTCTGGCTTGCTGAAGTCTTTGACGATTGACGAGTTTAAGCGGGAACATTACTCTTTCCCGTGCAAACCGCGCAATGAGGGTTTGTATTCTCAAAGCCGCGTGCAATACGTCGGCAAGGGCGCGAATTTTATTGAGCTTGGGCACGAGTACACGGGGGCTTTGAATGTCTTGGAAACGATTTTGCGCTATGAATATTTCTGGACTAAAATCCGTGTGCAGGGCGGAGCCTATGGAGCATTCGCGAGCTTCAATCGTAGCGGCGCGTTGTTCTTTGGTTCATATCGCGACCCGAATTTAGCTAAGACGCTAGAGACCTTCGACGGCACGGCGGACTTCCTTAAAGCCTTCGACGTTAGCGATAGGGAAATGGACAAGTACATAATCGGCACGTTGAGCAAGATTGACAAGCCGTTGACGCCGTCGATTAAAGGACAGCTTGCCGCAGACTTCTGCTTGAGGAATATAACCTTAGCCGACCGCCAGAAGTCCCGCAACGAAATTCTTTCCACGCGGCAGGAAGATATTCGCGCCTTATCGAAACTCGTTGGCGACTGCATGAATCAAAATTGCTTGTGCGTCTTCGGCAATGAGGCTGTCCTAAAAGAGAACGCTGAGACCTTCGGCGAAGTCAAGCAAGCTTTGGAGTGATTTAGATGGGCTATCTGATTAAAGACAATCGCATCGTCTTTGAGAACAATCGCGCAGTCATGACGGACGAACCAGCCCCGGAAATTTTTGGCATGGTCGACGCCTTCATAAGAGACGGGCTCAATCCTGATATGTGCAGTCAGATTCTCAACAAGACCCGCGACCTTGAACCGCAAAGGCGACAAGCTATCATCTCCGCTATTAATGTTTTGTCCGATAGCAGACCTTTTGTTAATGCGGCTCAAAGAATGGCGGCTTACGATAAGCTCTGCTCGGAGCTGTCGCAACTAAACACGATGCGCGGCGGCGTCAAAGGCTTTAAAGGTTTCGTCGGCGAACACATGCAAGCCACGAATGCTACTGCCGCTGGAAGAGTTACTCGCGTCGTCGACAACAATGGACCGATTGATTTAATCTTCACGGGCAAGAACGGTCGCAACTATCCTCAACAGCTAAAGATTGGTTACAAGCCTGGGCAGATTGACTTCACCAAATACAAAGGGCAAACCGTCATCGTCGACAAAGGCAATCCTTATCTTCGAGAACTGCAAGCGGAAGGCGCACGCCACGGAATCAAAGTTATTGAAGGAACCGTCACCGAGGCTGAGGCTAAGTGGTGGGCGGACGCCATGCAACTTGAAACTAAAATCACGGGCAATAAAACTTCCGTCTTTGTTCCCGAAGTGCAAAACGCCGTTAATAATCTTTCCGCAATGCACGCGGCAGGCAAGCAAGTCGGCAAGTCGGGCGCGATGTACGGTGCAGGCTTCAGCATCGGAAAAAATATCGTCGGTATGATGCGCGGCAAAGTCGGCGCGGGCGAGGCGATTGGTAACGTCGCGATTGATACGACTGTTTCCTACGGCGTCGGTTATGCAACGGGCGCGGTTGGTTCTGCGGTTGCTCGCACTGCGGCGGGACGAGTTGCAGCATCAGCAATCGGTTCAGCGACGGCGGCAATTGAAGGTACCGCGATTGGTGGAGCTGTAACTGGTGCAGTTGGTTCGGCAACGGCGGCTGTTGGCGGTTTGGCAACAAGTGCAACGGCGGGCGCAGTCGGAGCAATCGGCGCGGCGGGCTCAGCAGTCGGAGGAGCTTTGACGGCGGCAACTGCAGGAACGGCGATTGGCGGTGCGGTCGCTACTGGTGTTGCAGGAACTGCGGCGGCGGGCGCGGCAATCGGTGCGGCGGCAATCGCGGCGGCTCCAGTCGTAGCGGTAGGCGCGGTTGTCGGTGGACTATTCTCGCTTTTCTTTGATGATTAATAAATTGGAGGGCATAATGATGAAACAAATTCCATTTAAGGGCGCGTGCGTCGCGATAGTAACTCCGTTTGACGAGACAGGTATAAACTTCGCGGAGCTTGGACGCATGATTGACGACCAGATTGAGAACCACACGGACGCAATTTGCATTACGGGCACGACGGGCGAGGCGGCTACCATGAACGACGCCGAACACAAAGCCGCGATTAAATTCACCGTCGAACACGTAGCGGGCAGAGTTCCTGTTATCGCGGGCACCGGCTCCAATGATACGACTTATTCCATTGAGCTTTCACGCTACGCCGAATCCGTCGGAGTGTCGGCACTTCTTCTGGTCACGCCTTACTATAACAAGTGCACGCAAGCTGGGCTGGTCGCGCACTACACAAAGATTGTCGACAGCGTTAATATTCCGGCAATCCTCTACAACGTGCCGGGGCGGACGGGCGTCGACATTAAGCCGGAGACTTATGCTAAGCTTTGCAAGCACCCGCGCATTGTCGCAACCAAAGAGGCTAACGGCGATTTGAGTTCTATTCTTAAGACGCGCAAACTTTGCGGCGATGAGTTAGCGATTTATTCGGGCAACGACGACCAAACCGTTCCGATTCTGTCGCTGGGCGGCAAGGGCGTTATCTCCGTCATGTCGAACGTCGCGCCGCATGATACGCACCTTATCTGCCAGAACTACTTCGACGGCAAGACTGACGAGGCGTCGCGTATGCAAATCGATTACTGCGACCTAATCGACGCGCTGTTCTGTGAAGTCAATCCGATTCCCGTCAAGGTAGCAATGCGGCTCATGGGTTGGAATGTCGGCGAATTGCGGTTGCCCCTGTGCGAGCCTGAACCTAAGCACCTCGAACAAATCAAAACCGCGTTGAAGGCTCACGGCTTACTTAAGGAGGAGATTTAATTGACTAAAAAATTTTTCGTCGCGGTAATGATGTTGGCAATGCTGTTCACGTCTTCGATTGCCTTTGCGGCTTTTGAGGAGATGATTGAGGATGACGCCGACATTACTGCCGTCAAAAAGATAGCGGTTGCCTTCCCGAACTATTACAAGACCGAGGACACCGAGCCTGACATTTACGACTTCGCACGGGAAGTCTACAACGCGGGCAGATTCACTTCCAGCCGCGAGATTATCGCCTATGAAGACGTTGTCTCCTCGATTCGGCGCGATACGGGCATTGACATTCACTCTTTGGACGTGCCCGAAGCCGAGAAGGTTTACAAACAATACATTTCCAAGTACGCCGACTCCTACGTTATAGTGACCGTCACGAACAGTTCAAAGCGTCCGTGGCTCTTCTTCTACATCTACAACGCCGCTGATAACAAACTCATGTACACTTACAGCGTTCAAAGCAACGTGCTAGACAAGACGACCAAGGACTACGGCAAGGCGGCGGAGGATTTCTTTAAGCAGTTCGACACGACCGCTAAGAGGAATTTAAGCAAGGAAGAACGCAAAGCCCTTGAGGAGAAACAAAAAGCCGCACGAATCTACAAACGCCACGTCGAGAAGGTGACTTACAAGACTGGCAAAGACAAGGTCGACATGGTTCGGAAGAAGTAATCACACGCCATTAAAAAGAAAAACCCCTGCGCTGTTGCAGGGGTTTTTTTGTCATGATTTATCGCTGCG
>JAFQZB010000043.1 GCA_017406175.1 Selenomonadaceae bacterium | reverse complement strand
TAGCCAAGAATTATTTACACAGTTCATTTATAGAATCAGCAAAGATTTTTCCAATCGAACAGCTTATCTTGGAATTTTTTCTACTTTAAAATATATAAACGCTGAAGCTGAACAAAAATTACGCGATAAAGTCTTCAGATATAAATTTGAGCGCGGCTTTGTATTTAATGCCAATAATTTCAATGGTTGTACAGGACAATTTCCTATTGGCTTTTTAATTTGGAACCTTAGCAAGCATATTTCATTGGAAGAGCAAGAAATTAAGCTTGAGGTTTGGGAGAATTATAAAAATATCTTGGTCAGACCTGGTTTAAAGATTTTAAGACCTGTTCGGGCTGAAGAATTCTTAAATAAATGGGTTAAACGATTTCCGAGCACAAAAAAATTCCCGCCGATGTCCAGTGCGTTAAAAATTGCCGCTGAAAACAAAAACAGGAACGATAGAATTGCCGAAAACTTTTTAGCAGGGCTTATGGTTAAAGGAAATGACTTTTTGAATCAAAATAGCACAGCTTTATTATCTGCGCCGTATGCAAGCCACGCGGGATTTTCAATTACGCCGGAGAATTTTGAAGAGGCAATGATAGTACACATGGTGCGGCGATTGCCGAAAGCGACGTGGCTAAATGACCGCGACCAATTTTTACAGCCGAACAAGCCGTTGAGCCGCGAATTTATAGTTGATTCGGTGATATGGAGTTTATTTTCAGCGTCGAACCAGACAGCGAGCCTACGCGACGTAGAATACGAAGGAGAAATCTATCAGATAAGGAATAATTTTTATCCGTTCGAGGTTTCGGAGGTAAAAAGCTGGGAATGCACATCACCGGCTATAAGAATGCGAATAGCGCGGGCGACGGAGGACAGATTTGCGGCGAAATGGCTAAAAAATAACCGCATAGACCTTTCGAGCGAGGCTTTAGCGGTTTTAAAAGCAGGAAAAGAGATATACAAGCGATTTTATTTGGAATTAGAGCGATTAGACGTTGAGCGTTGGAAAATAACTGATTGGGACGCTGGTTGGTATCAAATCCGGATGAGTTTAGGAATTTCAATAGATTTATCGGAGTTGAGCAAGAAATTGGAGCCGCAAATCTACGAGCTGGGCTTTTTGCGCGACGAGGTACGATATTTTTAATCGTAATGTCCTTTGCAAGCGATGATAATCAATATATCGTTCTCAACGTCGTAAATGAGGCGATTAGTTTCGTCAATGCGCCGCGACCAGCCGTCACGATAGCGAAGTTTTTCGGGCTTGCCAATGCCTTTATCGACTCCGTTGCGTTCAATGTCTTTAATCAGCGCGTTAATTCGATTAAATGTTTTGCGATTGTGATTTGCCCAATAAACGTAATGGCTAAATCCTGTATCAGTGAAGGTTTTGCGCATTTATAAAATCCTCCCACTCATCTTCGGTGAAAGATACGACTTTGCCTTCCTCAAGCTCTTTAAAACTCCTGTCAAGCATTGCAAGATAGCGAGCGTTGCGCAGAGCCTTGAAAATATCGACGCCATTTCCCTCATCGAATTGCTTATCAAGCTCTTCTTTAAAAATTTTCAGTTCAGCAGGCGCGAAATTTATCAATTTGCTACCTTCAAGGTTCATTTGAGCTAAAGTTTGAGATTCAATCATTTTAATCACTCCTTGCGGATATTTTACAACTCCGAAATGATTTTATCAAACAATTTGGCTTGAAAAATAATTTTGAGCTGATATAATGCGCTAGTAAGCCATATAACGAATATGCAGTTCCAATAGTACTCACAAACGCAAAAAAATCCCCCAAGAAGGTTTGCGGAGACCTCTTGGGGGATTGCGTTACTCTGAACGCGGATTTTTGCCCGAATCAATGCCGTCTAAGCAGGTAGTCGAGCACTTTGCTGACGCCGTAGCGGATTACAGCTTCAGCCACTGTCTTTAAGAGCCATATAACGAACTCCATTAGCCTCACCTCCTTTCCATTTGCTGGAGCAGGAGTCACGGCAGTGACAAGCGCATTTTACAGCGTGAAAACGATTTTATCAAAGGTTTTGGCTTGAAAAAAGATTTTAAGCTGATATAATGCGCGAAGGAACCAAAACAAAAGTCTACATATTATCACCAAACGTGCCGCCTCCTCTCGTCTAGCCAACGATTGGAGGTTTCGCGCTTTAAAAGAAGAAAACCACGCTGAAAGCGGGGCAGGGTCGAAGTAGAACTATTTGTAAAGTGCCCGAATCACCGACGTTTGAATAAAAAGTCGAGCACACGGTGGACGCCATAGCCAATGACGGAGCAACCTATCGTCTTAAGGAGCCAAAACAAGAAATCTAACACATTATCACCTCCCTTCCTTCGCCTGAAGGGATTCACGGCGGTGATAAGCGCATTTTACAGCGTGCTTGAAGATTTTTCAAATAAAAAGCCGTCGTTCGATTGAGCGGCGGTTTTTTTGTGTTATAATCGCTAAAAAAGTTTTGGAGCTGAGATTATGACGAAGATTATAAACAGCGTGAAGGTTTCGGAAGACGATTTGAAAGTTTTTGCGGAAAAGGACACGCCGGACGATAAAATCGCCGAGCAACTCAAAACATTCTTGCTGAATTGCGACAGTGACCGCGCTGGGCTGGATCCTTACGATGAAAATCTTTTGTACGACCCGAATCGCGGACATTGGGATTTATGGGACTTCGACTCGGAAGGCGGCAAGGAAATTGCGCTTGGAGAAAACTTTGTGGCGAGAAATCCGTTATCGGACGTTTCAAGCGGGATAGTCGCGATTGATTTTGGCACGAGCCGGACGGTTGTCGCCTACGAAAACGAACACTCGCAGATTTTACCGTTGCAAGTCGGGAGCGGTTCATATAAAGCTGGGATAAATTGTTCCGCGAACTACGAAAACCCGACGGTGATTCAGTTCATTGACATTGAAAGCTTTTTGACGACGTATTATTGGCGCGAGGGTCGACCGTTCACAAAGTGGAGCGACGTAAAAGTATCGCATGCGGCGTTTGAAAACATGATTAGCGGCGGCTCGGAAAAATTTTATTCGTTCCTGACTGATTTAAAGTACTGGTGCGGTTCAAAAACTCAATATATGCTCCGCGACGAGAAAAAATTCATAACACAGCTTGCGCCGTTCGAGGAATTAGCCGACGACGAGATTAATCCGCTGGAAATTTACGCCTATTACCTTGGACTTTATATCAACAACATGCAGCAGGAAAATCATATCTTCTTGAATTATATTTTGTCGTTCCCCGTGACTTATGAACGCCCCGTTCGGGATAAAATGCGTCTTTCGTTTGAAAAGGGATTAAAGAAGTCACTGCCGACGGCGTTATTGTCGAACGAGGCGATAATGAAGAAATTTTCCGTTCGCGAAGGGGCGAGCGAGGCGGCGGCGTATGCGATAACGGCTCTGCAGGAATACGGCTTCGACCCGGAAGGCGAGGACGAAATTTATTATGCGGTGTTTGACTTCGGCGGCGGCACCACGGATTTTGATTTCGGATTTCTGCGCGAGGCGTCGAGCGACCGTTACGATTATATGCTAGTGCACTTCGGCGAGAACGGTGACCGGACTTTAGGCGGCGAAAATCTTTTGAAACTCTTGGCGTTCGAGATTTTCAAAGCGAATCAGGATAAGTTGATGATTGAGGGCGGCAAGATTCCGTTCACGTGGGCGGCGGAGAAAAGAAGCTTCGCAGGCTCCGAGATTTTTATCAAAGACTCACAAGAAGCCCATTCAAATATGCACGCCTTGATTGAGAAGTTGCGCCCCGTGTGGGAGGCTCCCGACTCCGAGGCGGCGGAAGAGATTTTGACGGGCAATCCGATTGAACTAAACCTTTTCCGCGACGATGGGCAGCTTGTCAAAGATTTTCAGTTGGACGTGACCATTGACTTGCAAAAGATTATTCGCGAGCGCATTAAGTCGGGCATAAACAACTTTTTTATCTCAATGAAGGAAGCCTTCGAGAAGAATAGCAAAAATTCCCTGCGCAAGATAAAGTCGCTTAACGAGATTGATGAGATTTCGATTTTCCTGGCGGGCAACTCGTCTAAGTCAAAGCTTGTCACGGAACTTTTTGCCGAATACCTTTCCCCGTCCGAAGACACGCGCCTTGCCGCTGATGAGGTTCCTTTTGTCAATGGGCGGCTCAAGGTTGGTTACGAGACTAAGAAGGGGTTCTTCACGAAGGGCAACAGCATTTATCGCCGCGATAAGAACGGTTTGGAAGTTTGGCTGGGTGACATGGATAACGAGAACGACCAGATTGTCCTTAGCGACACCGTGAAGAAGATTCCAAACTCAAAAGACGGCGAGAAGTCTCAAGCGGATATTCTGTTCGCGTTCGGCGAGAAGGCTCCAGAGTTTAAAATTTATCCGGCATTGGGAACGGAGGCGGCTCACGAATTGCAACGGGCACGCGGCGTTGAGATTCGCAAAGATTTGACAGCTCCAACTGGCAAAACGGGCGTCGCTTATGGGCTTTTGCTTAGCAGGGCAGGTAGCACCGTTCAGACCAAACACATCACGCCCGACGCCTCGAAGACTCCGTTTAGTTGTTACGTCGGCAGGAACCGCAAGCGCAAGTTCAAGACGATTATCGACCGCAATACAAAGTTCGACGTGTGGTATCCGTTCATTGACGCCGGCGACAGTTTCGACGTTTTCTATACGAACTTGCCCGAAGCCGTTTCAAATCAGATGAGCATTCAAAAGGCGAAGCGAATCACAATCAACCTTGACGAGCCAGACGAAGAGGCGACAGTTTATATCCGTGCCGTGAAGTCGAATGTTATAGAGTATCAGATTGCCCGCAGTGAAGACGACCTTAAAGACGAGAGCATTTCCGAGCAAATCGAGCTGAGCTGAACCTTTACGCAATGAAAAAACACCTTCCGAGCTGGGGAGGTGTTTTAATTTGCAAACGGGTTTAATTGTTTTTCGGTGCGATGTAAAGTGCCTTTGAGGTGTAGTATAAAAACCTTGCCTTGAAGAATGTTTCAAGCTGGAAGAATAGCTCCGATTTTGCGTCGTCAAGTTTGTCGAATTTTATTTTGTTTTCCTCAAGGAACTGGCGATAGAAGAGCTTCATACTTAGGATAGAATTAATCTGCTGGTTAAGTAGCATTTTCGCGGCGTCTTGGCATTCCTTAGTAAGGATATCGCCTTGTCTTTCATTCGGGAATTGCGCGTCGCGTATCGCGGAATATTTTCTATCAGCAAGGGCAATCGCGCCGTTCTCATTTTCTTCGAGATAAACAAAAGGCGCGATAACATCTGGTCTTCTTTCCGTGACGTAATACAAGGTAGTAAGCGCATTGGCAAGAAAACGGTCGTTTCCCTTCAGGAAGGAAACATAAAGACCTTTCGCCATGCTTAGTGCAGTATTCCACGCCTTAGCATTTTTGGCTTTGGTATGCAACTTTTTAAAGGTGACGTTCTTTCTGCCCTCGATTTTCTGGCGACAAATTGTCCGGCTACCGTCAGTTGAGGCATTGTCGATTATGATAATCTCGTGGTACTTATAATCCTGCGCAAGGAGGCTGTCTAGGGTATCGGCGATTGTAGCGGCGTCATTGTTCATGACGAGCAACAAGGAAAATATCGGTGCCATTTCAATCTTATCGTATAAATCGTGTTCTTTATCAAAGGGAACCCCTATCCACATCGGCAAATCTTTTTTTTCAGCCGACAACGGGCATTTCCAAGTTTCAACTGTCTTAGCGTCTGACGGATTTAATTGGAAAGTTTTTTTGCCAGGATTTTGATTAAGCCAAGAAGCCCACCAAGAAAACGTACTGCTTGGTTTTATGCAATGCTTGCAAAGGCTCATAAGGTAAAGCTCTTCGACATCATTGGCGCAGTTTTCAATGAACTCTATTGGCACGTCCAGATGAAGATTTTCTTTGATAAACAGTATGTTATTTGAAAAGACAAACACGGTCAGGTTTTTATAAATCGGCTTTAAAAAGTTTATGCAATCGCAATATCTTTCCAGCGGCGGTATGTAAGCGAAACCTCTTCTTCCTTTAAAATAAGGATTATAAACGTAATCGCCGTGACGGAAATGCATAGCCACCGAGCATTCAGCGGAAAGAATTTTTTGTTTATACGCTTCGGCATTCGGGCTTAGCGGCTCTTTTAATGTAAGGTCTTTTCTTAGGACGTCGCTAATGTCCTTGAAATACGCTTCACTTATCCACCAGCCTTGAAGGTAAGTATTATCGGGCGCATTTAAAATTTCTTCTAACGAATAATATTTATCTACCTTTGCTACGAAATAGTTTTGCTGTGTCATTAGATTAATCTTTTTTAAAGAATCAATTTCTTCGGGCGTCGCAAAGGTTGCATTGATATTAAATTTATCTAAACCAAAAGGCATTTGATGAGGCACATCGCGTAAAGAGTTATCGAGTTTTAATTCCGTATTTAGCTTATATGCCAACCTGCGACCTGCCGCATATTGAAAAAGCTGATTGCCGATGCCACCCGTTATTTTGGTAATTATCAATTCCTCCACCGCCTACCATAAAATTTTGTCCTCAACGGTGATGTCCTCGCCGAACTGCACCTCGATAATCTTAAGCGGCGTGTCGGCAATGACAGTATGCTTGCAACCGATTGGAATTTCTACGATGTCGCCCGCTTTAACGACCCTTTCCACGCCATCAAGAATAATTCTGCCCGTACCCGCGATGAAGTTCCAAACCTCCGAGCGGTGTTCGTGGCTGTGGTATCTCATCTGACTGCCAGCATTCAACGTTACCTTAATCGTCAAGCTCGTGTCGTCAGCGTCAATGATTTTGAACGTGCCCCAAGACTTTTCCATAAAGCGGATTTGCTTATCCAGATTCTCGACGAAAGGCTTAATGAAACTCGACTGCACCTTATCGGAAATCAAAATGCCGTCGGGCGAAACTGCAACGACTGCATCCTTTAAGCCCATGCAGATTATCGGGACGTCACCATTGTTTATCACGTGGAGATTTTCGCAAGTATCGTTCGCCTGTACAGCTCCAATGAAATTCGAGTCGAGGACTTCGGTCAGCGTGTTCCAAGTGCCGATGTCCTTCCACTCGCCGACGTAGCGAACGACTTTAATATTTTGCTCGTGCTCAACAACCGCATAGTCAAAGCTGATACTCTTTAACGCGGCGTAGTTTTCCTTAAGCTCGGCGTGCGAAGACATGCCCAAGAGTTTTTGCGCCTTGTCGAGGAGATAGCCGACCTTGAACGCGAAAACGCCACCATTCCACAAGCCGCCCGCGTCGATAAACTTTTGCGCGTCCACGGCGTTGGGCTTCTCCTTGAACATTTTAACGCGGCTGACGTTCTCTTTAGTCTCAGGGATTATGTAGCCGTATTTTTCACTTGGATAAGTCGGTTCAATGCCCATGAGGATAAGCGGTGCGTCGTCAGTAATCTGCGCGGCGAGCAAAGGGAATTTCGCAAAGAAATTGTCGTCGACGTAAGGGTCAACGGGACAGACTACAACAGCTTCGTCCGAGTCGACGCCCTTAACGTCATGAAGATAGGCCGCCGCCAAAGCTATCGCGGGGAAAGTGTTCCGGCGGCAAGGTTCGGTTGCAAGGTCAAATTCTTCGCTGAGGTATTTTTTAAGGAGCGTCTCTTGCTTCTTTGCCGTGGTGATTGTCACGGGTGCTCCTTCACAAGTGCGGCGGATTTGTTTCAAGGTTCGTTGCAACATCGATTCATCGCCGCTGAATATCTTTAAGAACTGTTTCGAGCGGATTTCGTTCGAGAGCGGCCACAATCTTTGACCGCTCCCGCCAGACAATAGAACTATCTGCATTAAACTTTTCCTTTCAAGAAGTCATGAATACTATCGATTATCTTGTCGAGTTGTGCCCGCTCCAAGCCGTGATGACAGCCGACGTAAAAGCCGTAATGATTAATCCACTCCGCAACGGGATAATCCTTTTCTATGTCGCCGAAGAGTTTCTTATAAATCGGCTGATTCAATAGCGGCATCATCGGGCGCGTCTCGATATTATTTTTCTCAAGCCACTGCGTCACGTCCCGGCGCGTGAACGGCGCGTCTTTCCTAACGATAAGCGGATACATCATGAACGAATGCTCAATGTAATCGGGGTACCACGGCAATTGCAGATAGTCTTGCACGTCCTGCAAATTCTCCGTCAAGTAGTGAGCATTTGCCTTGCGCGTGTCCATTATGAAATCTTTGTTCTCAAGCTGGTCTAAGCCAATCACGCCCTCGAACTCGCCGATTCGGTAGCTATAGCCGAGCCGAATGAACATGAACCGCTTATCCATTTCCGTTTGCGTGCGGAGTGGGCAAACCTTAGTCGGGTCAGAGGCAACGCATTTTTCACAAGTGCAAGCTCTTCCGTGTGCAAGCAGAGACCGAGATATTTCCATAAGTTCGCGGTCGTTCGTCGTGACGAGTCCGCCGACGCCAGTAGTTATCGTGTGCGCAACGTAAGTACTAAAGCACGCCACCTCGCCGAAACTGCCGACCGTCTTGCCCTTGTACTTAGCAAAGTGAGCCTCCGCACAGTCCTCGATAATTTTCAGGTCATGACGCTTTGCAATGTCGACAATCGGCTCCATCTCGCAGGGCTGCCCGAACAAATGCACTGGCATTATCGCGACTGTGTCCTTGTCAATCTTCTCCTCAATCAACGCAGGGTTAATGTTATAAGTCCTTGCGTCCACGTCCACGAAGACCGGCTCCAAGCCCGCATGCAAGCAGGAATTCGACGAGGCGATAAACGTCACGGCAGGGACGAGCACTTTCGATTTGGGTTGCCAATTAAATTTCTCCTTCATCGCCTCCAAGCCGACATGCAAGGCACTCGTTCCGCTGTTGAGCGCGATACCGTATCTTTGCTCGTGCAGTTTGGCAAATTCTTTCTCGAACTTATAAACCATCGGACCTTGCGACAGGCGGTTTGCCTCCAAAATCTCTTGCACACGCCGCTTGCCGTTGTCGCTGATGAACGCCCAGCCAATTCCGATTTTATTCTGCTTTTGACTGCCGACATGCTTACGATAAAAATCAACCGTCTGCCTTATGCCGTCTTCCAAAGTCGTCTTCGGACGCCAACCGAACTTCAACATGCGCGATACGTCAGTTAATTTCCTCTTCATGCCGGCGGGCTTGCTTAGGTCGTGCGTGAATTTGCCTTTGAAGCCAACAACCTTTGCAATCGTCGAGTAATAATCATCAACCGAATAATCGACGCCTAGTCCGACGTTCATGAGGTCGGGCAGTTCGTCAAAGCGTTCGACGGCTTGCCAAATACAATCCGCTAAGTCGCCCGTGTACATGAACTCCCGCCGAGCCGAGCCGTCGCCCCAAATCTCAATCTCCTCTTGCCCGCTATCCACAGCTTGAATAAGCCGCTGAATGACCGCCGGAATCATATGTGCCCTGTCGCCAAAGAACTTATCCCAACGCCCGTAGATGTTGCAGGGTATCAGAGTCTTGTATTGGAAGTCGGGATTTTCTCGCGTTATGTAGCTACACATTCTGGCGCAGGCAATCTTTGCAATGGCGTAGCCTTCGTTCGTCGGCTCAAGTTCGCCCGTCAAAATCATGTCTTCGGTTAAGGGCGTCTCGTGATTGCGCGGATACATGCAAGACGAGCCGAGGTTTATGAACCGCTTAACGCCCGCCCGATATGCCCCGTAAATGACATTGCGTCCCATGTCGAGATTATCAAGCAAGAACTTCAGCGGCTGCTGCATGTTCGCCGATATGCCGCCGACTGTGCCCGCCGCATGAATCACTAAATCAGGTCGATTCTTTTCTAAGTAATTCAATACGACGTCTTTGTCGAGTAGCTCCAATTCCTTATGGCTCGGCGCGAGGAGTTCATATCGTTTGCTCTGCGGTGCCTCCAAGAGATTGTGACCAACCAAGCCGCTTGAACCTGTTATCAAAATCTTCATGCCAGTCCGCCTCCCTTCGAGAGTCTGCGGAGGAAGACTAAGGCACTTAACTTTTTGCTATAACTAAATCTTATGCGTTGGGGGGGGGCATTAATGAAATCTGCATACGCGAGCTTTATGCCGTCGCGCAGTTCAGTCTTGTAAGTCCAGCCCAGAGCCGCCGCCTTAGATACGTCCAGAAGCTTGCGCGGGGTGCCGTTCGGCTTTGACGTGTCCCAGAGAATTTCGCCCTTGTATCCGACAATCTCGGCGACAAGATTAGCAAAGTCTTTTATAGAAATCTCTTTGCCAGTGCCGATGTTGATTATCTCGTTGCTGTCGTAATGATTCATTGCAAAGACACAGAACTCCGCCATGTCATCGACATAAAGGAATTCACGGAAGGGACTGCCGTCGCCCCAACAAGTTACGGACTTCAAGCCTTGTTCTTTAGCTTCGTGGAAACGCCTAATCATCGCAGGAAGAACATGTCCGTTGACAGGGTGATAGTTATCGTTCGGTCCGTAAAGGTTAGGCGGCATAATAGAAATAAAATGTGTGCCGTATTGCTGATTCAGATACTGACAATATTTTATCCCCAAAATTTTTGACATAGCGTAGCCTTCATTAGTTGGCTCTGGAGCAGAAGTCAAAAGGGCGTCTTCCTTAATCGGTTGCGGGGCGAATTTGGGATAGATGCACGACGAGCCGAGAAAGACCAATTTTTTGCAACCGTGAATCCATGCCTCATGAACTACATTCATTGCAATCATAGTGTTATCGTACGTCGAATCAGCAGGATAATCCCTGTTGCCGATAATGCCGCCGACCTTAGCCGCCGCAAGGAAGACATATTCGGGCTTTTCCTCGGCGAAGAACTTCTCAACGTCTGCTTGACGAATCAAATCAAGTTCGGCGTGCGTCCGCGTGATGATGTTGGTGTAGCCTTGCCGTTTGAGTTCACGGACGATAGCCGAACCGACCATGCCTCGATGACCCGCTACATAAATTTTTGAATCCTTTTCCAATGTTCATACCTCCTTTAGTAATTCGTATGATAGCAATATGGCTTTGGCTTGTCAAACAAAAAGCCCCGCCACGTTCGGAGGGGCTGTGATTGTTCATGTCAATGTTGTTACTTACCTTTAATGTCGGAGGCGCAGTGCGGACACTTCGTCGCGTCGTCTGCTACGACTTCACGGCAGAAGGGGCACTTGCGCGGGTCTGGAGCTGGCGGGGGCGGGGCTGGCATAAAACGGTTGACCTGTTTTATCAAGATAAAAATTGCTGTCGCGACAATCAGGAAGTCTAAGCACGTATTGAGGAACGCGCCATAGGCTATGACTGGTGCGCCCGCTTCCTTGGCGGCGGCAAACGTTTCGTATTCGACGCCAGAGAGATTGATATAAAAGTTCGAGAAGTCTACCTTGCCGAGCAACAGTCCCAAAGGCGGCATAAGAATATCACTCGTGAACGACGAAACAATTTTCCCGAACGCCGCGCCGATCACTACGCCCACGGCTAAATCCAAAACATTGCCACGGAGGATGAAGGCTTTCCATTCTTTTAACAAAGTTACTCACTCCTTGATTGACAAAAATTTATCCCTTCTGTAAACTTCACGTGAACCCAGAAATCTCAGAAGGGAGCGTTTAAACGTGAAGGATAATAACAAAAACCCAAAAACTTGTCAAACTGTCGTCTTCTCTGTGTACGTGCTGTGGTGTTACAAAACCAACATGCACTACGTCGGCATCACACATCGCAGAGTAGAAACTCGCATTTGTGAGCATAAACGCGGCAAGGGACAGTTCGTTGACAACAAAATTCAGAGCGTGGGCTGGGAAAGCAACTGGGACTGGTGGATTGTTGAAGAACACGTTCCGTCCGAGCAGATTAGCGAGCGCGAGCAGTATTGGGTCGCCTTCTTTGATTGCGTATATCCCAAAGGCTACAACAAAACCATAGGCGGAATAAAGCATTTTAAACACTCGGAAGAAACTCGCGAAAAAATGCGTGGCAAACATCACACCAAAGAAGCGAAAGCTAAAATGAGCAAAAAACGCCTTGGCAAAAAGCACACTGACGAAACAAAAGAAAGAATGCGTCAAGCACATCTTGGCAAAAAGCATACTGAAAAAGCTAAAGAAAAAGTGCGTCAAGTGCGTCTTGGCAAACATCCTACTGAAGAAGCAAGAGCTAACATGCGCAAAGCTCACCTCGGCAAGAAGCACACTGAGGAAGAAAAAGCTAAAATCGGAAAAGCTCACCTTGGCAAAAAACGCAATGAAGAAACGAAAGCTAAAATGCGGGAGAAAGCCCTTGCAAGAGAAGCAAGAAAAAGAGCCGCCAAAGCCGTCGCTGAAGAAAATCTTGCCGCTGCCAATTCGTCGCCGACAAGCCTGACAACTCTACTTGACGCCGTAGTACTTCAATAGGGCTTGCGTGCCGAGGTTGCCATCACCCGCCGCCTCAAGCTTGCGTATCTCGTGAAGAACCATCGCCAGAATCGGGAGCGACGCGCCATAAGCCGTGGCAGTCTCCGTGCCGATTGCTAAATCCTTGCCGAAATGCTTGAGCATAAATCCTGGATTGAAATCGCCGTCGAGACCTTTGCGAGCAACGCCAGTCATTTGGAAGGAGCCAGCCGCGCCCGTGGCGATTGCCGAATAAACTTTCTCCACGTCGAGCCCCGACGCCTTAGCATAAGCGAAAGCCTCACACACGCCCGCGAGCGTTCCGGCGATTGCGATTTGGTTGCAAGCCTTAGTCTTTTGCCCCGCGCCCGCTGAGCCTTCGTAAACAATGTTCTTGCCCATCGCCGCGAAGACAGGTTGCAGGGTGTTGAAGTCATCTTCCGCGCCGCCGACGAGGATTGTCAACGTGGCATTGCGTGCCCCGACATCGCCGCCAGTTACTGGAGCGTCAACCGCGTGCAGACCTTTGGCTTGAGCCGCCGCAAAAATTTTCTCGGCTAGAATCGGTGATGAAGTCGTCATGTCCACGAGATAAGCTCCCGCCTTCGCCGAATCGATAATCCCGCCCGCACCCAGATAAACTTGCTCCACGTCCTTGGGATAGCCGACGATAGTTATCACCACGTCCTGCCCCTTAGCGCATTCGCCGACGGTGTCGCACCATTTCGCGCCGCGTTCGATAAGGGCTTGAGCTTTTGACTTCGTGCGGTTGTAGACGCTGACAGAAAAGCCCGCGTCCATGAGGTGCCCAGCCATAGCCGCGCCCATTATCCCAGTTCCGATGAAGCCGACTTTCTTTAATGCAGTCATATTCCTAATCACCTCTTTCACGCGGCGAAGTATATCACGCTGTTTTCAGCTTTTCAATAGGATTATTGACAGGAAAAGAATCAGCAAGTAAAATTGGCGGCGAATGGAGGCGGTCAAGCTTGAAATACAAACGAGTGATTCTGAAGTTGAGCGGCGAAGCTCTTGCAGGGGAAAAAAGTTTCGGCATCTACCCTCCAGTAGTCGAGAGCATAGCCCAGCAAATTAAACGGGTTCACGAGGCGGGCTTGGAAGTTGCAATCGTAGTCGGCGGCGGAAATATCTGGCGCGGCTTGAGCGGTGCGGCTAAGGGCATGGACAGGGCGGCGGCTGATTATATGGGAATGCTCGCAACCGTCATGAACGCAATCGCTTTGCAAGACGCCCTTGAGCAGCTGAAGGTTTTTACCCGCGTGCAGACGGCAATCGAAATGCGCGAAGTCGCCGAGCTTTACATAAGGCGGCGGGCGGTTCGTCATCTTGAGAAAGGACGCGTTGTCATCTTCGGAGCGGGTACGGGTAATCCTTACTTCTCCACGGACACGACTGCGGCACTTAGGGCGGCGGAGATTGAAGCCGACGTTATCTTGATGGCTAAGCGCGGAGCCGACGGCGTCTACGACTGCGACCCGAATCGTTTTCCCGACGCTAAGAAGTTCGACTCGATAAGCTACATTGATATATTAAATCTCGGCTTGCACGTCATGGACTCGACCGCTACAAGCCTTTGCATGGATAATCACATTCCGCTTGTCGTCTTCAATATCGACGACCACGAAAATATCTACCGCGCCGCTATCGGCGAAACAATCGGTACCACTGTAGGTTAAGGAGG
>JAFQZB010000042.1 GCA_017406175.1 Selenomonadaceae bacterium | reverse complement strand
GGAACGGTCGGAGAAAATTTGATAATAGTAGTGGAAACGTTATCTTTGCTGAATCCTTCGTCTAAAAGGAAGGTAATGGCTTTTTTGTCGCAGATGTCAGACCAATCATCATCGGGACTTTGCATTTCTTTCTTAACGAAGGAAAAGAAGTATTTAGCGCACAAAGAATCAGATTCACCATTAAAAATGGCGTTAAGACGGCGTTGTTTTTCAAAATTCAGATTGGATTTTTCTTTTTCATCGGAATCAACGTCTTCATTGAGCAGATGAGAAAGTTCTGCGGAGCGAAGTGAAAGCCGCTCAAATTCGTCTTGTTGAGAAAATGGTGCGGCGAGTTCGGCTTTACCGTTTTCAATTTTATTGCAAAGGTCGTCAATTTCAGCTTGAGTGTCTTTGGCATATTTGTCTCGACCAGTAGCCATTTCAATGATTCGATTGATATTGTCACCCGCAATCGCAGAGGAATTTTTGCGTAAAGTCGTTTGTCCCGTCAAAACAATTTGTTCATGCAGATAAGGCGACTCAAAAACAGTGGAGATATGCAAGCCTTTATATTCGCCGGATAAACCGCGCAACGGACAATGAGAACCGGAATTTTTCTTGAGTAACTCGGAAATAAAGTTACTGGCTTCTTTTTTTCCGCTGAAAGTCTTTCCATTCAGCAGAATAGAGAATTTTTCTTGCCCAGTTTCGTCTACGACAGTATTTTTTTGAATCGTATCAATGTCATGGTTAATTTTTTCAAGAAGGTCTTGAAGTTCGCGTATACGCTTAGGATAAGTGTGAAAAATTTTGTGCTCAAGTTGCTCGTGAGCGTGAAAAAATTCGGATTTAGCCATTTTAAGGCGTTCAAGTTTGACATCAGTATCCATTTTTTCTTTTATGAGCGGATTACCAGTGGCAATGGCTTTAATTTCGGCATAAGAAAGAGTGGCTTCGTCAATATCGTCAGCAGAACGAGCAGGCGTTTTGGAAGTCATAATTTGAGAAATGAATCGTTGCTTATTTTCTAAAATTTGCCACAAATACGAATCAAAAGTTGATTCGGTGACGTAGCGAAAGATTTTGACATGTTTATTTTCATTGCCTTGACGAATAATTCTGCCGGAACGTTGCTCAAGGTCGCTCGGTCGCCACGGTACATCTAAGTCGTGCAAAGCTATAAGTTTGTCCTGTACATTCGTGCCAGTGCCCATCATTACTGTAGAACCAAGAAGAATACGAACTTCGCCTTTGCGGACTTTCTCAAAGAGCGCATCTTTCTCCTTTTCATTCTTAGTATCTTGAATGAAAGCAATTTCATTTGGTTTTACTCCTGCCGCAATCAGTTTTTCGCGAATATCATCGTAAACGTTGAACATTTTCGACGGCGTAGACTGGTCGCAAAAAATCATTTGTGTTGACCTTTGTTCTTTAGTCTCCTCGTAAACTTCGAGAACATTTTTGACGCAGATATTGACTTTGCTGTTTGGGTCGTCAGGCAAATCCGGATTGATTAACCTTTGGTCGAGAGCAAGTTTTCTACCATCATTGACGATTTTAAGCATATTGTCTTCTTCCGGCTCAACGAGTTTTTCGCGGACTTGACGTGCCCTGTCAGCTAATTCGTCAACAATATCTTTCTGCGCGGAAGACGCGGGAACTTTGTTAATGATAAATTCGGCTTCGGGCACATCGAGATTGAGTTGGTCAGC
>JAFQZB010000041.1 GCA_017406175.1 Selenomonadaceae bacterium | reverse complement strand
CGTTGTGACTTTGGAAAGTCGACCGGCGAACTTGGAAGGACACGGCGCGATAACAATCCGCGACTTAGTGAAAAATGCGTTGCGTATGCGTCCGGATAGAATCATC
Source organism: Selenomonadaceae bacterium (assembly GCA_017406175.1). Taxonomy (GTDB): domain Bacteria; phylum Bacillota; class Negativicutes; order Selenomonadales; family Selenomonadaceae; genus Quinella. The sequence goes on along the minus strand of JAFQZB010000041.1, from coordinate 4,482 downwards.
GTAGGTGAGGTTCGTGCGGGCGAGGCTCTCGACATGTTGCAGGCAATGAATACCGGTCATGACGGCTCTTTGACGACGGCTCATGCCAACACGCCCCGCGACGTTCTAAGCCGCCTGGAAACGATGGTTTTAATGGCAGGCATGGAACTTCCCGTTCGCGCAGTGCGCACGCAAGTTTCCTCGGCTATCGATTTGATTCTGCAGCAGTCCAGAATTCGTGACGGCTCAAGGAAGATAACGTATATAACGGAAGTGCAAGGCATGGAAGGCGACACGATTATTTTGCAAGACCTGTTCCGCTACGTGCAAGACTATATCGACGAAAAGGGCAAATCCGTCGGGCATTATGAGAGTATGGGGCTTATGCCAAACTTTATGGACAAGTTCCAGATGAATGGCATCGACTTGCCGCCGTCGTTCTTCCAAAGCGGGCGGAGGTGACGATTAATGGCTTTATTCGTCATTGCGCTAGTTGTCTCGGTGCTGTTCGCCTTTATCCTCAGCCTCGGTATCGTGTACTTCAAGCAGAACCCCGAAGCACAGTTGCGAAAACGCCTGAACGATATGATTGAACAAGCGGAGGCGGAGCGCGCCCGACATCCAAGGAAACGCAAGAACCTTAAGCCGACAGTCGTTGAGCCAGCACCGAACGCCGCAGTACAGGTAATCGCGCCGCGCAATGATAAAAGCTTCCGCGCCCGTGTGATTCAACCGCTTATAAATTCTTTGAACGAACGCTTTCAAAAGCTTGCGCCAAAGGAGATTAAAGCCCAGCTAGAAGATAAAATCTTCCGCGCAGGCAAAACGGGCGTTTGGAGTGTTCAACAGCTAGTGACGATTTGGGCGTTGTCGATTATCGGTTGCACCTTTCTTGGAATCCTAATGCTTCGGGGCGTGATGATACATCCAGTTCAGCAACTGTTCATCATCGCCTTAGCAGTTTTAATGGGCGCAGGACTTCCATTTGCTGTGCTGAACTCGAAGATTAGGGTGCGCAAGAAAAATATTCGCAAGCAACTGCCCGAATTCCTCGACATACTGTGCGTCAGCGTTCAAGCGGGGCTTTCGTTTGATGGCGCGATTGGCAAAATGACTAGACGCATGAGAGGACCGCTTATCGATGAATTTATCCGAATGCAAAACGATGTTGCCCTTGGCATGACGCACCAATACGCGCTGACGAATTTGGCGCGGCGGTGTGATTTAGAGGAAGTCTACTTATTTACAACGTCGGTAATTCAAGCAGAAAAGTTAGGCACGAGCATGACGCGAACGCTTAAGCAACAGGCGGACAACATGCGCGACCGCCATCGTCAGTGGGTAAAAGCTATGGCGTTGAAGGCTCCCGTTAAGATTATCTTTCCAATGGTCTTGTTTATCTTCCCGTCAATATTCGTCGTGCTCCTCTTCCCAGCAATGATTTCCCTTATAAGAGCTTTCAGCGGATAAACCTAAAGGTAAATTTCCCGTCTATCGCGGGTGGGTCAGATTGAAATTATGGAAATTAGTACAGGTATTCGAGCGAAACTCTTCGCATTATTTATTGTCATGGGAGCAATCCCGTTTATCCTTCTCGTCGGCATGGGTGCAAGTAGTACTCTCGACGATTTAGAGGAATATGCAAAGCAAACGGGCTTACTTAGGAACACCATCATATCTGAGCATATCTCCGAGCTAATCGAAAAAAATCAAGTGGTCTTGCAATCGGTTGCTTTATCCTCTGAAGTGGTGCAGTATCTTCAAGAGCCAACTCCTCAACGCCGCGAAGTCGTCGAAAAGATTTTGGATGATACTAACGCTATCTTTGGCGACGAAAACAACATGGCATTGACTGGAGCTGATGCCTGGCAACTCATTCGCACGGACGGCGCAACACTCGTAAACTTGAGCAAACGTCAACATTTTAAGGAAGCGATGAAAGGCAGGACTTATGTCTCCGATATTATCTCAAGCATGTCGACAGGCAGTATGATTGTTGTTGTAGAAGCTCCCGTGCGCAATGCTGAGGGCAAGCCCATTGGTATGGTGCAGAGAAATTTTGATTTGTCTGTGCTGGAAGAGTTTATCAAAAACCTAGACGAAGAAGACAGCTATATTATCCTCATGGATAGAAGAGGACACGTTATCGCCAGCACAGGTGAAGTTGGGGAAGTCGATAAAGGATACGCCAGCGATAATCGCTACAAATTTATTCTAGACAAAATTTATAACAGTTCAGGCTCCACGGTTTTGCCCGTGAACGGTGAAAAGTCTTTTATCGCTTATTCTCGCAACGTCAATACGGGCTGGATGATTATCACGATTCGCCCCTACCATCACATCATGGAGACGGTCTACGACAAGGCGGCAAAGGCGATTATCTTCGGTATGGTCATGCTGTTCGGCGGTACCATTGTTGCTTACTTTATGACAATGCGCGTTGCTAAACCGATTATCGAAATGACAACCGTCGTTGATGAAATTGTAAGCGGCAAAGCTGACGTTGATAAAATCGAAATCTCTTCCAATGATGAGCTCGGACAAATGGCAAAGGCGTTCAATAAGATGAAATCCGACCGCGATGCCTTCCAACTGGAATCGGAGCTAGACAAACTCACGGAGCTTTTTAACAAGAAGACGATGGAAAACCTCTGCAAGATGAAGCTCAAGACTTTCAACGAGAATGAAGCGGCGAATATCTTCCTTGCATTTTACATAATCGACCTTGACCATTTCAAAGAAGTCAATGATTTGTTAGGGCATCAATTCGGCGATAAAGTCTTAGTTGAGTTTGCAAAGGGCTTGAAGAAAATTTTCCGCCCGAACGATTGCATAGGGCGTTTCGGCGGCGATGAGTTTGTCGTTATCGTTGACAGCTTGCCGAACATGGAAGTTGTTATTCGTAAGGCTGAGCAGATTAAGCAAATCGCATTCAATCTATCGTTGGAAGGAAAGTCGCACTTCGTCACGGCGAGTATCGGCATTGCGATTGCTCCGCACAGCGGGCGCGATTATGATACGTTGTTTGCGGCGGCGGACAAAGCAGTTTATCACGTTAAAAATAACGGCAAGAACGGTTACTATTGCGAGCTGTTCGCCGATGAAGAAGAGGACGACAACAAAGACGATAAGAAAAGTTAAAGCCTGCGTTGAGCAGGCTTTTTTCTTGAGATGCGGAAAAATCCGTCTGGCAGGACGGCTTCTTAACGATTATCAATCGGCTTAGAAGGCGAACTCGACCAAAGCGAACGACGCCGCCCCGATTGCCGCCGTGATTGGAATTGTCATTCCCCAAGTCTTTACCATTTGTTGAGCGGTGCCCCAACGAACAGCGTTTATCCTCTTGGCAGTGCCCACGCCCATTATCGAACCGGAGACAACGTGAGTGGTTGAGACGGGCAAATTTAAAAGCGTCGCGCCGAAGACCACGCAAGAAGAATTCAAATCCGCCGCAAAGCCGCTCGGTGGCTCCAGCTTAAAAATCTTGCCGCCGACGGTTTTTATTATGCGCCAACCGCCAGTCGCCGTGCCGATTGCCATTGCCGCCGCGCACATGACTTTGACATAAGTCGGGACTTCAAATTCAGCGATAAAGCCGCCACTAAAAAGCGCGAGCGTGATGATACCCATAGACTTTTGCGCGTCGTTCGAGCCGTTGGAAAAGGCAATCATCGCCGCTGAAACAACTTGCATTCGGCGGAACCTGTCGTTGAGTACGTGGGGATTTGCGCGGGCGAACAGCCGGAAGATTATGTTCATGATGATGATTCCTGTTAGAAGTGCGATTGCCGGCGAGAATATCAAGCCCAGAAAAATTTTGCCAATGCCGTACAAGTTCAGACCGTTGACGCCGACCGAGATTAGCACTGCGCCGATTAGCCCGCCAATCAAAGCATGAGATGAACTCGACGGCAAGCCGAGCCACCACGTCAACAGATTCCAAAAGATTGCTCCGATTAGCGCGGCGATTAAAGTCTTTTCGTTGACGAGGCTAGCCGAACTGACAATATCACCGCCGATAGTCTTCGCCACGCCTGTTGAAACCATTGCGCCGACAAAATTAAAGCCCGCCGCCAGCATTATCGCATGACTCGGATAAAGGGCGCGGGTCGATACCGATGTTGCTATGGCGTTCGCCGTGTCGTGGAAACCGTTGATAAAGTCGAAGACCAACGCCAGGATTATCACTACGAAGATTAGATACTGAAGCTCAACCACAAGTCTCAGCTCCTTATTAATTTTTTAAGACGGTTTGAATCGTCTCAAGCGTCTTTGCCAAGTCGATTGGCTTAGCTATGTGGTCAATCATGCCCGCCGCCTTAGTCCGCTTAATGTCCTCTGGCATGGCGTTTGCAGTCATTGCGATTATCGGGACGGCGTTGCCGGATTTTTTTATTGCCGCCGCCGCCTCGTAGCCATTCATGACGGGCATTTGAATATCCATTAAGATTACGTCGTAAGGACTCTTCGCCGCCATATCGACTGCCTCGCGTCCGTCAGCCG
>JAFQZB010000040.1 GCA_017406175.1 Selenomonadaceae bacterium | reverse complement strand
ATGATTCAGATACCACGCAACCGTTTGCTTAATGCCGTCGTCAAATTTCGTTTGGGGCGTCCAACCTAGCTCACGGGAAATTTTCGTCGGGTCAATGGCGTAGCGTTGGTCGTGCCCTTTACGGTCGGTGACGAATTCAATCAAATCCTCGCCCTTGCCCAAAATCTTTAAAATCGTCTTGACTACTTCAAGGTTCGTTCGCTCGTTGTGCCCGCCGATATTGTAGACCTCGCCGACCGTGCCGCGCCGAATTATCAAATCAATCGCCGCGCAGTGGTCTTCCACGTAAAGCCAATCGCGAACGTTAATCCCCTTGCCGTAAACGGGCAACTTCTTGTCGTGCAAGGCATTGATAATCATCAGCGGAATCAACTTCTCTGGAAAGTGATAAGGTCCGTAATTGTTGGAGCAACGGCTAATCGTCGCGGGGATTTTATACGTCCTCTGATAAGCCTGAACGAGCAAATCAGCTGCCGCCTTGCTCGCCGAGTACGGGCTGGACGTGTGCAAGTTCGTCGTCTCCGTGAAGAATAAATCTGGACGGTCAAGCGGCAAGTCGCCGTAAACCTCGTCCGTCGAAACTTGATGAAAGCGTTTGATTCCGAACTGCCTGCAGGCGTCAAGCAAAACACTCGTCCCGATAATATTCGTCCGCAAGAAAAGTTCGGGGTCTTCTATCGAGCGGTCAACGTGACTTTCCGCCGCGAAGTTCACGACGACATCAGGCTTAATCTCCTTGAACAATTTATAAACTGCCGCCCTGTCAGCAATGTCTCCGCGCACGAATTTGAATTGCGGATTAGTCTGCGCCTCGGCAAGGGTCTCCAGGTTGCCAGCATAAGTCAGCTTGTCAAGGCAAATGATTTTGTCTTCGGCGTGGTGCTCAAGCTCGTAATAAACAAAGTTGCTACCGATGAATCCCGCGCCGCCCGTCACGATTATCTTCATGAAAGTTCCCTCCAAAATTTTTTCGTCATGATAACAGAAAAAATCCCCCGCAACAATACGGAGGAAACTTTTCTTGATATATGCTTAGCCGAAGTAGTCTTCGATACCGTCTAGGATTCCTTGCGCCGCCTTCTTGACTCCTTCGTCAGAGCTAAGCAATTTTTCTTCTTCCTTGTTCGAGATGAAGCCAAGCTCAATCAACGTGGCGGGCATGTCCGTATGCTTGACGACGTAGAAGTTGCAAGGCTGAGTTCCGCGGCTAGGCGTGCCGAGTTGCTCAACTAAGTTGCGGCGAATGCAATCGGCTAACTTCTGCCCTCTGCCGCTTGTGCTCTTGCTGTAGTAATAACCGGTCGTGCCGCGTGCCTCTGGTCGAGTGAAGCTGTCCGCATGAATCGAAATGAAAATGTCCGCGCCGACTCGATTGGCAACCTCACAGCGTGCGCCTAGCTCCTCAATATCGGACGCCTTAGCACCTTTGGCTGAAACGGTCGTATCGCCTTCCCGCGTCATGATAACTTGCGCGCCTTCCGCCTCAAGTAGCTTGCGAAGTTCACGGGCAACATTAAGCGTAACTGTCTTTTCCATTACGCCCGTCGGACCGATTGCGCCCGCGTCGTTGCCGCCGTGCCCAGGGTCAATGACAATCTTTTTGCCGCTCAGGGCAGTGATTTCGCCCAAGTCATTTTCCAAACCCTTGAACGGCTCATTGACTTCTGCAGTCTTCTCGTCGTCGTCTTCGGCTTTGTCCTTCTTTTTATCTTTGTCCTTTTTCTCGCGACGCTCCTGCTTTTCTTTTTCCTTGAGTTGCTTTTCCCGTTCGCGTTGCTCTTTTATGTCACGTTCGCGCTTTTCCTTAAGTTCACGTTCTTGTTGCTTCTTAAGCTCGCGTTCCTTTTTCTCGCGTTCCTTAAGCTCGCGCTCCTGTTGTTTCTTAAGTTCTTTTTCCTCACGTTCCTTAAGCTCGCGTTCGCGCTGTGCAAGTTCACGTTCTCGCCGAGCTAATTCGCGTTCGCGTTCCTGACGTTCCTTAAGCTCGCGTTCTTGCTGTTCCTTAAGTTCTTGTTCCTGTTTTTTCTTAAGTTCTTTTTCCTCACGTTCCTTAAGCTCGCGTTCGCGCTGTGCAAGCTCACGTTCTCGCCGAGCTAATTCGCGTTCGCGCTCCTGTTGAGCCTTAAGGTCGCGTTCCTGTTGAGCCTTAAGATCGCGCTCCTGTTGAGCCTTAAGGTCGCGTTCCTGCTGTTCTTTAAGCTCGCGTTCCTGCTGAGCCTTAAGCTCGCGCTCTTGATTTTCCTTAAGGTCGCGTTCCTGCTGTTCTTTAAGCTCGCGTTCCTGCTGAGCCTTAAGCTCGCGCTCTTGATTTTCCTTAAGGTCGCGTTCCTGCTGTTGCTTTAAAGCGTCGGCGTTGGGTTTAGGCTTATTTGCTTCGGGATTTGGTTTGAAGTCGGCGTTGCCCACGTCAATAACCAATCGATGCCCCTTAGTTCCGCCGTCCAAATGGAAAATCTTCGTCTCCGCCATAGTCTCGATAACAATCCGGACGGTCGTCTCATTGAACTGCGCGACGCGAATCTTTTTTGCCGCCAAAGATTTCAATTCAATCTCGCGCTTGACAGTCGGACTAAGCCACGAGTCCTTGAGGTCGATAATCATGCGGGAAGGATTCTCGGCGTAGCTCTCGACGAACTCAACCTTCTTTGACAGGTCGACGACAATACGAATTGTGCCCGAACCGTAGCCGACACGAACCCCGCTTACCTCGGCAAGGCTTGTCTTCCGCTCGCTGAAGTTCTGCTCCGCCGCTTGTGCCGCTGAAGTCGCCGCAATTAAAATGAGGAGACTCAGCAAAATTCTTCTAATCAATCCAAAGCCTCCTCTTTTTAATCAAGTCTCGTATGAACCGTAACGCTGTTCGAGTTTCTTAAATATCCACGTGAGCACCGCAGTCATCGCCAGATAGAATGCGCCCGCGATAACAAACGGCGTCATGTCGAATTCACGTTGGACAATCGTCCGCGCAACCCTTAGCAAGTCATTCATCGCCAGGATATAAATCAGCGACGTGTCCTTGACTAGGTTAATCGTCTCGTTGGAAATCGGCGGCAACACTACACGCAAGACTTGTGGGAAGATTACGTATCGCATCATCTGCCAATGCTTTAGCCCCAGAGCTTTTGCCGCTTCGTATTGCCCGCGTGGTATCGCTTGAATGCCTGCGCGGAAGATTTCAGCGAAGTAAGCCGCATAATTGAGCGTGAACGCTAGCAGAGCCGCCGCCACGTCGGGCAACATGATTCCGACCATGGGAAGCGCGAAGTACACGAACAACAGTTGCAACATTAGCGGCGTACCACGCATTATCCAAACGTAGAACTCCATGAGGTATCTAAGCGGCGCGAAACTCGAAATCCTCCCTAACGCCGCCAGTGCTCCAATCGGTAAGCTCAAAATTAAAGTCACGAAGAAAATCTCTAACGTGACCTGTGCGCCCTCCAAAATGAGGAGCGTCATATCGAAAAATTTTTCCATAACAGATATTCCCTAACTCCCGTCTTGCGACGGCGGTCACTGTTCTCAAATAGTAATCGCCGATTATTTCTTGCCTTTAACCAAATCAGCCCCAAACCATTGCTGGGAAATCTTACCTGCGGTGCCGTCCTTAACCATCTCATTGAAGACGCCTTGAACTTTATCGCGCAGTGTAGTGTCGTCTTTGCGGAAGGCAATGCCGAATTGACTGACTGGACCAATCGTCACGTCGAGAGCGTCGAACTTATCGCCCTGCTTGCTCATCGCATAACGCCCAACGATTTCATCGCAAACCAACGCATCGATTCTGCCGTTCTCCAAGTCCATGAACGCGCTGACGTAATCGCCATAGGTCTTGAACTCTTTAAAGCTGTCCTTGAGTCCTTCCGCCTTGTCAATGTAAGCCTCGGCAGTGGAGCCGGCTTGCGTGCCTACAGCCTTGCCCACTAGGTCAGCCTCAGCCTTAATGCCTTGGTCGTTGCCCTTCTTCACGAAGACGATTTGCCGGTTGTCCATGTAAGGTTCGCTGAAAAGCATATTCTCCTGACGTTCGGGCGTAATGTCCAAACCGTTCCAGATAATGTCGATGCGTCCCGATTTAAGCTCCGCCTCTTTGCTGTTCCAATCGATAGCTTTGAATTCGACCTCGGAGCCGAGACGCTTAGCCGCCTCTTTGGCAAGGTCAACGTCGAAACCGATAATCTCGTTTTGCTCGTTCTTGAAGCCCATCGGCGCGTATTCGTCGTCGAGTCCGATTACAATCTTTTTAACGTCTTTGGAGTCGCCGCCGTCCGTCTTAGCTGGCTCGCCGCCTCCGCCGCAACCCGTAATCAGCAACATCATAAGGAGCAATGCCGCCGTAAAGATTTTTTTCACCTGCAATACTTCCTTTCACTAAAAAAATTGATTAAATCGCGTTGCATTATACTTTATCGCCAAAGTCATTGCAAGCGTTTGAAAAACAAATGAAAGCAACTTAACGTTGCTTCCTGCCAAAGCTTATCCCTTGCGCTTAATCAAATCGGCGTGGAACCATTTCTCGGAAATCTTCTTAGCCGTGCCGTCATCAATCATCTCGTCGAAGGTCTTTTGAATCTTATCGCGCAACGCGACATTATCTTTGCGAAAACCAATGCCAGTCTCGGCGATAGTTCCTATCCTGACTTCGATTATCCTTAACTGATTGGGATTGCTGTTCATCTCGTAGCGGGCGATAAGTTCATCGCAGACGATAACTTCAATCTCGTCGTTCTTGAGAGCCGTAACCGCCTCGCTGAACTTGCCGTAAGTCTTGTATTCCTTGATACCGCGTTTAAGGTCTTCGTTCTGATTAATGTAGTCGTCGGAGGAGGAGCCAGCTTGCGTGCCAACAACCTTGCCTTCCAAGTCGTATTCGGAATGAATATCAAAGTCATCGTCCCGCTTAACCAAAACTATTTGCCGGTCGTCCATGTAAGGCTTGCTGAAAATCATGTACTCCTTGCGTTGGTCGGTTATGTCCAGCCCGTTCCAAATCATATCAATGCTACCGGAGGTTATCTCCTCCTCTTTGTTGTCCCAATCAATCGGCTTGAATTCCAGCTCGGCTCCCAGACGCTTAGCAGCCTCTGTGGCAAGGTCAATGTCAAAGCCAACCAGATTGCCCCTCTCATCGTGGAAACTCATCGGCGCGAAGTCATCATCAATGCCGATAACAAGTTTACTAATGCCATAAGAATTACTACAACCCGTCAACATAAAAATCAATAGCATAAGCGGTAAAAAAATTTTCTTCACCTAGAGAACCTCCCCTTTAATCACCGCTTTAATTTGAGCAAGCATCGTCTGGAAAACTTTTTGACGGTGTGCCGTTCTTAATAATGCTTCTTTAACTTAATCAAATCAGATTGAAACCACTTCATGGAAATTTGCTTAGCCGTGCCGTCCGCAACTACCGAATCGAACGCCTTCTGAACTTTATCCCGCAACTCGGTGTCGTTCTTACGAAAACCAATTCCAAATTCAGTAGTCGGACCAACAGTTGCCTCGATAATCTCGAAATCGCCAGGATGTTTATTCATCTCGTAGTGGGCGGCAATCTCATCGATAATCAGAACGTAAAAATGCTCTTTCCTCAAAGTCTCAAAGCCTTCTTGCAAGTCGTGATAGGTTCTGAACACCGCAGAGCTTTTCTTAAGATCCTCGTGCTCGTTTATGAAAGCCTCCGCATTGGAGCCGGCTTGCGTGGCGACGACTTTGCCTTCAAGGTCGCTAAGGGAGTAGATACGGTGAATGTTGCCCGCATTGACTAAAAGAATTTGGCGGTTGTCCATGTAAGGTTTGCTGAATATCATAAACTCTTTGTAATCGTCGATTATGTCCAGCCCGTTCCAAATCATGTCGATATTGCCAGAGGTTATCTCCTCTTCCTTTTTGTCCCAAGCAATCGGTCTGAATTCAACCTCGGCACCCATGCGCTTAGCAGTCTCTTTGGCAAGGTCAACATCAAAACCGACAATCTCTCCGTTCTCGTCGCGGAAACCCATCGGCGCAAAACTCTCGTCAAAGCCAATCGTCAAGATATTTCTGTGTTTCGTGCTTTGAACGTCTTTTGACTCCTCCTGGCCTCCGCCGCAACCGCCTACAATTAAAATCATCAGCAGTAGAAAAAAAATCTTCTTCACGTCGAGAACCTCCCTTATAGGCTAGAGGGGTTAATCTTATCTCTTTAACTTAATTAAATCGGCGTGGAACCATTTCTCGGAAATCTTCTTGGCGGTGCCGTCTCGAATCATATCATCAAAGACCACTTGAACTTTATCGCGCAGTTCGGTATTTCCCTTAGCAAAGCCTATGCCAAATTCAGTTATGGGGCTTACGTTCGTTTCAATGACCTCAAAGCGATTCGGATTTTGAGTTATCTCGTAACGCCCCGCAATCTCGTCGGCAATAAACACGTCGTACTCATTGCTGTCCAAAGCCGCGAAACCTTCTTGCAGGCTGTTGCAAATCTTGAAGTCAGCGAAACTCTTCTTAATGTCCTTGTTGATATAAAGTTCCGAACTCGTGCCGGCTTGCATCCCAACGACTTTATCTTTAAGGTCGTATTCAGAGTAAATGCCCTGGTCGTTGCCCTTCTTGACGATAAGAACCTGACGGCTATCCATGTAAGGCTTGCTGAAAATCATGTACTCCTTGCGCTCGTCGGTTATGTCGCAACCATTCCAAAGCATATCGACATTGCCGGACGTTATCTCCTCCCTCTTTTTAGCCCAATCAATCGGCTTGAACTCAACCGCAACCCCCAAACGCCGCGCCGCCTCTTTGGCTAGGTCAATGTCAAAGCCGACAATCTCTCCTTCCTTATTGCGAAAACCCATAGGGGCAAAACTCTCATCGAAACCTATTACAATCTTTTCTCTGTTAATGATGCTGGTATTGTCAAAACTACAACCCGTCAAAATAAAAAGCATTAGCAGGAGAGGAAAAATAATTCTCTTCATGAAGAGAACCCTCCTTTAAATCATCTCTTTAGCTTAATCAAATCCGCTTGGAACCATTGCTCGGAAATCTTTCTAGCTGTGCCGTCCTTGACCATCTCATCGAAAGCTTTTTGTACCTTGTCACGAAGCTCGATATTATCCTTGCGAAAGCCAATGGCAATTTCAGTAGCGGGACCAACCGTTACCTCTATAATCTCGAACTTGCCCGCACATTTTAGCATGGCATAACGAGCAACAATCTCATCGGCAATCAAAACGTCTACCAAATCTTTATCCAAATCCCCGAACGCCTCTCTATAGTTGAGATAAGTCTTGAATGCCTCAAAACTTTCTTTTAAGTCTTCGTGCTGCTCAACGTAATCAACCGAATTGGAGCCGGCTTGCGTGCCTACGACTTTCCCCTCAAGGTCGTTAATCGAGTAAATGTGTTGGGTGTTGCCTTTCTTGACAATGAGAATTTGACGATTGCCCATGTAAGGCTTGCTGAATGTCATGTACCTTTTGCGCTCGTCAGTTACATCGCAACCATTCCAAATCATGTCGACATGCCCAGAAGTTATTTCTTCCTCTTTTTTATCCCAGTCGATTGGAACGAATTCAACCTCAACGCCCAAACGCCGTGCCGCCTCTTTGGCTAAGTCAATATCAAAGCCGATAATCTCTCCTTTCTCGTCTCGGAAACCCATTGGCGCATATTCGTCATCCAGTCCGATTTTAATTGTGCCGTTCTTATCGGTTGAATCAGTATCGCCGCCACAACCCGTCAAGGTCATCATAAGGAGCATCGCCATTATAAAAATCTTCCTCATAAAACGAAACCTCCTTGTCACGAACATTTTTATAAACGACCATAAGTGCATTGCATTATAGACACTCAATTTAAGATTGTCAAAAATTTGTTAGCGGAGGACTCAACGCAAAAAATTCGCGGTCAACCGAAGGCAATCGGTCGCCGCGTTTACCATTAAAATTTTATTCAAATAAGTCCTTGAGCTTGTCGAAGAAAGATTTCTTTTCGGGATTGTTCGTGGAATCGGAGGTGCCGTCCTCGAATTCGCGCAAAAGATTTTTCTGCCGTGCGGAAAGGTTTTTCGGCGTGAGAACTTTTATCCTAACGTATTCATCGCCTCTGTTCTCGCCGCGCAGAACGGGAATGCCTTTGCCGCGAATCCGCATCACCTCGCCCGACTGCGTGCCCTCTGGTATCGTCAGCTCAACTTTGCCGTCAATCGTCGGGGCGTCAATCTTTGCACCCAGTGCCGCTTGAACAAAGGTAATCGGTATCTCACAATAAACATCGGTGCCTTGTCGCGTGAAAATCTTGTGCGGCTTAATGACAATGTAAACGAACAAATCGCCAGGAGCCCCGCCGCGTTCGCCTGCCTGCCCGCCGCCTTGAATCCGGAGCCGTTGCCCTTCGTCTATGCCGCGTGGAATTTTTAATTTGATGTCGCGCCTAACTTGAATCTTCCCTCTGCCGTGGCAATGTTCGCAGGGATTCTTGATAATCTGCCCCGTGCCGTGACAACGTTCGCAGGGTCTAGCATTGGCAATGGTACCAAATGGCGTGCGGGTTGTCGTCTGCCTCATGCCTGTGCCGTGACAATCGGGGCATTCATCAGGCTTGGTGCCTTTCTTAGCTCCTGTGCCGCCGCATTCCTCGCAAGGCTCCATACGCGGAACTTTAATTGTCATCTCCTTGCCAAACGCCGCCTCCTCGAAAGTTATCTGCAAGTCGTAACGAAGGTCAGCCCCCTTTTGAGGTCCGCGCTTTTGACGAGAACGCCCGCCGCCAGTGTTAAAGAATTGCTCGAAGATGTCGCCGAAGCCGCCCATATCTTCCATATGCCCGAAGATGTCATCCATGTTGATATTGCCGGTATAAGTGCCTTGCCCGTAGCCCGCACCAGAAAACGCCGCGTGCCCGAATTGGTCATACTGTGCACGCTTGTCCTTGTCCTTTAAAACGTCGTATGCCTCGTTGATTTCCTTCATCTTGGCTTCGGCGGTTTTAGGGTCGTCGCGGTTAAGGTCGGGGTGATACTTGCGCGCCAACTTGCGATAAGCTTTTTTAATCTCGTCGTCGGTCGAATTCTTGTTGACGCCGAGCACCTCATAATAATCTTTCTTGTCCGCCATAACAAATCAGCTCCTTAAACAAATAACGGGGAGAGAGAATTTGTCTCCCTCCCCTGCCTGTAATTTGCTACGATTATTTCTTATCTGTCCACTCTGCGTCAATCGTGTCGTCGTCTTTCTTATCGGACGAGCTTTGTTGTTGCTGTTGCTGAGTGAAGTCGGCATTGGGTTCGCCCTGTTGATTCGGAGTGGCTCCCGCCTTGTATGCCGCCTCGCTTAGTTTGTAAAGGGCTTGGCGAACTTCTTCCGTCAACTTCTTAAGGGTCTCGGTGTCGCCGCTGTCGAGCTTATCTTTGAGAGCCTGCGCGGCATCGCGAACGTCCTTAATCAAGCTGTCGTCAACTTTGCCCTCGAACTCCTTGCAAGTCTTCTCGGACTGATAAACGGTGTGTTCGGCGTCGTTCTTCGCGTCGGCAGCCTCGCGCTTTTGCTTATCTTCCGCTTCATGTTGCTTAGCCTCGTCAACCATACGCTCAATATCTTCCTTGCTCATGCCGCTTGACGATTGAATTGTAATCTTCTGTTCTTTGCCAGTGCTCTTGTCCTTCGCGCTGACGTTGACGATGCCGTTGCGGTCAATGTCGAAGGTAACTTCAATCTGCGGAACTCCTCTGGGGGCCGGCGGAATGTCGCTAAGCACGAAACGTCCCAAAGTTTTATTGCCCGCCGCCATCTCGCGTTCGCCCTGCAAGACGTGAATTTCAACGCTGGTTTGCCCGTCCGCCGCAGTCGAGAAGATTTGCGATTTCTGCGTTGGGATTGTGGTATTGCGTTCGATAATCTTAGTGCAAACGCCGCCAAGGGTCTCAATTCCCAAAGACAACGGAGTAACGTCAAGCAGAAGGATTTCATTGCCCTTGCCAAATTCGCCGCTAAGGACGCCGCCTTGAATCGCCGCGCCGATTGAAACGCATTCATCAGGGTTAATGCCCTTTGACGGCTCCTTGCCGAGGATTTCACGAATGGCATTTTGCACGGCGGGAATTCTGCTTGAGCCGCCCACGAGGATAATCTTATCAATGTCTTTGCCAGTCAAGCCCGCGTCTTTCATGGCGTTGCGGGTCGGTCCCATTGTGCGTTCGACGAGGTCGCGGGTCAAGTCGTCAAACTTCGCACGAGTCAACGTCAAGTCCAAATGCTTAGGACCCGTCGCGTCGGCTGTGATGAACGGCAGGTTAATATTCGTCGAGGTCATGGAGCTAAGCTCAATCTTAGCCTTCTCCGCCGCCTCGATAAGACGTTGCGCGCTCATCTTGTCTTTGGAAAGGTCAATGCCGTTGTCGCGTTTGAACTCGGCAACCATCCAATCCATAATCTTCTTGTCGAAGTCGTCGCCGCCAAGGTGAGTGTCGCCGCTGGTAGCTTTAACTTCAAAGGTGTGCTCATCAAGTTCAAGGATTGAAACGTCGAAGGTGCCGCCGCCCAGGTCGAAAACCAAAATGGTTTCATCGTTGTCCTTGTCCAAACCGTAAGCCAATGCTGCGGCTGTCGGCTCGTTTATAATACGCAAGACTTCAAGCCCTGCGATTGTGCCGGCGTCCTTAGTTGCTTGGCGTTGGGCGTCGTTGAAGTAAGCCGGAACGGTGATTACTGCTTGCTTGACGGTCTCGCCGAGATAAGCTTCCGCGTCGGCTTTAAGCTTCTGAAGAACCATAGCGGAGATTTCGGGCGGCGTGTAGTTCTTGTTGTCGATTGAAACTTTGTAGTTCTCGCCCATATGCCGCTTGATTGAAGAGATTGTCCTATCGGGATTGCTAACTGCTTGACGTTTTGCAAGTTGCCCGACGAGGCGTTGACCGTCTTTGGTGAAGCCAACAACCGACGGCGTGATTCTGCTACCTTCGGGGTTGGTGATAACTGTTGGCTCGCCGCCTTCGATGACGCTGACGACGCTATTTGTTGTTCCTAAATCTATGCCAATGACTTTACTCATAATGAATTCCTCCTTACGAATTACTTACAACCTGAACCATGCT
>JAFQZB010000039.1 GCA_017406175.1 Selenomonadaceae bacterium | reverse complement strand
GATTGCAAGCTGATAATCGAGAGCCGCGCTAAGCCGACGCCGAAGATGTCTTTGGTTTGTCGACGCGATGGACGCATGAACATTGAGCCAAACGACGCCACGACAAAAGAACTTGGCACCGTCAACGTTTTACCAACGGGGTATCCAAATGGGCGGCTTGAAATTCCTTTGCCAAATGACACGTGGAAGGATGTTTCACAGGGCACACTGGTTAAGCTACTGACTTCCAAAGAGGACGAGCGGCGATACGAGCTTAAAGCGTCGCGACCCGATAGCTTGATTGTCCCAAAGAAGTAAGCCGGAGGTTTTTATATGTCTATGTTCAGCAAGTCGGCGGCGGTTTGTCCGCACTGCCTAAGGGAAATAAAGTTAGGCGACATGAAGTTTTATTGCGTGCCCGACGAAGACAATCGCCACGAAGTCAAGCTATCGTTCGCCGACAGATTCAAAGGGCGGCTTCCCGTGTGCAGAAGAAGATACTGCCGCAATCACGGCTTGACGATTCGCGAGGCGGCTTGCAAACATTGCGGGGAACCTCTGCCGCCGCAAATCCTCTTCCACGACAAATTTTTAAGTTTCTGTGCGGTGGGCGTATCGGGTGCGGGCAAATCCAGTTACATGACGACGCTTTTGCATGAGCTGAGGTATTCGGGCTTGCCGTGGGTTTTGCAAGCAATGGACGTTGAAACTACAAAACGCGCACAACTTAACGAGCAATACGTTTACGAGGAGCGGCAATGCTTGAAGGGCACCGAGTCGGGCGTTTCACCTAAGCCGCAACTTTGGACGATACTCGACAACTCCAAGAAGGGCGATAAGGTTCCGACGTATGCATTGACGATTTATGACGGCGCGGGCGAGGATTGCGAGCGCATCGACTACACGCCGCTGGACGCAAAGATAAGTCGTTACCTTTCGGGCGCGAAAATGCTTTTGATAGTCTTCGACCCGCTGTTATTGCCGAGCGTGCGCAGTGAACTTTCCCGCGAGACTTTGAACGCGTCGATGGCTACCGAACGTCAGACGAGTGCGCCAGCCAATATGGTCAGCATGGTGAATTCTTTGGCGAACTATATCCGCCGCAACTGCAATATTCCGCCCGGAAAAAGGATTGACCGCCGCGCCGCCGTCGTTTTGACTAAACTTGACGCCCTAACCGAGATGATTAACGGTTTTGCTTCCGGCTCAACGATTTTAAAGGAAAGTCCGCATGTTCAAAGTCGCGGCTTCGTTCAGTCCGATAGCGAGATGATTGATTTGGAAATTCGCGATTGGCTCACTCGGCAGGGCGAAACGGCTTTCCTCGGCGCGATTGACGCTAATTTTAAAGATGTGCGCGTTTTCGGCGTGTCGAGCTTCGGAAATCCCCCAAATGCTAGAAAACGCCTTGCCAGAGTCCGTCCACATAGAGTTCTTGACCCGTTGATGTGGTTATTAGCCTCCGAAGGCGTTATCCCGACGATTTAAGGAGTGATTCGCTTGAAAAAGTTTCTATTCGCCCTGCTAGCCGTGATTTTGTTCGCGACGACGGCTCAAGCGGCTCAACCTGTGCGAATTGCCCGCTTGCCGATAATTTTTTTATGCTCCGTGCCTGATTCGGAGACTTGCGCGGCTCTCGAAACGAAAATCCAACGCGCAATCCATATTCCTCTGAACGGAACACTGTAACTAGCCAATTATTTGCCCGAAAACGATTCCGCGACGATTTAAGGAGTGATTCGCTTGAAAAAGTTTCTATTCGCCCTGCTAGCTGTGATTTTGTTCGCGACGACGGCTCAAGCGGCTCAACCTGTGCGAATTGCCCGCTTGCCGATAATTTTTTTATGCTCCGTCCCTGATTCGGAGACTTGCGCGGCTCTCGAAACGAAAATCCAACGCGCAATCCATATTCCTCTGAACGGAACACTTAAATTAGCCGATTATTTGCCCGAAAATCATTCCGCACAGGCTTTGAACGACATTTGGAACGAATTACGCTCGCAAAATAAAAAAGCGAAGCTAATCGACGCAATCCGACCGCTCGCCAATAAAATCGACGCTGATATTGTCGTTTGCCCTGTGCTTATCAACTACAGGCAACACGTTTTAAATCTATCTGGTTGGGGCGAAACCGTCGTTGATAGCTACGCTGAAGCCGAATTGATTGTTTTCGACCGCCGAACCGATATTTTGACTGATAAAAAGGCATCGCGCATGTATCACGACATTTATACCTTGAGCGGCACCGCCTCGCACCTCGCTAAGGAGTGTTTTGATAAAATTATCGCCGAAAGTAAGCTCCGCGACCTTATTCGGGCTATCAGATGATTAATCGGCGTCTTCGTTCAGCGTTTCAAGCAAAAAACTAACCGGACGAAAGCCATCATTGCACGATAGCATCGCTGACTTAGGATTTTTCATCCAGCCCGAATAAAAATCCTCCGCGCCATGCGATAAAGCCATTACAAACGGTGAAATCGTTTCCCACGCACTTAAACAGAAATTTTCCGGGCGTTCCCAACCGTTTGCGATAAAAATTTCTCCTTCCGTCATGTCGCAGGCGTTCTCAAGCGGATTTTCATAGCGAGCAATCAAATCATCGTAGCGAGCCTTCCGAATCACCGTAATTTTAACTTTCTTCATGTCATCAAGTCCTTTCATGCTAAAAGCAGCCGACCTTCCTTAAGTCGACTGCTTTTTTTTGCTGTTGTTGACGCCCTGCAAGTTTTTTATCGGCGACACTCCTTGGAGCTGTCCCACTTGAGGCTTTTTATATGAATCCGCTGATTTAGCGTCCTTACTTTCAACAAAAACTATATCGGAAGATTAATTCCGTTACTTTAGCCTCTTTTTAGCCCCAAATTAAGATTTAATTAAAGATAATCCCACGGGCTGACCGGTTCTCCGCCTAATCTAACCTCAAAATGGCAGTGAGGACCTGTTGAATTGCCCGTCGAGCCGCAATAAGCAATCACATCACCTTGATTTACCTGCTGACCGACGCCGACCGCTAAACTTTCGTTGTGACCGTATAAAGTTACTATTCCGCTGCCGTGGTCAATCATAATCGTGTTGCCGTAGCCGCCTATCCAGCCAGATTCAATCACTACTCCGCTTGCCGCCGCATGAATTGGAACTCCATAATCCGCGCCAATGTCTAATCCGCTATGAAATCTCGCATTTCCGAAGATTGGATGCGTCCGCCAGCCAAATTCAGACGTTATCGGCCCTGAAACAGGCCAAATCATTCCGCCGCCGTAATTTTGCATAACATAGCCGCCATTTTCCTCCGGAACGTATTCTACATTGCCAGATTGCCTCCGCGCTTCCATTTCTGCTTGTCTACGTGCCTCTTCAGCTGCCCGACGCATTTCTTCCTGTTTTTCGTTGATTAATCGCGTCACTTCAGCCGAAGATGCCATCATCTCATCGTATTGCCGGTCGTAAACGTTTTTATCGTTCTGCATTAGGTCGATTAGTGCCTGTTGCTTAGCGACTTTCTCTAATTTTACCTCCATTGCCCGTTGCGCCTTAGTCGCTAGCTCTTCTTGTATGCGTTTGTCCGCTTCTAACTGCTTGCCGACCTCTTTTATTTCCTTTTGATAGGCTAAAACGTCCGCGACTAGCTCCGAATCACGAATGACGACCCTTTTTAGCAAATCCATGCGCGTTAAGAGGTCTGCGAAGTCTTGCGCCCCAAATAATACGTCTAAATACGAAATTTGCCCGTTGATATAGATGTCCCGCACGCGATTTTCAAGGACTCCATGCTTTGCATTAAGTTCTTCTGTCACTTCGGCTAATTTTGCTTCGTTCTCGTCTATGCGATATAAAGTTTCGTCTAATGCCGCTTGTTTTTCCTCGTAATCGACAGTCGCAACCGCCGCATCCTCGTCCAATTCGCGTTTCAACTCTGATACCGAATCAATTTTGCCTTGAATCAGTTCCGCCGCCGCCCGCGCACGTTCTGCCGCCTCTTCGTAGCCTGCTTTTTCCTCTTCTAGCTGTTGAATCTCTTCATCATCAGCGAATACCGGCGAATTCATCATGAAAATCATCGCCGCCAGCAATATTAGAAACTTTTTCAACTTTTAAACCTCCATAAAGCGTTTGAGGGAAATTGTACTGCCTAAAATGCCGATAAATATTCCTGCGGCGATTAATGCGATTGTTACGTAGTGCATGAACGGATATTGCTCGACCATCGGGAAAAATGCTAGCGATTCATAAATTTTCGCGACCATCGCCGAATAAAAGCTCCGAAGTGCCAATGCACTCACTCCGCCGCCGATTATCCCTAATCCTATGCCTTCTAAGATGAATGGCCACCGAATAAACCAATCAGTTGCGCCTACATACTTCATAATCGCGATTTCTTTGCGTCGGGCGAAGACTGTAAGCCGTATTGTGTTTGAAATTATAAAAATCGTAGCGAACAGGAGCAATCCCATTAATATAAGTCCAAAAAATCTTAACAGATGAGTCAGTTCAAACAGGTTTGCGGCTACGTCTTGCCCATATTTAACTTCGTCGACGCCGTAAAGGTCAGAAATTGCCGCAGCAGTCTTTTTTACGTCGTCAGGATTGTTCACAGTGACTAAAAATGCGTTTGGAAGTGGATTTGATTCGCCGAGAGCGTCCAAAATCTTTTTATTATCGCCAAGTCGCTCCTGTAACTTCTTTAAAGCCTCCTCACGTGGCACAAATTCGACTTTCGAGACGCCTTTAAGGTCTTTAGTCATGCGTTCAATCTCATTTCGACCTTGTTCGGGCAGATTGTCATTGATATAGACGGAAATTTGCACTTGGCTTTCAAGAGACGCCGCCATTTTGTTAATATTCATGACGAGAATCAAAAAAACGCCTAAAACGAACAAAGAGACGGCGACAGTCCCGATTGAGGCGAAAGTCATCCATCTTTTGCGGAACATCGACAAAATCACTTCGCGGAAATAGTATTCGATAGTCTGAATCTTCATTTGACCACCCCTCGCCGTCGATTATAGCATGAAAAAATTTTTTGGCATGAAAAGTTGCGGGATAGTAAGTTTTTTAGGTTCGCGACGGAAAAAACGATTTGAAAAGAAAAATTTGTCTTGAAAAAAGTCCGTCCAGACACGAGAATAAAAATTACGGCAAAGAGATTATTGCGGAGTATGAGGTCATTTACTTGAAAACTATTCGAGGGTGAACAAACTGTAGTTATACAAATTTCGGAGGAGTCAAGGAATTATCACGCTAACCACCGTTCCGCCGCCTTCGCGGGGTTTTATCGTCAATTTTCCGCCGCACATCATTTCCAAGCGATTTTTTATGTTCGCCAACGCGATATGCGGCTCACAGTCATCATCGGCAGGTGTAAAGCCGGGTCCCGTGTCTTCAACGATAATCTCAATGTTAGAATCCGTTTCACGAGTTCTAATGGAAATGTGAAGCGGAGCATACTCCGGATCCATGCCGTGTTTGACTGCATTCTCCACAATAGGTTGCAGTGTAAGCGGTGGCAATCGAAAATTTTTATGCGGCGTGTCGTATTCAACACAAAGGCTATCCTCGAATTGAACCTGTTCAACGGCAAGATAAGCGCGAGTATGTTCCAATTCGTCGGAAAAAGGAACAGTATCTTCGCTAGCAATAGCTGTAAAATTTTTGCGAAGATAGGTCGTAAAATCCAGCGTGACTTGCTGAGCCTTTTTGGGATCCTTCGCGCAAAGGTAGTAGATACTCATCATGGCGTTGTAGATGAAGTGCGGACGCATTTGCAATACCATAATGCTTGCGCGTTGATGAGCAATTTCCCGCTGTTGCCCCACATAAGACTCAATCTGGTCGTAGAGGATAATGGCGAACATTGCAAGCGTTGATATGCACAGTCCCAATACGACGATTACGAGAGTTTCGATACCCATAGCATTGACTAGCAAGGCGATCTGCAACGGTAGCAGATGAATCAGGAAAGCGACAAAATATTTTCCAGGCAACTTATCGCGTCTTTGAATAACGCCTGCCAGATTGAGGAACATAACCGCGAATATTGGAGCCACCAAAAGCCAATGCCAAGGACCGCGGATATATCGATTATCTGGCGTGACGTAATATAGGAACGTCGTAAACTGAGCTATTGCCAACAAGA
This sequence comes from Selenomonadaceae bacterium, assembly GCA_017406175.1. Taxonomy (GTDB): domain Bacteria; phylum Bacillota; class Negativicutes; order Selenomonadales; family Selenomonadaceae; genus Quinella. The sequence goes on along the minus strand of JAFQZB010000039.1, from coordinate 8,218 downwards.
GGAAGAATACGCCCCAAAGGACAATGACGGTTCGGAAAAGAGAACTTTCTCGCCGGTCTTCTCCGCAAGTGCGCAACAGATACGCCGTAAACATTGGCATTGGTATCGAAAGGAGCAGATATTCAAAATAGGCGGTAATTCTTTCCGCCACTGCCATGCTCGGATCTGTGTAAATCAAGAGGTCTACGAAAAGGGCGAACATACAAAGCACGAAGATTGCAAACAGAGTGATGAAGAAACGCTTGTTCCATTGGTTCGGGCTGGGCATGATGACGGCTATCCACAATGTCAGCATCGTCAATACCAGCACCGCGCCGCATACGAAGAAATAAATTTGCTCTAAACTCAATCCTCTGCACCTCCCAACGAAAACGGATAGCGGAGGTTTTTTAGTTGCGCCCGAACACCTTCAGCCGTTATCGGCTTGAGGGTAAAACCGCTGGCTCCCGTGCTCCACGCATCAAAGGAATACTCGATGTAGGCAGTCAGGTAAACTACATTGGTGCGGGGATTAATCGCAAGCAATGTGCGGCAAAGGTCGAACCCATTTGTTTTTCCCAGCTCAATATCCAGAAAAGCCAACGCGATTCGATTTGCCTTCGCGTATTCAATCGCCTCCGATGGGCGAGTAAAGCCCGTGATTATGGCGTTAGGCATTACCTCTTCCAAAATGGTTAAGGCTCCCGATAAAAATATTTTTCTGTCGTCGACCATGATGACATTTGGGGCGTCGTCGCTTTCAACCGCCGCCGAAAGTAGCGTATTTACGTCCGTATCGAGACTCTTGGACAGTCGGGAAATCATCATGGCGTCCGGCAAACGGCTACCGCTTTCCCAGCGAGCAACTGTGGAACGAGTAACATAGATTCGCTCTGCCAATTCCCGTTGCGAAAGCCCTTTGTCATTACGAAGTTTTTTCAAGGTTTCTGCAAACAACACGCGCATTTTATTTTACTCATTTCTTTTTTTCTGTAGTTTAACCATGCAACGCGGGAAAAACAATACGTCCTTCGCAAAGCAGGTGTGACATTCTGGAACCCCCATTGCTTGACGACGCGGAAAATAAGATAATGGCATCACTATTAAAAGGAAGGTGTTTTTATGTTTAAAGGAATAACCCGAAGAGAATTTATCAAGACAGCGTCGCTAGCGGCGTTGGCAATGGCGGTTCCCGCTGAAGTTTTCGCGGCAGAAAAGGCTGGTTCCGACCTCGTAGTCTATGGCAAGATATTCACTTCCGAAGGCAACAAGATTGTCGAGGCGTTCGCCGTTAAGGACGGCAAGTTTGTCTACGTCGGCGACAGAGCGGGAGCCAAAGCTTTTATCGACAAAGGCAAGACGGAAGTTATCGACTACACGGGCAAAGGGCTTGTCATGCCCGCCTGCGGCAACGGTCACGCTCATTATTTGTCGGCTTATGCTGTACAGTCATTCGGAACGATGATTGGCTATGACGATGACGTGAACAAGTTCCTAACGGAAATCGTTCCCTCTACGGTCAAGAAGGCACGCGACAAGGGCGCAAAAGTTGTATACGGCATGGGCTGGGAGTACGAGAAATTTAAACATAATATGCCTACCCGCCAACAGCTGGACGCTTTTTGCAGTGATATTCCGATGTTCTTCGCCGACGAGGAAAATCATAAGTCTCTGGTGAATACGCTTTTGCTCGTCAAGGCGGGAATCATGACAGAAGACGGCACGGTTCTCAAAAAGGGCGACGACATACGCGGCGGCGAAATCGTCATGGGCTCCGACGGCAAGCCTACTGGTTTTCTTAAGGAGCAAGCCTCGACTTACGTGCGTTCCTTCCTGGACAATGAAAGCCTCTTTACTGTCGACATGGCAAAAGCAACTATAGCAAAAGTTCAAGAGCAGATGTTGTCCGAAGGCTACACGATGTATCTTGACGGCTACTCCAGCTACTTCTTCAACGACGTTTATTATCGGGCGGCTCAGCAGTTTGAAAAATCCGGTGATATGCATTTCGTCTTGGGCACGACTTACGAATTTGATAGCTGGATGAACATTGACGAGAAATTGACCAAAGCCGCTGACGCTAAGAAATTCGCTTCCGCAAGGATAAAGCCGAACTGGATTAAACTTTTTATGGACGGCACGGTCGAAAGCGGCACGGGCTTTATTGAACCGCTTTATCTTGACGGGCATCAAGGAATCGTCAACTGGACGGAAGAGGAAATAACTGACATCACGCGCAAGGCTAATGCGAACGGTTTGACCATGCATATACATGCGCTCGGCAATGCGGGCGTCAATCGCGTCGTCAATGCATACATAAACGGCGGCAAGCCTGACATGCGCAATACGGTTGTCCACCTGCGCAACGTCAATGAGCCCGATTATAAGCGAATGGCAGATAATAACATTTACGTCACCTCCGGAATGCTTTGGCACCACGCCTTCAAAGAACAAGCCGAGGAATTTAAAACCACGCTCCCTGGAAAATTTGCGTACCAAGGCTACCCGATGAAGTCGTTCTTCGATAATGGCATCCCCGTTTCTTTACACACGGATTACCCTGCCTTGAGCAACAGCCCCGATGACCCGTTTGGAGTTATGGAAATTGCATTGACGGGCGTCTGTTACTTTGAAGGCGGGAATCCGTGGTGGACTGAAGAACTCGTCACCCGCGAACAGGCTCTCACCGCCCTGACAATCGGTTGCGCAAGGCAAATGTTCCTTGAAAACGAACGCGGCAGTATCAAACCCGGTAAATATGCCGACTTCCTCCTCGTTACCAAAGATGTGCTGACTTGCCCCGTAAAAGAAATTCACACTGCCAAGCCAAAAGCGACCTACTTTGAAGGCAAGAAAGTTTTCTCCATGTAAGGGCGTGATAATATGTCAAACTTAACGCGCAGGGAGTTTATCAAAACGGCGTCTATGGCGGCGTTGGCAATGACTGTTCCCGTTGAAGTTTTCGCGGCTGATAAAACAAAAGCCGACCTCGTTGTTTACGGTAAGATATTCACGTCCGAGGACAATCGGTTTGTCGAAGCGTTCGCGGTCAAGGACGGCAAGTTTGTCTACGTCGGCGATAAGGCAGGGGTCGAAGCTTTTATCGACAAAGGAAAAACCGAAGTCATCGACTACACCGGCAAGGGGCTGGTTATGCCTTCGTGCGGCAACGGGCACGCGCACTATTCGTTAGGTCTCGGAATGCATTCAGTCGGCACGATTATCGACAGGGAAGACAGCGTTGAAAAGTTTTTGACGGAAGTCGTTCCCGCCGCCGTCGAGAAGGCAAAAGCGGCCGGGGCAACGTCTATCTTCGGCTTCGGCTGGAACACGATGGACTTCCTGAAAAATATGCCGACCCGTCAACAGCTGGATGCCATCTGCAACGATATTCCAATGTACTTCGCCGACGAGGAAGGGCATAAGGGTTTGACGAACACACTTGCGCTTGTCAACGCGGGCATCATGACGGCGGACGGCATCATTCTCAAAAAAGGCGACGACATACGCGGCGGCGAAATCGTCTTTGACTCCGACGGCAAGCCTACAGGTTTTCTTAAGGAACAGGCGGGAACTTACACGCGTTCTTTCCTGGACAACGACAACCTCTTTTCCGTCGACGTGGCGAAAGAAACCATGGCTAAAATTCAACAGCATTTGTTGTCCGAAGGCTACACTATGTATGTCGACGGCTGGGGCAATTATTTCTACACCGACAACCTCTACAAGGCGGCTCAACAGATGGACAAGACGGGCGATATGCACTTCATATTGGGTTTGACTTACGAAATCGAAAGCTGGATGGACGCTGACAAGACCTTTGCCAATGTCCTTGACGTTCAAAAATACTCCTCCGCGCACGTCAAGACGAACTGGGTTAAACTCTTCATGGACGGCACGGTCGAAAGCGGCACGGGCTTTGTCGAGCCGCCCTATCCCGACGGGCACCAAGGCATCGTCAACTGGACGGAAGAGGAAGTAACCGAAATAGCCCGTGCGGCTAATGCAGAAAATTTGTCCCTGCACATTCACACGATGGGCAACATGGCAATCAATCGCGCCATCAACGCCTACATAAACGGCGGCAAAGATGAAATGCGCAATACCCTCGTGCACCTGCACCAAGTCCTTCCTGACGACTATAAGCGCATAGCAGACCACAACATCTACGTCGTTGCGGGCATGCAGTGGCATCATCTGTCCGACGAAGAGCAGGCGGAGATGCCCGAACTCGTTCCCGAAGGCATGGGCGACAAGGCTTATCCTATCAAGTCATACTTCGATAACGGCATCAATATTTCTTCGCACACGGACTTCCCTGCCTTGAGCAACAGCCCCGACGACCCGTTCGGCGTCATGGAAATTGCAATTACGGGGCAATGCTACCTTGAGACAGGCAAGCCGTGGTGGACGGAAGAACTCGTCACACGCGAACAAGCCCTTAACGCGCTGACTATCGCCGTCGCCAAGCAAATATTCCTCGAAAATGAACGCGGCAGTATCAAGCCCGGCAAATATGCTGACTTCCTCCTCGTCAACAAAGACGTGCTTACTTGCCCCGTGACGGAAATTCACACTGCCAAACCCAAAGCAACCTACTTTGAGGGCAAGAAAGTTTTCTCCATGTAAAAGATAATAACCGCCTCGACAAGGCGTCGGGGAATTTTTTTGTTCGCTTGATACTGTCATAAGCGTTTGTTATAATTTCTGCATTAATTAAAGGAAGTGATTTTATGTCAAACTTAACGCGAAGAGACTTCATCAAAGTTGCCGCGCTAGGCTTTTTGGCGGCTAATACGATTGGTTTTCTGCCTGACAACAAAGCTTTTGCGGCAAGTGATTGCACTGCGAAGACCCGCTACGGGACGTTTAACGGCTTTATCGGCGAAAACGGCGTAAAAACTTGGCTCGGTATTCCATTTGCTCAACCACCCGTCGGAAAACTTCGTTGGCAAGCCCCCCAACCTTTGAAACCGTCAAATAAGACTTTCGACGCTAAAAAATTAAGTGATTCTCCCATGCAAGCTGATATGAAACTCGACAAGCCGCTTTTAGATGATGATGACGTTCGGCAAGGCGAAGATTGCTTGACGCTGAACATTTTCACACGTGGCGAAGGCAAAAATAAGCCCGTTATGGTCTGGATTTACGGCGGGGCATTCGTCGGCGGCTATTCGAGCGAAGGACTTTACAGCGGACCAAATTTTGTGACGGCGCAAGATGTCGTTATCGTTTTTTTGAACTATAGACTTAACGTTTTCGGCTTTATGAACTTCGCAAGCATTGATTCTGCCTATGAGGACAGCGGATACCTCGGAACTAAAGACCAAGTGGCTGCTGTGAAGTGGGTTAAGGAAAATATCGCGGCATTCGGCGGCGACCCGGATAATATTACGGTTTTTGGCGAAAGTGCCGGTTCAATTTCGACGATGTTGCTTACGGTTATCCCTGCCGCCAAAGGTTTGTTCCAAAAAGTAATTCCGCAGTCTGGATGCCTCGATTTTTATAACGAGCCGGAAATTTCAGCCCAAACCGCAGAAAAATTTATGGCATTCAGCGGCGCAAAGACTGTCGGCGACTTGATGAAGAAATCAGCCGTCGAACTCCAACAACTTTACGCAAAATATTTACTCACAAGCGACGGAAGCAATCTTAATGAATTTGCACCGACCGCAGACGGAAAATTTTTGCCTCGTGACCCGCTTAAGGCGTTAAGAGACGGCGCGGCAAGCGGAATTAAATTTTTAACCGGCACGACCGCTGACGAGTGGCGAGCATTCCTTTTGGGCGATGAGAATTTCTTTAAAATCTTCCGCAGTAATCCTGGAAAAATTTCTATCGCTCTCAGAAGATACCAAGCGCAAACTCCAGAAGAAGTTTATAAAAAATGGCTCAATGGGCGTCCCGATACAGAAGATAACTTCGCAGATTTCGTTACGCAGGTCGATTGGCGTGTCGGTCAGGAATTATCTTCTGAATATCAATCGAAATTCGCTGACGTGTATTTTTATCTGTTCAGTGAGCCGTCGCCGATTGAAATGTTAGGCTCGTGCCACGCTTTTGACCTTCCGTATACCTTCAACGTATCGTCCGAAGAGTTTACACCGAATCAAAACCTCGTAAGGGCAATTCAGGCGTCATGGGCGGCATTTGCGGCTACTGGCAACCCTGACAACGAAACTATTCCGCACTGGGAGAAATATTCCGCCGGCAATCGTCAAACTATGGAACTGAACTCGAAAGGTTGCGTCTTGCATAAGGATTTGAACACTCAGAACTTAAACGCCCTGCGTTATGTCTACGAAAGATAAAGGGGGCGATTTTATGTCAAACTTAACGCGAAGAGACTTCATCAAGACAGCCGCAATGGCTACATTGGCGATTTCAATGCCGATTAACGTATTTGCGGCTGAGGATTGTACCGTTAAAACTCGCTACGGTACATTTAATGGTTTTGTTGACAAGCAAGGAGTCAAAACCTGGTTGGGCATTCCATTTGCTCAACCGCCCGTCGGAAAACTTCGCTGGCAGGCTCCTCAACCATTAAAACCGACAAATAAGACTTTCGAGGCTAAAAAATTCGGCTTCACGACTTGTCAAGAAGTTGACGAGAATGAAGGAGCCTCTGTAAACCCGCAAAGCGAAGATTGCCTGACGCTCAACATTTGGACACGCGGCAACGGTAAAAATAAGCCAGTAATGGTTTTTATTCACGGCGGCGGCTTTCAAGGCGGCGGCAGTAGCGACCCGCTTTATTACAGTAGCAATTTTGCGGCGGCGCATAATGTCGTTATCGTAACGTTCAATTATCGTACCCATGTTTTCGGCTTCGTGAACTTCGCGGAAATTGATTCTGCCTATGAAGACAGCGGTTATCTCGGAATGAAAGACCAAGTCGCGGCGTTGGCGTGGGTTAAAGAAAATATCGCGGCATTCGGCGGCAATCCCGATAACATTACGGTTTTCGGCGAAAGTGCCGGCTCAATGTCAATTATGATTCTGGCAGTTACTCCTGCGGCAAAAAATCTTTTCCAAAAAGCAATTCCGCAGTCCGCAAACTCGTATATGACTAACACTCCGGAATATTCCGCTCAAGTTGCAGAAATGTATATGGAACTCGGCGGCGCGAAGACTATGCGTGACATGATGAAGAAATCTGCCGCCGAACTGGTGAAGCTTTACGAAAAAATGAAGGAACTCCGCTCTGCTCAAACTGAAATAGATTATATGCCGACGTGCGACGGAAAATTTTTGCCAACTAATCCTTTCCAAGAGTTGAAAGACGGCGGCGCACGCGGAATTAAAATGTTGACGGGCACGACCGCCGACGAGTGGCGTTATTGGTTGTTTTACATGGACAATTTCTTTGAAGCCTTCCGCGCAGAACCAAAAAATCTTTCGCATGCAATGATGAAATATACTTCGCGCACTCCAGAGGAAATTTATCGCGCGTGGCTGAAAAATCGCCCCGATACCGAAGAAACTTACGGCGAATTTGTGAATCAGTTGGATTGGCGCGTCGGGCAAGAGTTGACGGCGGAATATCAATCAAAATTCGATGACGTGTATTTTTATCTGTTCAGTGAGCCGTCGACGATTGAAAATTTGCGCTCATGTCACGCTGTCGACTTGCCGTATACCTTCAACGTTGGCGACCACATTGTGCCGAATCCGAATCAAACTCTTGTAAAGCAAGTTCAAGCGTCGTGGGCGGCTTTCGCGGCGACCGGCAATCCCGATAACGAATTTATTCCGCATTGGGAGAAATATTCCGCTAATAATCGTCAAACTATGGAGCTAAACTCGAAAGGTTGCGTCTGTCATAAAGATTTGAACACGGATAATTTAAACTCCTTGCGCTACGTCTACGAAGACTAAAGGACGTGATTTTATGCCAAACTTAACGCGCAGAGAGTTCATTAAGCTGTCATCAGCGACGGCGTTGGCAATGGCGATGCCCGTTGAAGTCTTTGCGGCGGATGATTGCACAGTTAAAACTCGCTACGGAACGTTTAACGGCTTTGTCGACGAAAACGGCGTAAAAACATGGCTCGGAATCCCATACGCTCAACCGCCCGTCGGAAAATTACGCTGGCAGGCTCCTCAACCATTAAAACCGTCAAATAAGACTTTCGACGCAAAAAAATTCGGTGCGACGGCTGTTCAAAATGATGACAAAAATGAAGCTGCCTCTAAAAATACGCAAAGTGAAGATTGTTTAACGCTCAACATTTTCAGG